>NZ_AXCC01000045.1:0-88874 GCF_000475315.1 Marinobacter sp. EN3
CCGGCCATCCATGGCCTCCGAAATTCCCGGAAAGCCTATCCAGCCAGATGCCCCCAAACGCTGCAGGGGAGTCTATGAAGGCTACCAATCAACTCTTTGACTTTCACCCGGACTGGCTTAGCCATACCCTCGCCAACGCTTCCGCTGATCTGCCCGAAACCAAAACCTCCCTGCCCGATGGCACCCAGGTTTCCCGCAAGGCCAACGGGGTTCTGTGGCTGACGCCACCGGCTGACAGGGCTAACCCGAATCAGGAAGCGCTGATCATTTCTGCCGGTGTGCATGGCAATGAAACGGCGCCGATTGAAGTGCTCAACACGCTGGTGTCGGAGTTGTTTTCCGGGGATTGGTCGCTGGCGTGCCCGCTGCTGCTGATCCTGGGCAACCCTCCTGCCATGGTGGCGGGTGAGCGGTTTCTGGAAGTGAACATGAACCGGTTGTTCAATGGTGCCCATGGCAAACCGGAATATTCCAGGCTTGCGGAGGGCCGGCGGGCTCGGTTTCTGGAGGAAATGTGTCGGCAATTTGCGATGGCGCATCAGGGCCTGGCGTTAAGCCATTATGATCTGCATACCGCTATTCGCCCGTCGAAACGGGAGCGCTTTGCGCTGTACCCGTACGTGGAAGGGCGGTCGGTTCCGGCCGGCCAGTGTGCGTTCCTGCTGGAGGCCGAGGTGGAGACCCTGTTGCTGCAGCATAAGGAATCGACAGTGTTTTCATCGTTCACTGCCAGCACGCTGAAGGCGGAGAGTTTTACCATTGAACTGGGCAAGGTGGAGCCGTTTGGCCGGAATGATCTGCGACGGTTCCAAGGCATTGAGCGGGCCTTGCGCCGGCGCTTCCGGGGCGAGGCAGCACCGGCAGTGCGGCCACCGTTTGATCATCTGACGGTGTTTGAGGTGGTGCATGAGGTGCTCAATACCGGGCCGTCTTTCCGGTTTCATGTTCCGGACGATGTGGCGAACTTCACGGAGTATCAGCCTGGCACGGTGATCTGGGAGGATGATCAGGACGACTACCGGGTCGGAACCGCGCCGGAGGCGGTGGTGTTTCCGAACCGGGCGGTGCCTGTGGGCCAGCGGGTGGGTTTGATGATCCGAGCCAAGGAAGTGTACAGGGCCGGCTCTGTCTGAGCCGCCCTGTACATGACACCAGGTTCAGGCCGGCGAGTTTTCGGGTTCGCCCACCGGCAGTTTGATCAGTTTGGTGCAGACTGACGGTATCACCAGCAGGGTCAGGACCGTCGAAGCCAGCAGACCGCTGATGATGGCCCAGGCCATGGGTGGCCACAGGGTGGAACTTGAGAACGCCAGCGGCAGCAGGCCGGCCACGGTGGTTGCGGTGGTCAGCAGGATGGGCCGGGTACGGCGTTCCACAGCGGTGCGCACGGCATCGGCGATGGCCCGGCCCCGTTCCAGTTCCCGATCCATCACGTCCAGCAGGACGATGGCGTTGTTCACCACAATACCGACCAGGGCAATAACTCCCAGCAGCGACTGAAAACCGAAGGGCGAGCCGGACAGAACCAGCCCGGGAAAGATGCCAACGGTTGCCAGCGGTACGGTCAGCAGGATAATGCCCACCCGCCGGAAGGAGTTGAACTGCAACAGCAGGAAGAACAGCAACAGCAGCATGCCGATAGGTGCCGCGGTCAGCAGTGCGGAGTTGGCACGGTCAGAACCTTCGGCATCGCCTCCCATGTCCAGTCGCGTGCCCGCCGGCAATGGATTCTGTTCCAGGCCCGCATACAGGCCATCCAGCGCCTGGCTGAAGCTGTAGTCTTCCTCCAGATTGGCACTGACCGTATTCACCCGTACCCCGTTGCGCAGGTAAACCGCCGCCGGTTCCCAGGTGGTTTCCACCGTGGCCACGGCCGATAGCGGAATGGCATCGCCCTGGTCGTTGTAGGTATTCACAGATAGCAGGCGCGACAGTGACAACGACGTGCCTTCGCGGGAGCGCAGCACGATGGGTATCGGGTCGTCCTCCTGTCGGTAACGCTCAGCCACAGCACCGTAGCTCTGGCCATACAGGCTCTGGGCAACATCGGCTCGGGTGAGGCCATAGCGGGCGGCGGTGGCGTCATCCACATTGATGGCGATGCTGGGCACACCAATGTCGAGATCATGGCGAACATCCACCGTGCCCTCAACACCCCTGAGAATGGAATAGACCTGCTCGGTGGCTCGGGCGCGGGCGTTGTCGTCCGGATGGAAGATACGGACTTCTACCGGCGCAGGCCGCGGTGGTCCCTGCCCCAGAATCCCGGCGGTAATATCCAGCTCCGGTAGCGACCGGGCAGCCTCGTGGCGGATCCATTTCACCAGGTCGGTGGTATCGGCCAGCGTCGGCGTGCGAACCACCAGCCTTGCCCGGTTAGGCGCCTGTGGCGAGCGCTGCAGATTGTAATAGAACGACGGCCCGGTAAAGCCGACAAAGCGGTGCACTTCCAGTGCCTCGGGCCGGGTCCGAATGGCCTGTTCAAGAACGGCAGCCACTTCAGAGGTTCGGGCCTGATCGGTGCCTTCGGGCATGTACATCTCGACGATGACACGAGGGCGGTCTGCGTTGGGAAAAAATTGCTGGGCCATGAACGGGGTCATGCCAAGGCTGATCACCACCAGCAGGGCGCCGGCGGTAATCAACCGGCCCGGGTGCCGATACACCAGGCCACCGAGGTAGCTGGCCAGGCCGATAAGCCGGTCTTTGTGAATATTTTTCCGGGGCTTCAGAAAACGCGCCGCCAGCAGGGGCACGGCAGAAATTGCCAGCAGATAGCTCACAGAAAGGGTGAGCATGATCATCACCGGCACGCCTCGGGTGAAATCCGCGGCGCCACCCTTGGCCATTAACAGCGGTGCAAAGGCGGCGAGCGTTGTACCGGTAGACGCACCCAAGGGCCCGGCCAGCTCACCGACCGCCTTGCGCAGGGCATCCAGCCGGCGCATGCCCTCATCCAAATGGCCCTGTATGTTTTCCACGATAACGATGGCGTTGTCGATCAAGATACCCAGGGAAATGACCATCCCGATAACGGCAATCTGATGTAACACCCCACCCCCGAGGTCATAGAGCCCCACGCTGATCAGGGCCACCATGGGCAGGATGGACGCCACCAGCAGGCCCATGCGGATACCCATGCCGGTAAACACCACCGCCACGATGATCAGTACCGACAGCACCAGGCTCCAGGCCAGGTCATCCAGCCGGTCAGACACCTTGTCGGGCTGAAAAAACATCTCGCGGAGCTGGTAGGGCTCGAAGTCTGGACGGACCTGTTCCAGCCGTTCCCGGATCCGCTCGCCAAAGCGAATGGCGTCGGTGGAACCTTCCTCCATGATGATCGACAGCAACACCACCCGCTCGCCGTCGAACCAGGTCTCTGGCTGCCGGGGTTCGGCCGGCCCCCGCCATACCTCTGCGGCCGCGGCCAGGGGCACCTGAGAGCCGTCTGGCAGCTCGATGGGTGTGGCGCGAATCGCGTCTATATCTGTGAACTCAGTGTTCGGCAACACTGACAGGCGTTTGCCTTCCACCACCACGAAGCCACCGGGGATGGTCTGGTTGCGCCGGGCCAGGGTGTCGAGTATCCGCTTGGGCGGAACTCCCAGCCGATACAGCGCGGCGTCGTCAAGTGCCAGGGTAATCTGTTCGTCGGCATCCCCTTCAAGTTCAATGCGGGAGATGCCAGGGATATCCAGAAGGTTCTGTTTCAGGCGTTCGGCCACCTCCGAAAGCTCTGTCACGGAGGGTGAACCACCCACAGCCAGCACCACGGCCGGGATGTCGATCAGCCGATCGTCCAGCTCCATCAGGCCCACATCATCAGGGAAATCCTGACGCGCCCGCTCCATGGCCTGCCGAACCCGATCCCAGGCCGAATCGGTGTCGTAGATGCGGTCCCGGAGTTTCAGCCGGGCCAGTGCCACGCCGGTTCTGGCAGTGCCCTGGCTCCAGTCCAGCTCTTCGACCTGGCGTAACTCATCGGTCAGCGGCTGAAGCACCAGGCGCTCAACCGCCTCGGCACTGGCACCGGGATAACTCACTGTGATCATTCCGGCCCGGTATGGAAAACTCGGATCTTCCTGACGGGGCATGGTGCTGTAGGCGGCAATGCCGAGCAGACAGAGCATGGTCACCACCATGCCCAGCAAGCGTTGATAATTAAGCAGTCGGCGGGTCATCAGCGCACCTCCACGGTGTCACCATCCACCAGCCGGGTCATACCGGCATACACCACCTGATCTCCCGGGCTCAATGCGCCGGGGTGCACCATCACGCGCTCACCGATGACCCGGTCAACCTCTACCGGAACCCGCTGAGCTATCATATCCTGCACCCGGAACACACTGGTGCCGGTACTGTCGCGAACGACCGCCAGCAGGGGCACGGTAATGGCCGATTCCCGCACCGGGGCAATGCCCACTTCTACCGGCTCACCGGAGGACAGGGAATTTGGCGGCAGGCTGACCAGTACCGGATGCAGTTCGCCACGGATGGAACTACCCTGTGCAATCTCCACGACTGTGCCAGTGGCAGGTTCACGATTGCGGTCCTGCACCAGCCAAACCGGCAACTCCTGACCAATCCGGACATGGCCGAGCAAGTGCGCAGGCACCCGCACTTCCACTTCCCGCCCCAGCGGCGAGGACAAGCGCATGACCGGCTGCCCCGCCCCCACGAACTCATCCCGCTCCACCAGCAATGCTTCCACCTGCCCGGCAAAGGGCGCCTTCAAAACGCTTTCCTCAAGCAGCCTTGTGGCTTCGGCCAGTGAGGCTTCGGCCGTCGCCATGCTTGCCCTCAGCGAATCCCGGCGGGCGGCAATCTGTTCCAGCGTCTGCTCCGAGACCACGCCTCGCTGATGCAACCGGCTGGAGCGTTCCCACTCCCGCTGGGCCTGTTCAAACTGGGTTCTCAGCTCATCCAGGCGGGCAGCTGCGGAATCCCGCGCCGGTTCCAGCGCCGGATTGTACAGACGCGCCAGCACATCACCGGGCTTTACCGTCTGCCCCAGCTCAACCGGGCGTTCCTTCAGCGTCCCGCTGACCTGAAATGTCAGGGTTGCCCGCTGGGCCGCACGGACAATGCCGGAAAACCGCATAGGAATTTCTTCCATCTGGCCACCGGTGACAGCGGATACCCGCACGGCGACCGGCGTATTTTCAGCGTTTTCGCCGGATTCGGTGCCGCCACCGCGGCAGCCGGAGACAGACAGCACGGCCAGCAGCGCACTGGCCAGAACAAACGGAGAGTGACGTAGTGTGAGAGACATAGTGTTCCAGCCCCTTTCCCTGAACAGGTTGATTGTGACCTCCGGTCCATCGGAGGTTGCCCATTGTTTCGGACATCATGTCACTCTTTGACAAATTGTCAATAATCGGCTTTCATCGGTTTTCAGTTATCATGCAGCCAAAGCCGGAAAGCTCAGGATCACAATGAATGAACCGCTGAAGTCACGACGGGAACGGGAAAAACAGGCCAGGTACGACGCCATTCTGGACGCCGCCGAACGGGTGTTCTCAGAAAAGGGCTACGACCGCACCTCCATGGACGACATTGCGCGCACGGCCAGCCTGAGCCGGGCGCTGCTCTATGTTTATTTCAAGGATAAGGCCGCCATCCAGCGAGGCATCATGCTACGGGCGGGGCAGGATCTGGTGACCCGGTTTGAGCGTGCCATGCAGGCAACCGATACCGGGCTCGGGAAAATCCGGGCCATGGGTGAGGCTTACTATCGTTTCTTTGTGGAAGCTCCGGACTACTTCACTGCCCTGACCAAGGCTTCCACCGCCATCGCTGATGCGGAAGAAGACCAGGCCAGGGAGATGCTGTGTTCAAAGAACGAACTGATGGTGCTGATGGAAGCGGCGATTCATCTCGGCCTTGAAGACGGCACCATCAGCCGCGACCGCATACAGTCGCCGGCGCAAACCGCACTTTACCTGCGCGGTGCCCTCCATGGAGTGATCATGCTGTGCCAGGCAGAGTCAACCCAGGCTCAGGAGTTTCCTTCCGAAGCACTGATTCGCCACACCATGGATATGCTGACCCGCTCTATCTCCAGCCAGCCGGTACACTGAACCGGTAAGCCCTACAGCTGAAAATCGTAGATGCTGCCGAGACCAAGAATACCGGTCAGCTCATCCAGCGCTTTTCGCACTTCCTCCAGCAACATCGGGTCGGCCAGATCCTGCTGGCTGAGCTGGTCGCGGTAGTGGGCTTCAACCCAGGAGGTCAGTCGCTCATAGAGCGCATCGGTCAGGATCACACCCCGGTTGATAGCGTGCAGCTCGTCGTCGTTGAGCACCACCCGTAAGCGCAGACACGCAGGCCCGCCACCATTGCGCATGGATTGTTTTACATCAAACACTTCTACTGCGGTGATGGGCGTATCGGCTTTCACCAGTTCATCCAGATAGCGGCTGACCGAGGCCACTTCCCGGCACTCACCGGGTACCGCCAGCAGCATGCCGTCTGCGGTATTCAGAAGCTGGCTGTTGAACAGATAGGAAGCCACCGCATCTTCGATGGGCACCTGCGCTGATGAAACACGCACGGCTTCCAGCTCGGCACCGGTCAGGCGCTCCTGAATGTCTGCCAGTACCCGGGCTTCATCAAGAAAAGCCTGCTCGTGATAGAACAGGCAATTGCCATTACCGACCGCAATCACATCGTTGTGAAACACGCCGGCATCGATAGCCGCCGGATTCTGCTGGGCAAACACGGCATGGCGATCGGTCAGGCCATGCAGGCGGACAATGGCGCGTGACGCTTCCAGGGTCTGGCGCGCCGGGTACTTGCTTGGCGCCGGAGCGGATTCATTGAACGCGACCTGACCATACACAAACAGCTCAACGCCCGGCTCCCCGTACCGACTGCACAGGCGGGTGTGGTTGGCCGCGCCCTCATCACCAAAATGACTGACTGACGGCAGCGCCGGATGATGTGCAAAGTAGCTTTCGTCACCAAAGATCGCCTTCAATGAACGACCCGTTACCTGGTGCTCAATGGAGCGGTGGAACTTGGCACTGAGATTGGCCGGGGTGAAGTGCACCCGGTGATCCGCGGTGTCAGCACTGGGGGAAACGGTGGCCGCGTTCGCTGTCCACATACAGGACGCCGACGACACCGCCGCCAGAATCGCAGGATCGGCTTTGGCTACGGCTTCCAGAATCTGGCGTTCATTGCCCTCAAAGCCCAGTGCACGAAGAGTGGGAATGTGCGGGCGCTCGTGGGGCGGCAGAATGCCCTGCACATAGCCCCGGTCCGCCAGCCGCTTCATTTTCGCCAGTCCCTGGAGTGCCGCCTCCCTGGGGTTGGCCACCACATTGACGTTGGATTTTGAGGCCACATTGCCCCAGGACAGCCCGGCGTAGTTATGGGTCGGGCCCACCAGGCCGTCAAAGTTTGCTTCTACCGCATGCTTAACCATGGCAGCTGTTCCTGTCAGTCAAAATTCAGGCCCGGGGCCAGGCTGTCCGGTAGCTCGCTCTTGCCGGCTTCCAGAGAGGCCATCGGCCAGGAACAGTAGTCGGCCGCATAGTAGGCGCTCGGGCGATGGTTACCGCTGGCACCGACACCGCCGAACGGTGCGGCACTGCTGGCACCAGTGAGGGGCCTATTCCAGTTAACAATACCGGCACGCACTTCCTCCACCAGGCGGTTGTAGAGTTTGCGGTCATCGCTGAGGATGCCGGCAGACAGCCCGTAGCGAGTGTTGTTGGCAAGCTCCAGAGCCTCATCGAAGCCTTTGTAGCGATACACCGTCAGCAGCGGGCCGAAAAACTCCTGGTCTTCCAGCTCTATCCCGGTCGCATCCACAATTCCCGGCGACAACAGACCTGTATCGGGCTTGAGCTGTTTCATTTCCAGCAGCGAGGTCGCACCCTTCTCCAGCATCGCAGCCTGAGCCTTGAGTAGCTGGTCTGCCGCATCGGCAGAAATCACCGAGCCCATAAACGGCTGCGGGTCAGCATCGAATTCCGCCACGGTGATGCGGGCCGCCACTTCCACCAGCCGTGCCAGAAATTCATCGCCTTTCTTGCCTTTGGGCACCAGTAGCCGGCGAGCACAGGTACAGCGCTGTCCGGCCGAAAGGAACGCGGACTGCAGTGCGTGGTGCACGGCGCCATCCAGATCTGACACATTTTGAACAATCAGAGGGTTATTACCGCCCATCTCCAGCGCCAGGATTTTTTCCGGCTGGCCGCCGAACTGTTCGTGCAGCAGGTGCCCGACGGTGGAACTGCCGGTAAAGAACAAACCGTCAATCAGCGAGTGGCGGGCCAGGCACTTGCCGGTATCGGAACCGCCCTGAACCAGATTGATCACCCCATCCGGCAGACCGGCTTTAGCCCAGAGCCTGACGGTGAGTTCCGCCACCCCCGGGGTCAGTTCACTGGGTTTGAACACCACGGTATTGCCGGCCAGCAAGGCCGGCACAATGTGCCCGTTGGGCAGATGGCCCGGGAAGTTATAGGGGCCAAACACGGCGACCACGCCATGGGGGCGGTGGCGCAACACCGCATGTCCGCCAGCCACGTCAGATTCAGTGTGCCCCGTACGCTCGTTGTAGGCTTTCACGGAGATCGGAATTTTGCCCATCATGGCCGCCACTTCGGTGCGGGACTCCCAGAGAGGCTTTCCTGTTTCCAGGCCGATCTGATGGGCTATTTCTTCCTTGTTGGCCTCAAGCAGTTCCCCGAAGACCTCAATCACCGCCTGGCGTTCTGCGAGACTTTTCCGGCGCCAGGCCAAAAACGCCTTTCGAGCTTCCCGAACCGCTGCGTCCACATCTTCGAGACTGGCAGCATTGCCATCCCAGACCGTTTCACCTGTTACCGGCTGCACCGATTCAAAGGGCGCTCCGTGGCCTTGCAGCCAGAGCCCGTCGATGTACACATTGCCTGTCAGGTTTGCCATTATTTACCACCTCCCGGTTCGGAATTGTTTGGCCGGATCGGCGACAAAGCCCCCTCCTTCAAGGGGGCAATACGCACCGGATCACCCGACTCCACTAAAAGAGCCTCCGCCAGCACTCTAGGAATTTTGACAGTGTCAGGCCCGATGCAGTTCATAGGTATGGTGGTTACCCGAAAGTCCCGGAACGACCGGTTCGAGATCATCACCCGTTGCTCTGGCGGCACATCCAGATCCATGCTGTGATTGACCACCATGGCGTGCCGGTTGACCGCTTCCCGGACCGTACGAATGTTATGGACAAAGGCCTCAACCACAGGCCCGCCATCGAAGATATCCACCATACCGTTGAAGTTAAAACCCTCGGCCTGCAGCATTTTCAACGCTGGCCGGGTGTTATCGTGCACCATGCCAACGACCGCCCGCGCAGCGTCTGGCAACATCGGCAGGTAGATGGGGTATTTCGGCATCAGTTCAGCAATGAACGATTTATTGCCGAGCCCGGAGAGCATGTCGGCCTGGCTGAACTCCATGTCAAAGAACTTGCTGCCCAGGGCGTCCCACAGGGGGCTTTTGCCGTCTTTGTCCGAGACCCCACGCATTTCCGCGAAAACTTTGTCGGAAAAACGTTTGCGAAAATCGTCCAGGAACATAAAACGACAGCGAGACAATAACAGGCCATTACCACCGCCCTGATACTCGTCGGAAAGCAGCAGTGAGCAGATTTCGGTGGTGTCGGTCATGTCGTTGGACAGGTTCAGCGTGGGCGTGCGCACATGCACACCCAGCTCTTTCGATGCATTGACCGTGACACTCAGCCGGTAATTGTAGAACACTTCTTCCAGTCCAACTCGGGCCTCGATGCCACTGATGCCAACGGTTTTTCTGGCCCGGATATCTTCCAGCGCAAACAGGTACAGGGCCGCTTCCGGCGCGCAGCGTTGATTGAAGGATTCACGGGCGCGGTCAATCTTGCGCTGAAGCAGTTCCCGGTCGGCGGGCAGTGTGGTCAGGCCTTTGCCGGCCTTCTGGGCCATGGCATAGAGGTCTTCCAGATCGTCAGACTGAAGCGGGCGGATCACCAGCATGTTACGCCCTCCCCTGTATTTGCATGCTCATAACGGTGAAATCCTTACCGGGTCGCCAGCGCTGCTTTCCAGGCCATGCCAGGTGGTCACCGGCACTTTCACATCATCCGCCAACGTTTCTGCCACCGGGGTCAACAGGCAGCGGAAGTGCTCACCTTCGCCGGCGCTGATCAGGCAGGTTTCGCCATCGTCCTGGTGGCTGCCGTGCAGTGTTTTGGGCTGACTGGTCACCAGGGTTTTCAGGCTGTCGGTGCGCACTTCCATCACCGGTCCGCCGTCAAAGATATCGACGTAGCATCCGGGCTGAAAACCTTCGCGCTGGAGTAGCTGATAGTTGGGTTCGGTCAGCGGGTGTGGTTGGCCGAGGGCTTCCTGAGCCTCGGTACTGAGCAGGGTGACGTACACCGGGTTCGGCGGCATGAGTTCGGCAATAAAGGTTTTGCTGAGCTGGCCGGAATATTGATCGGCGGTTTCAAAATCCATGTTGAAGAAATGTCGCCCCAGGCTGTCCCAGAAGGGCACGCTGCCGTTTTCGTGCTGTATGCCCTGGATTTCAACCACCGTTCGGTTGGTGAACCATTCCCGGTGGCTGGCAATGAACATCATTCGGGCCCGGGATAGCAGCTCGAATACCGGGGTGTTGCGGTGTTGTTCTTTCAGGGTGAAGGAGCACAGCAGGGTCAGGTCTGTGAGGGCGTGGCTCGGGTACAGGACTTCGACACGGCGCGAGACGTTGAGTTCGTGGGAGGCGTGGATGAGGTAGTCGCGCCGGTAATTGTAAAATGGCTGGCCATTGCCGGCGCGGCTGTCGATGCCTGCGGTGCCAGCGATTTCGCCGGTGTCGGTGTTTTCGAGTACGAACAGGAAGCGGCGCGGGGTGCCTTCGGGGGCGTTGTCGGCCAGGGAGGCCCGGGAGTGTTGGATTTTCCGGGCCAGGGTTTCTTCGGTTTTGGGCAGGGTGGACGATAGCCTGGCGGTTTGGGCGCCGGCTATGTCCAGGATTTGTTGCAGGTCATCCAGTTTGGCTGGTCTGACTCGCCACATGGTGCGCTCCTCTATCGAACCATCAGGATTTTTGGAGCAGGCTCGCCCGCCCCTGGAACTGGGCTCCCCTTCCGGAAACCGCTACAAGCTCCCCTCCGGGGTCCGGCCCACAATCGCAGATTGTGGTCGTTCGGCTGTCGCATGAAGCTTTGCTTCATAAGCGCTCGGCCGAACCCCTGTGCGCTTCTCTCCGGCCATCCATGGCCTCCGAAATTTCCGGAAGGGGAACCCAGCCCCAGGGGCTAAATTTTACTTAGCCGTGATCTTCTTCACTGCAGCTTCAAACCTTTCCAGCGCTTCTTCAATATCCGTTTCCGGAATGATGAGCGAAGGCGCCAGCCGCACCACATTGGCTCCGGCCACCAGCACCATCACGCCCTCATCCAGGCCGGCGTTCAGGAAGTCTTTGGCCTTGCCCTGCCACTGTTCGGTCAGCACACAACCCAAGAGTAGACCAGCACCGCGAACTTCGGAGAACACGCCGTAGCGCTCGCCGATGTCCATCATGCCTTTGCGCAGTTTTTCGGAGCGGGCTTTGACGCCCTTGAGGATTTCCGGCTGGCTGACGGTGTCGATGACTTTCTGGGCCACGGCGCAGGCTAGCGCGTTGCCGCCGTAGGTGCTGCCGTGGGTGCCTACGCCCAGGCTGGCCGCGACTTTGGCGGTGGTCAGCATGGCGGCAACGGGGAAGCCGCCGCCCAGGCCTTTGGCGCTGGAGAGGATGTCCGGCGTTACGTCGTACATTTCGTAGGCGTACAGGTGGCCGGTGCGGCCTACGCCGCTTTGGACTTCGTCGAACACCAGCAGGGCGTTGTGTTCGTCGCACAGCTGGCGCAGGCCCTTGAGGAATTCGGGATCCGCCGGCAGTACGCCGCTTTCGCCCTGGATGGGCTCAACCACCACGGCACAGGTTTTATCCTTGGAGATCAGCGCCTTTACCGAGTCCAGGTCGTTGAAATCTGCGTGATGGATGCCGCCCGGGGCCGGTTCGAAGCCTTCGAGGTACTTGTGCTGACCGCCCACACTGACGGTGAACAGGGTGCGCCCGTGGAAGGCGTTTTTGAAGGAGATGATTTCATGCTTCTCCGGGCCATAGTGTTCCCACGCATAACGACGGGCCAGCTTGAAGGCGGCTTCGTTGGCTTCGGCACCGGAGTTGGCAAAGAACACCCGTTCAGCGAAGGTGAGATCGCACAGGGTTTTGGCCAGCCGCAGAGCGGGCTCGTTGGTCATGACGTTCGACAGGTGCCAGATTTTTTCTGACTGTTCCTGCAACGCTCCCAATAGCCCCGGGTGGGCATGACCCAGGCTGGTGACGGCAATGCCGCCCTGCAGATCCACAAACTCTCGGCCTTCCTGATCCCACACGCGGGAGCCTTCGCCTCGCACCGGGATGATGGTTCCGGGGGCGTAGTTGGGCACCATGACTTCATCAAAAAGTTCGCGGGAGACAGGTTCTCTGTTCATGGATCTCTCTCTGAGTGGATGGATTCCTCCCCATAATACGCCACTCAGGGCATAAGAACAGCCGGTTGTGTTATAGCATGTAACTCGATGATGCGATGGTGGTTTCGTTCCTTCCCCAGGAGCGCTTTGATGAGCAGCTTGTAGGAATCCAGATCGAAGGTGACCGGGTCTTCCCCGGGCTGATAGTCGTGCAGATCGGCCACGGTGCGCTGATCGCTGTGCAGCGTGTCTATGTGGATCCAGTTCCAGATGATGAGCCAGTCCGTGCGCCCGTTATCCGGGTTTTCTTCGGCCAGGGCGACAGGGCCGGGCCAGGGCCAGGTTTTCAGGCGCAGGTTATGAAAGGCAATCTGCATGCGCAGGTTGAATCGGGTGACGTCTTCCGCGCCTTCACAGGCACCTTTGCACCGCCCCAGGGAGCGTTGAAAGCATGGCCCCGGGCCCGCCGGCTCCAGTCCCAGGAGTTTGCCGCACAGGTCGTTTTTGCTGGCGATGCCCCGCAACGCACTTAGCGCGTCCCGCTTGCTGCGAAACAGGCCGAAGTAATCTCCCAAACGGTCTGGCGTGATGGTTCTGGCCAACCCGGCATTCAGGTAGCCGGCGTTGTCCGGGTGGAGGTCGATGCTGACCAGGCTTTTGGCTGCCCGTGAGCGACGGTTGTAGAGCGGGCTCAGGCTCTTAATCTGTTTGAGCTCCAGCAACAGAGCGCCGAGCTCACCGGCGGTTTCAGTGTACTCCACCCGGCGCAGGCTTTCGGACAGCCGGATTCCACGGCTGCTCTTATGATCGCCGGAAAAATGCGAGGCCACCCGCTGTCTAATATTGGTGCTTTTGCCCACGTACAGCAGCACATCGTTATCTCCATAAAACCGGTACACACCGGGCCCCGCCGGCAAATCAGCGAGCATTTCCGCGGGTACGTTGGAGGGTGTGCTGGGGCGCTGGAGCAGGCGGTTGATGGTGGCACCAACGGTGTCTTCGCCCTGCTCAAGCAAGGTGTGTTCAAAGAACGCCAGCATGGCAGTGACATCACCCATGGCCCGGTGGCGCTCAACGGCTGGTAATCCGTGCCGGGCGATCAACGCATCCATGTTGTGGCGTTCGGCCTCCGGATAGAGCGCCCGGGAAAGTCGAACGGTGCAAAGCACCCGGGCACTGAACAGACGCCCCAACCTGCGGAATTCACTTTTGATAAAACCGTAATCAAAGCGTGCGTTATGGGCGACAAAAATGCACCCGTCCAGGTGCCGCTCCAGCTCGTCGGCAACGGTCTCAAAACGAGGGGCACTCGCCACCATGGCATTGGAGATACCCGTCAGTCGTTCGATGAACCCGGAGATCCGGGCTTCCGGGTTCAGGAGCGTTTGCCACTCCCCCACAACGGCCCCGTTACGCCAGAAGCGGATACCAATTTCGGTAATCCGATCCCGCTGGGCATTGCCGCCGGTGGTTTCAATATCGACGAAGGCAAACGTAGGTTCAGATAGCATCTCGTGTTTGAAAGTCATCTTGCCCATTACGACCAAAGTACTCCTCCGGATGCCACCATGACTGAATCGAAGGCCTATAGACATTCGTCTAAATAATCACCGATTCTGTTTGAATTGTCATAGATTCGTAACTACTTTGTCTGTGGGTCCAACAACAATAAACGTGTGGAGACAACAACAATGCAAAGCAACAAATTAAGAATGGCAATTCGTGCGACGGCTACGCGCGACTGACTGCCACTTACGATATCAACGAAAAGATCACCGGTGACAACAGTACTCTGGCTGGTGATTTCTCAATGGTTGACGGCTCTGACAATGAAGGTCATTTTGACGCTTCTGCCACACAAAGCCGTATTGGCGTGAAGGCAACTCTGCCGCAAGACTTCAGGATTACCGTTGAAGGTGACTTCGCCAGCGGAGGCAATTTCCGCCTGCGCCACGCTTTCGGTGAGTATAACGGCATCCTCGCCGGTCAAACCTGGTCAAACTACAACAGCTTCACCGGCAATACGCCGACCCTGGACTTCAACGGCAGCGCCGGCTGGGCAGGCTACCAGCTTCGCACAGCTCAGCTTCGCTACACCACGGGCGGACTGTCCGTTGCCCTGGAGGATCCAAAAGGATCTATCGATGACACTACGGAAGAAAAAGACAGCATGCCCGCTGTCACTGCCCGCTATGAGGGCTCCGCGGACGCTCTGTCATTTGCTGTAGCAGGCCTGGTCAAGCAAAACGCCTATGAGGATGAAACCGCGGATGCAGACGACTCCGCCATGGGTTACGGCATGTTTGGCGCTGCCAAATTCAAGGCTTCAGACATGGTGTCTATCCAAGGCGCCCTGAACTACACAGACGGCGCCAATGCCTATCTGTACCAGTCCGGTTCAGCTGATGCCTACCTCGACGGTGAAGACCTCGAAACCATCTCAGGCTACGGCGCTTCAATCGGCACCAGCTTGTCCCTGGGCAACGGCCGCAGCGTCAACCTGACCTACGGTATGGTGGAACTGGATGTTGAAAATGATGGAGACGAAGAAACCCGCTCCAACATCATTGCCAACTACATGTGGACGCCGGTCAAGAGCGTGATGATGGGCGTTGAATACCAGTACTGGAAAACCGAAACCAAAGGTGGTGACAGCGAAGACGCTAACCGCCTGATGTTCGCAGCACAGTACAACTTCTGATCCTTCCTATCAGAAGTTAACTCAGAATTACCCCGGCTCCGGCTGGGGTTTTTCGTTCCAGGATGGTGCGCCGGCACCATTCCTGCTCAGCTCTCACCTTCCAGCTTCAAAGCCAATTATTCCTTACTTAACATTTTCATAGACTTACCTTCAGTCAAAAGATTTGGCATGACCAATGCAAAAGCCTTGATACGCTGGCGACAGCGAACTCGCATTCCTATCGCAACGACGTGAGGTAACGCCATGAAACTCGCCAAAAACCAAAACCTGTTGTTCGAACTGACCCAACCTGCAGAAGCCTGGGCCATGCAGGATCTGCACGATTATTTCGACTGGATGTTCTTTGCCAACTGACGCGCTTTCAGTCTGACTGTTGTTTCGGTCAGACTGAACTCCAGCCATAAAAAAACGGGCTGCTCCCACAGGAGGACAGCCCGCTTAAGTTTCTCCCCAGCCCTCAGAAGAAGGCCTGGATTCCGGTCTGTGCCCGCCCCAGAATCAGGGCATGGACATCGTAGGTGCCTTCATAGGTATTCACCACTTCCAGGTTCACCAGCTGGCGGGCCACCCCGAATTCATCGCTGATGCCGTTACCACCAAGCATGTCCCGGGCGAGCCTGGCCACATCCGCCAGAGGCCAGTTTGGGCAGGTATATCTGGCGGGTTTCTTCGTTGCCGAATTCGTAGATGGGCACCATCACCAAGGAAGATTGCACGCTCATCATTGAACGGTAGCCGGAATCTACCCGCTCGATCTCCCGGGCGATCAGCCCATAGCTCACATAATTGAGGCCACTGCCGCCGTACTGCTCCGGCAGGGTGGCACCCAGCAGGCCGTTCTCGCCCATTTCACGAAAGATAGCAGGATCGGTGTGTTCATTACGGAAGGCCCGCTAAACATCACACATTCCGGCACTGACAGGCACAGCAATGTGACATCACAATCCGGGCCATATAAAATTTCGAAGCATTGAAGCAAGAAGCTTCTCTCAGCCATTGATAAGGAATGTCACCATGAGCAATCTGGCCCACAGCCGCCTTTCAGACGGCCCTCCCTGCACCTTCTGTGATTTCATCGTCGCTGTGCTTGGCAGCAAGCACAGCCAGGAGCAACGCCCGGTGGTTTTTCAGACGGCAGAAGCCCCGTTCCCCGGGGTTGAACGGCGCCTGCCGGATGGTATCCAGAAAAGTTATCTGCGCGAGGTCAGCAATGCGGAATCCGCCCTGCACATCTGGCCCTGGCGCAACCAGCCCGCCAGCCGGGCGGTGCTGGAAGTGGATGCAGAATCCGGCGCGCCGATTCACCTTCCGCTCACGGATGCTCCGGCGCCCGAAAGCATCCATTCCGAAACCACCGCCAACATCCTGATGCCCACCGTGCCCATGGCCTGGGTGCGGGGAATGAATCACGAAGGCAAGCACCTGACCTGGCCGGCTCTCGCCCGCCCCGGGTTTCTGTATCTTTTCCGCAACGGCACGCTCTGGCGAGAGCTGCAAATCGCCTGGGAAGGCAACCGGCCGCAATTCTGCGACGTAAGGCTCGCGGACCATCGCACGGAAGACGGACAATTTACCGAAGACCGCCGCCCCGCCGTGGGCAAACCGCTGGCCGATGTGTGGGTACCCGTGCGCCTTGACGGACAGGATCAGTCCCTTGAAGCCGCCTTCAGCGAATCTCCCCTCTCTGCGGCACGGCTGAATTGCCTGCAGAGCGATTCCGGGCTTCGACATTACCGGTGCAGCCAGTTCCGGGAGCTTTACCCCGCCGACCAACCCCAGATGGGCTTTGCCCGCTGGCCAGATGCCGCTAAACGAACCGTCTTCCGATTAGACAAAGTTGAAGCACAAAGGCCCAGGGCACCCGCCAAAGAATGGCAGTTTGAGCGGCCCTGGGAGTACCTGGCCGATACCACCGGAACCTACGCCGGCAAAGCACTGGATATGGCGGCTAGCCTTTATGAAGAGTGGAATGCCGGTGAGCGCACCGAGCCCCTGGCCCCCTTCGAACACCCCGAGCCGGCCGCGCTCGGCATTGCGATTCAAAAAGATCTGGACCGCGCTAGCGAAACCCCAGCGAAGCGGCCATTCAGCTACGATGAGTGGCGAACCAGCGATTGCCAGACAGACGCCCTTGAGGATTTGAGAAACCGGGGCGTTTGCGGCCTGCGCATTGAAGATCATTTTTACGAGATGCGGCACCAGCAAGCACGCATCAACACGGCGCGCCATCTGCTGGCACTGTGTGCCGAGAAAGCCCGCAGGCATCCGCAACTGGAAAACGCCCTCCTGGTGAACCAGCTCATCCTGCCTGGGCGAATTGGGCGCCAGAAGAACCCGCTGGCCAAATACAGCCTGGCGCTGCCCTCCAGTGGCCGGCAAAAGATTCGCCGGATACTGATGACCGAAGAGCGCACCCTGGGCCAACACTACCTGACCCTGGCCCAGGCCGAACTGCTGCAATGCCTGAAACGCCAGCCCTATCAACAAGCCCTGGCGGACCTGTTCAGCACCGAAGGCTTCGACTATGCCGGCGCTTTCCGTTGCGCCGGGCATTTTATCAGCGACACCCTGGAACCCGCCTGCAAGCAAGACCCACTGGACCCGGAACACAGCCAGCCCAGCCCGGACAGCGACGGCAAAATCTGGGTAAGATCACTTTGTACCGAACAGGCAGCCGCCAGTGCCTCGCGAGAGGAAGTCTCTCTCGCCCGCATGTTGTGGCCGCAAACCACACCAGACAGCCAAACCGAACCTTACCAGCCCCCGGAAACACCCGAACCCAACGATGGCACGGGTGTATTCCGGGGCGCCGCCCTCGCCGCCCTGGAAAAGCTGGATTTGCCGGAGGATTTGAGCGAAATACTGACGGTGGAAGGACTGCGTCTAGCGGATGACATTCAAAGCGGCGCACTGACCACACTGATGCTAGCGGGCATGAACTCCGGCATGAAGGCATTAGACAGCTCGCACAGTGAACTGCACCAGTCCATCCGTTCCGCCATGGCCGCGCTGGAGAACAACGACCGACAACTCCAGAACCTGACTGACGAACAAACCCGCCTGGCCCAGCGCCGCGCAGCCCTGAAAGCCGAACACGACGCGGCCAGCCGGGAATGGATGAAGCGCAACAGCGACCAAGCATTCAGGAAAGAACAGGCCGCCGCCAAAGCCCTCAAAGACTTCGATGACGCCAGTGCGCGGTTGGAACAGCAACACGCCCAAACCCGGCAGGCTATCCAGCAGCGCCTGATGGCTCAGCGCATTGCGGCCATGGCGAACCCGATGGAAGGTATACGCCGCGCCATGCCGGAAATGCTGCCCGATTTACGGCAAATGCCCCTGAGCGACGCCATTGCCCAGGGCAAATACGTACTCGGCCTGGAAGACCTGGGGCCAGATGGCGCACGCTATAACCCGGAAACACCCGCCGCAGGCAAGGCCCTGGTTTGGGTTTTGAGCCGGGACAAGCCCACCACCCAGGCTATCCAGGCACTGACCCGGGCCGAGAATCAGCTGACCCTGGCACGCCGGGCCCTGGCCGAAGCCAATGGCAACCATGAAGAACTCAGGGCGAAGTTGCAGGCGGCCCAGAGCCGGTACAATCAGGTGGTCGACGAACTGAAACAGACCGGCGGCCGGATTCGGGATATCAACGCGGAGATTCGCAAGCTGGAGAGCGAAGCGAAGGCACACCGGGTGGACCTAAACGCTGCCGAGCGAAGCCGGTTGCACCGGGTGCTGAATACACCGGCGTTGCCGTTGGTCGTGTTGGCTATTGAGGCGGTTAATGTGGCGAATGCGTTTGATACGTTTAACGAAACCACAAGAACACGAGGGCTTAGCCGAGCGGTAACGGGGTCAGGCACATCTCTATTTGGTGCGGCCTTCGCGAGTATTTTATTGGCGGAGAGGTTTGCTAATGAAGCTCTCAAGCGAAGCATTGCTGCTGCTCTCAGCTATGAGTTCGAGCATCAAGCTGCCACCGCTATCGCCCAATTTTTCGGTGCAAAAGCGTTGACCGTAAAAATGCTGCTCGGCGGTATTGGAGGCCTGGCCCTCACAGGCGTCAGCCTGTCTGACACCATTTATGCAATGAATACCGGCGATCAGGCAGCGCTCGGGCATGGAATCGTAACCTTAGGGGGAGTTGCAACAACGCTATCTGCGATGATTCCAGCCCAACTCACTCTACTAGGCATGGGTCCTCTGGGTTGGGCCGGCCTCTGCCTGATCCTTGGGGGTGCGGTACTTGTCGCACTCTATGAAGACGAACCCATAGAGAACTGGCTGAAGAATGGACCTTTCGGCGAACACAACGGCTTACCGCATCTCCAAGGCGACAACAACGCCCTGGAAGCCTGGTACCGGCTGGTGTACTTGCTCTCTCAGGTGCGAGTAACCCTATCCCCGATTCCGGAAATTACCCGCGTAGCGCTGAAACGCCAGGGGTTGGACAATCATGATCTTGCCCAGGCAACACACCTCATCCGCCTGGAAACCAATTTACCGGGCTTGACCGGCTTCACGGAACAACAAATGACGTTCAAGCTTCAACTACTCAGCCACCGAGTTAAACAGGATAGCAACCACTCGGTTCCATTGGCCTCTCAGCCGGTTCCAGACACCGAAATGCACAGATACATTCTCCGGGAGGGCGCCACGCCGGATGGTTACGAATACATCGTCAGAACACCCTCTCCCCATACGGAAACGACCAAGTTTCTTCGCATACCGCTCAGCACTCACAATGTGAGCTACTCCTGGCATCCAAAAGCCCAAGTTCGCCTGGAAACCGGCATCCGGGGACTCGCTTTTCCGGCACCGCCACCCAAGGATTCAACTATTTTTGACACCAAAGATAATGAACATACGGAGCCGGACTTCAGTGATAAAAAGCAGCTTTTCTGGGTCAACGAATTCAGCAACTCGGGAGCCACGGGATGACAACGGATAAACCTGCATCGGGATATTACGGCGCGGAAGCCTATAACTCCGAGCACCTCCCCCAGCAGAAGCGCCCGGCACCGGGCGCCAACCCGGCACTGCCCTGGTTTAACCGAAAAGCCGATCGAAAATTACCTTGGGGCCACACAGAAGATGTCGTGCCACAGATCATTCGACGGCGAAATCGTCCCGAAATGCTCCGGAAGTTCGAGAAAAACCCGACCCCGTTTGGAGACCTGCAGAGCCATCAGCGCATTGACCATGAATGCTATCGCCATGCGACGGCGGCACTAAGAACTCGTATCCTTCTATTATTTAGCGCGTTTGGTCACCCTATACTCATCGCTATTGTTTCAATTCCGATGCTCATTGCCGTTGGAATTGCCTATTACCACAAACCCAGCAGCACGGATCACGTTGACTATTTCATCCAGATTCTATGGGCGCTTTCCTGGGTATTTGTTCCCCTTTTCGCCTGCAATCTCATCCCCACCGCCCTGTTCAAACTCTTCCCCCGGCAGCTCATCAAGCCGGACAAGGGCCCGTTGTGGGAACTCAATCGTCGCACTGGCCTGGTAACGGTGTTTCACTACGATAAAAAAGGAGTTTGGGGCAAAACCGGTCAGCCAGAAGAAGACTCCGCCCCGTTTTACGAGTTCGATGCCTACACCTCCAACGAATTGATCCACGGCGGCGGGGTGGTGCACACCCTGTACCTGGCTCACCGGTACCGAAACATCCTGATCCCCATCGGCACCCTGATCGGCAAAACCAACCCCGAGGAGTGCTACGCCCTGTGGGACATGTTCCAGAACTTCATGGACACCAGCCGGCCACTGCCGGACATTCCCCTGTGGGAAGAGCATCGCGCCAATGACCCGGTTACCGCCGAACACGACCGACGAACCAATCGCCCGCCCCGTTACTGGCGGGACATGGACAACGACACCTGGAAACAGAAAAACGACGAGATGGCGCTTCAGGTGCTGCGGCTGAACACCCCGGGGCGGCTGGATATCATGAGGAATAGTTGGGTGTCCTCACCAAGGCCTCGGCGACAGCGGCCCGTTGCCTCACGGCAGGCCACTGAGTGAACGTTTTGGGAACCACGGGATGACAACGGATAAACCTGCATCGGGATACTACGGCCCGAAAGCCTACAATTCCGAACAGCTTCCCCAGCAAAAGCGTCCGGCACCGGGTGCCAACCCGGCCTTGCCCTGGTTTAACCAAAAAACCGACCGGAAGCTGCCCTGGGGGCACACAGAGGATGTCGCACCACAGATCATTCGACGGCGAAACCGTCCCGAAATGATCCGGAAATTCGAGAAAAACCCAACCCCGTTTGGAGACCTGCAGAGCCATCAGCGCATTGACCATGAATGTTACCGAGCCGCCAATGCTGCCTTGAGAACTCGAATTCTGTTGTTCATCAATGCTTTTGGCAATCCAGTAATCATTGGTTTCGTAGCCATACCCATGCTCTTCACTTTGGGAGTTTATTATTACGATAAGCCAGCAAGTGTTGGCCATCTTGATTATCTAGCGGACTGGGCCTATTTCGCGGCATGGGTATTTGGCCCCCTCATCGCCTGCAACCTCATCCCCACCGCCCTGTTCAAACTCTTCCCCCGGCAGCTCATCAAGCCGGACAAGGGCCCGCTGTGGGAACTCAATCGCCGCACTGGCCTGGTAACGGTGTTTCACTACGATAAAAACGGCACCTGGGGCAAAACCGGCCAGCCGGAGGAAGAAACCGCCCCTTTCTACGAATTCGACGCCTACACCTCCAACGAACTGATTCACGGCGGCGGGGTGGTGCACACCCTGTATCTGGTCCACCGGTACCGCAACATTCTGATCCCCATCGGCACACTGATCGGCAAAACCAACCCCGAGGAATGCTACGCCCTGTGGGACATGTTCCAGAACTTCATGGACACCAGCCGGCCACTGCCGGACATTCCCCTGTGGGAAGAACATCGCGCCAATGACCCGGTCACCGCAGAACACGACCGGCGAACAAACCGCCCACCCCGTTACTGGCGGGATATGGATAACGACACCTGGAAACAGAAAAACGACGAGATGGCACTTCAGGTGCTGCGGCTGAACACCCCGGGACGGCTGGATATCATGCGGAATAGTTGGGCGCACTCACCAAGGCCTCGGCGACAGCGGCCCGTTGCCTCACGGCAGGCCACTGAGTGAACGTTTTGGGAACCACGGGATGACAACGGATAAACCTGCATCGGGATACTACGGCCCGAAGGCCTACGATTCCGAACACCTCCCCCAACAAAAGCGCCCGGCACCGGGCGCCAACCCGGCACTGCCCTGGTTTAACCAAAAAGCCGACCGGAAACTGCCCTGGGGCCACACAGAGGATGTGGCCCCTCAGTCTTATCGGACGGATTATTCTCCAGCGATGCTCAGACGTTTCGAGAGAGAACCAAATAATTTCGCCAACATTGATTTCCACCAGCGTATTGACCAAGAGCGCTATCGCCATGCGACGGCGGCACTAAGAACCCGTATTCTTCTATTCTTTAGCGCGTTTGGTCACCCTATACTTATCGGTATTGTTTCAATTCCGATGCTCATTGCCGTCGGAATCGCCTATTACCACAAACCCAGCAGCACGGATCACGTTGACTATTTCATAGAGATCCTATGGGCGCTTTCCTGGGTATTTGTTCCCCTTTTCGCCTGCAATCTCATCCCCACCTCCCTGTTCAAACTCTTCCCCCGGCAGCTCATCAAGCCCGACAAGGGCCCGCTGTGGGAACTCAATCGCCGCTCTGGCCTGGTGACGGTGTTTCACTACGATAAAAACGGCTCCTGGGGCAAAACCGGGCAGCCAGAAGAAGAGTCCGCCCCGTTTTACGAGTTCGATGCCTACACCTCCAACGAATTGATCCACGGCGGCGGGGTGGTGCACACCCTGTACCTGGCTCACCGGTATCGCAACATCCTGATTCCCATTGGCACCCTGATCGGCAAAACCAACCCCGAGGAATGCTACGCCCTGTGGGACCTGTTCCAAAACTTCATGGACACCAGCCGACCCCTGCCGGACATTCCCCTTTGGGAAGAACACCGCCCAAACGACCCGGTTACCGCCGAACACGACCGGCGAACAAACCGCCCACCCCGTTACTGGCGGGATATGGATAACGACACCTGGAAACAGAAAAACGACGAGATGGCGCTTCAGGTGCTGCGACTGAGCACCCCAGGGCGGCTGGATATTATGCGGAATAGTTGGGCGTATTCACCAAGAACACACCGGCAGCGTAAGGCTTCACCAGAGTAGATACCATACGCCAGCCACAAACGGCGGCCCGACCAGGGCATCCGGTGGAGGCCAAAGGCAGGAACGAATCTTATGCAGCAAATTGATATAGGTTTGGCCAGACTCAACGCAAAGACGAGAAAGCCGCCCCGCCACTAAGAAGCTACGGAGCGGCCCTCGACTCAGGACTACAACAACAGGGTACGAATGTCCCCCAGCAGCTGCGTCAGCAGGTTGGTAAACCGGGCAGCATCCGCTCCGTTCACCGCACGGTGGTCGTAAGACAGCGACAGCGGCAGCATCAGCCGCGGCTGGAACTCCTTACCGTCCCACACCGGTTTCATGGAGGCTTTGGACACACCCAGGATCGCCACTTCCGGCGTATTCACGATCGGCGTGAACGCTGTGCCGCCAATGCCGCCCAGGCTGGTGATGGTAAAGCAGGCACCCTGCATTTCTGCCGGCTTCAGCTGCTTGTCCCTCGCCTTCTGGGCCAACTCGGCGCTTTCGGCCGCCAGTTCCCACAGGCCCTTCTGGTCTACATCCCGGATCACCGGAACCATCAGGCCGTGTGGTGTATCCACCGCAATGCCGATGTGGATGTACTTCTTGCGCACCACCTCTTTGCGTTCCATGTCCAGAGACACGTTGAACTGAGGCAGTTCCGCCAGCGCGGCAGCGCAGGCCTTGAGCAGGAACGGCAGCGGGGTCATCTTCACACCACGCTTTTCACCGGCAGCTTTCTGGGCCTTGCGGAAGTCTTCCATTTCGGTGATATCGGCATCGTCGAACTGGGTCACGTGAGGCACGTTCAGCCAGCTGCGCTGCATGTTGGTGGCGGTGGCCGCCATCATGCGGGACATACCTTCACGCTCGATCTCACCGAACTGGCTGAAGTCCGGCAGCTTCACTCCCGGAATGCCAGAGCCAGTGGCTACGCCACTGCCCTGCTGGGCCTGCTGCAACTGGCTCTTCACGTAGGCGTGCACATCGTCTTTCACGATCCGGCCTTTCGGGCCTGAACCTTTCACGCGAGTGAGGTCTGCACCCAGTTCCCGGGCCAGTTTGCGCACGGCCGGGCCGGCGTGGACCTTGGTGCCAGGTGACGGCGGCTCGTAGGTAGAGCCCTGCGGCTGAGGCACAGATTCCTGCTTGCCCTGTTTTTGCTCCGGTTGGCTTTCCTGGCTATCTGCCTGGGCGCTGTCACCGGAGTCTGCAGAGTCTTCCACTTCACCACCATCGTCTTCGATGGTCATTTCCAGCAGGTCTGAACCTTCGGAGAGCTTGTCGCCTTCCTTCACCAGAATCTTGCCGATCTTGCCCGCGTAGGGCGATGGAATTTCCATGGTGGCCTTGTCGGACTCCACTGTTACCAGCGGATCTTCCTCACCAACCGTATCGCCTTCAGCCACGTTGATTTCAATCACCGGCACATCTTCAAAGCCATCCAGCGAAGGCACTTTCACCACTTCGGTGCGAGAGCCGCCGGACTTTTTCCTGGGCGCCGGTTTGCTGTCTTCGGATTTGGCCTCGGTTTTACTTTCTGCTTTCGGCTCGGGCTCGTCGGATTTGTCGCTGCCGTCGTCGTCCGAGCCCCCAGCATCACCGCTGGCGGCCAGCATGCCGATCACGTCGCCCTCTTTCACCTTGTCACCCACTTTCACTGTGATTTTGGTGATCTTGCCGGCCGCAGGTGCCGGCAGTTCTACCGAGGCTTTGTCAGACTCAACGGTCAGAATCGGATCTTCTTCTTCAACCGAATCCCCTTCACTGACGATGATTTCGATGATCTCGACTTCATCAGCACCGCCGAGATCGGGAACCTTGATTTCCTGTTCACTCATGGCGGTCTCCTTAGCTCAGCACCGGGTTCGGTTTGTTGCGATCGATTCCGTACTTGCGCATGGCTTCGAGAACCTGCTCCTGTTTGATCTCACCATCTTTAGCCAGGGCGGCCAGTGCAGTCACCGCCACATAGTAACGATCCACCTCGAAGAAATTACGGAGCTTCTCACGGGTATCGCTGCGGCCGAAACCGTCGGTGCCCAGGGTCATGTAGGTTTTCGGGATGAATGCCCGCAACTGCTCGGAGTGCAGTTTGATGTAGTCGGTAGACGACACCACCGGCCCCTGGGCTTTCTCCAGGCACTGGGTGACGTAAGCCTTGCGCGGCTTGTCATCCGGGTGCAGGTGGTTCCAGCGCTCCACATGCTGGCCATCACGGGCCAGTTCGTTGAAGCTGGTGACACTCCAGACATCCGAGGCCACACCCCAGTCGTCCTTCAGCATCTGCGCCGCGGCACGGACTTCGTTCATGATCGCGCCGGAGCCCAGCAGCTGAACCCGCGGGCTCTTCTTGCGGCCCTTGGTTTCCACCGACTCGAACTTGTACATACCCTTGATGATGCCGTCTTCAGAGTCTTTCGGCATCGCCGGCTGTTCGTAGTTCTCGTTTTCGATGGTCAGGTAGTAGTAGACGTTCTGGTTGTCTTCGAACATCTCCTTCATACCGTGACGGATCACCACGGCCATTTCGTAGCCGTAGGCCGGGTCATAGGCCTTACAGTTGGGAATGGTGTTGGCCAGAATGTGGCTGTGGCCGTCCTGGTGCTGCAGGCCTTCGCCGTTCAGGGTCGTCCGGCCGGCGGTACCGCCGATCAGGAAGCCTCGGGCCTGCATGTCGCCGGAAGCCCAGGCCAGGTCGCCCACGCGCTGGAAGCCGAACATGGAATAGAACACGTAGAACGGAATCAGCGGGAAGCTGTTAGTGCTGTAAGACGTAGCCGCCGCCATCCAGGTGGACATGGCACCGTCTTCGTTGATGCCTTCCTGCAGGATCTGGCCCTTCTTGTCCTCCCGGTAGTACATGATCTGGTCACGGTCCTGGGGCACGTATTTCTGGCCTTCCGCCGTGTAGATACCCAACTGACGGAACATGCCTTCCATACCGAAAGTACGGGCTTCGTCCGGCACGATAGGCACCACGCGCTTGCCGATGCGCTTGTCTTTGACCAAGGCACTCAGAATGCGGACAAAGGCCATGGTAGTGGAGATCTCACGGCCGTCAGACCCTTCCAGCACCTGCTTGAAGATATCCAGTTCGGGGATCTGCAGCGGCTGGCAATCCTTGTTGCGCTTGGGATAGAAACCACCTAGCTCCTGCCGGCGCTTCTTCATATAGACCAGCTCCGGGCTGTCCGGCGCCGGACGGTAATAAGGTACATCTTCCAGTTCTTCGTCTTTCAGCGGCACACCGAAACGATCCCGGAATGCTTTCAGGGTGTCGATGTCCAGCTTCTTCAAAGAGTGTGCCGTGTTCTGGGCTTCACCCGCCGCACCAAAACCATAGCCCTTGATGGTGTGGGCCAGAATCACGGTGGGCTTGCCGTTGGCCTGGTTCACAGCCTTGTGATAAGCCGCGTAGACCTTGTAAGGGTCGTGGCCGCCGCGGTTCAGTTTGCTGATATCCTCGTCCGACAGATTTTCCGCCAGCTTGGCCAGCTCCGGATGCTTGCCGAAGAATTCCTTGCGGGTATAGGCCGGGCCTTTGAACGTCAGGTTCTGAAGTTCGCCATCGCACAGCTCGTCCATGGCCCGTTGCATCACGCCATCCTCGTCTTTCTCGAACAGCGGATCCCACATGCGGCCCCAGACCACCTTGATAACGTTCCAGCCAGCACCGCGGAACACACCTTCCAGCTCCTGAACAATCTTGCCATTGCCCCGTACCGGGCCGTCCAGGCGCTGCAGGTTGCAGTTGACCACCCAGATCAGGTTATCCAGCTTCTCGCGGCCGGCCTTGGAGATAGACCCCAGGGTTTCCGGCTCATCGCACTCGCCGTCACCGACAAACGCCCACACTTTGCGGCCGTCCATGTCGATCAGCTCGCGACTGTGCAGGTACTTCATGACGTGGGCCTGGTAGATGGACTGAATCGGCCCAAGACCCATGGATACCGTCGGGAACTGCCAGTAATCCGGCATCAGCCAGGGGTGCGGGTAAGAAGACAGGCCTTCGCCATCCACTTCTTCGCGGTACTTGTCCAGCTGTTCTTCGCTGAAACGACCTTCCAGGAAGGAACGGGCGTAGATACCGGGCGATGCGTGGCCCTGGAAATACACCAGGTCTGACGCGCGTTCGTCGCCACCGCCATGGAAGAAGTAGTTGAAGCCCACATCATAAAGGGTGGCTGCAGAAGAGAAGGTGGAGATATGGCCACCCAGGTCACCCGGGCGCTTGTTGGCCCGTACCACCATGGCCATGGCGTTCCATCGAATCAGCGAGCGAATGCGGCGCTCCATGAACAGATCGCCCGGCATGCGAGATTCCTGGGTCACAGGGATGCTGTTACGGAATGGCGTAGTTATGGAATAAGGCAGTTCGGTGCCATCGCGGCTGGCTCGCTCGGAAAGCCGTTCAAGAATGTATTTGGCCCTGTCTACGCCTTCGTTCTCAATCAGAGATTCCAGCGCATCCAGCCATTCACTGGTTTCAATGGGATCATCATCCTGGTACATCAAACCCTCCCCTTGGCATCAAAAGGTGCAACGCCGGCCACGATCAGCGGCCAAAGACGGTGCGAAGTCGATAAGCTGCGATAGTATGCAGTATTTTTTTGTGGAAACGTCAGCTTGTAAGAAAGGCTGAGCTGCGTGATTGACCTCTCTCAAGCATAGAACAGCTTTCTCATTTTTCCTGCCGCGCGAACGGTTATCGGTATGGCTTTTGGCACGGACCGATTGCGCGGAGAATGGTTCTGCCAGCCCTGACTATCCAGCAGAAGCAAAACTTTCGTTCTTTTACTACAAAATGACACTAAGAAACAAACAAACACCTGTTTGAATGGCAGATGCCCATCATTTATTTAGATTACTTACGCAATAATGGCGATATTCCGATCACGAAACAACCGATCTCCGACCAAGGTCGAACCCCCTCCCAGCGCTCATTTACATCAACACACTAAGCATAATCTGAAACTGTCATTCACGACTTTTCGCAGCATTTAGCGACAAATAGGCGCTAATACCGACCGAACGACCGAAACCCCTCGCCCGGACCTCCGTTTTATTAATTAGACCTGAAAATAAATTATGATTTATGTATACTTGCCTGCCCGTTTTTTAACCAGTGAAGGAGGCACACCTCCTTTTGTCTTTGGCTCACAACAGAGGGCGATCCATGAACTCCATCGTCACCTTTCCGAACCGTATTCCGGTTCAGGAATTCGAGGAGCGCCGGTTCAAGGTGTTTACCGACCGCCAGCTCGACAAGATTGAGGCGATCCAGAATCTCCCCGAGGAAACCCTGTTTGAAATGAAAGTGGTGGCCAGCGTGCTGCCCTTCCGGGTTAACGAATATGTGATCAACGAACTGATCAACTGGGACAAGGTGCCCAACGACCCTATCTATCAGCTGGTCTTTCCCCAGAAAGGCATGCTCAAGGACGAACACTACGAGCGCATGGCGCAACTGCACCGGGAAGGTGCAGACAAGAAAGACATCCAGGCGGCTGCCAAGGAAATCCGCGACGAGCTGAATCCGCACCCGGCCGGCCAGATGGAAATGAACATGCCCGAGCTGGATGGCGAAATACTGGATGGCGTGCAACACAAGTACCGTGAAACCGTGCTGTTCTTCCCGTCCCAGGGCCAGACCTGCCACAGCTACTGCACCTTCTGTTTCCGCTGGGCGCAGTTTGTTGGCGATAAAGACCTGAAAATGGCCAGTACCGATGCCGAAAAGCTGCACGGCTACCTGCAGGAGCACACCGAAGTGACCGACCTGCTTGTCACCGGCGGCGATCCGATGGTGATGAAGACCAAAAACCTGGTGCAGTACCTGGAACCGCTGCTGCAGCCAGAGTTCGATCATATCCAGACCATCCGCATCGGCACCAAGGCACTGACTTTCTGGCCCTATCGCTTCGTGACCGACAAGGATGCAGACGAGCTGATCGAGCTGTTTGCCAAGCTGGTTGATGGCGGCAAACACGTGGCCATCATGGCCCACTACAACCACTGGCAGGAAATCACCACCGACATCGCGGAAGAAGCTATCCGCCGCATTCGCGCCACCGGTGCCGAGATCCGGGCCCAGGGCCCGCTGATCAAGCACGTGAACGACGATGCCGATGCCTGGGCCAAGCTGTGGAAGAAAGAAGTGAAGCTGGGCATCATCCCCTACTACATGTTCGTAGAGCGGGACACCGGTGCCAAGAACTATTTCGAGGTGCCCCTGGCCGAGGCTTACCACATCTACCGCGAAGCCATGAAGCAGGTCAGCGGCCTTGCCCGAACCGCCCGCGGCCCCAGCATGAGCGCCGGCCCCGGCAAGGTAGAGATCCAGGGCATCACCGAAATCAAGGGCGAGAAGGTCTTCGTACTGCGCTTCCTGCAAGGCCGCAACCCGGACTGGGTGCAACGCCCGTTCTTCGCCAAGTACAGCGAAACGGCCACCTGGCTGCATGAGCTGGAGCCAGCCTTCGGAGAAGAGAAGTTCTTCTTTGAGGATGAGTTTGAAGAAATGAAGAACGGCAACGCCTGAGGCGTTGACTTAAGATCAGGCCCGTCCCCGTGACGGGCCGTCTTACCGACCCTTTTTAGGCACAAACCCCGCCGGCTTTTCCCGAATCCATTCAACAAACACCCTAACCTCTTCTAGCTCCAGCAGCTTCTCCCGCGAGTTGTAACTCAGCCCCAGCTCATACTCCGAACACGCCATGTGAATCGCGTTATGGCAAGGACGACAGACCCAGAGCGTACGGGTGATCAACTCTTCCCTGGAAAACAGTTTCTGGAAACGCTTCTTGCGGTGCAGATGCTTAGGTATCAGGTGATGCCGCGTGAGCTTCGCCACCGAGCGTTCACAAAGCTCGCAATGTTCTGGCTGGGGAGGGAGTTTCAGCATCGTTGGTAGGCGATTGAGCCGGTCAGCGATGCTACCGACCGGCTCATAGTCCAACCAGCTCAGTGCATCAAGGTGTAGAGTTTTCTACGGTAGGTGCGCACGTCTGGATTGTTGTTACCCAGTTTCTCAAACAGCTCCACCAACGTGGTTTTGGCGACGCCATCCTTGTATGTGCTGTCGGCCTGCATCAGCCGGATCAGCAAATCCATGGCTTCCGCGTTTTTATCCTGCAAAACCATGTGCAGGGACAACTGATGCAGAGCCTCAGGATCTTTCGGGTTGACCTCAAGTTTTGCCTCCAACTCCGCCTGCGCGGGCAGTTCACCCGACTGCTTGAGGAACTTCACCCTGGCCGCCAGCTGCTTGGCTTTGTGCTGCATTTTTTCTTCCGGCGGCAGGCTGTTGAGCACCTGTTCGGCGGTATCCAGGTCACCCTGCTCGGCTTTCAGCTGGGCCAGATCGATCAGCACATCCAGGTTTTCCGGATCTTTCTGGTTCAACTCCGTGAGGATGGCCAGAGCTCCGTCCACATCACCGGCTTCCCAAAGAGCATGGGCTTTCTCGTAAGGATCTTCCGCCGGGGCTTCGATGTGCTTTTCCAGAATCTTGCGGATTTCGCTCTCGGGCAAGGCGCCATTAAAACCATCCACAGCCTGACCTTTCTTCACCAGAATGATGGTCGGCAGACTGCGCACTCCCAGGGAGGCCGTCAGTTCCTGCTGTTCGTCGGCATTCACCTTGGCCAACTGGAAGTTACCCTGATACTCCTCCGCCAGCTTTTGCAGAATGGGCATCAGCTGTTTGCAGGGCGCACACCACTCCGCCCATACATCCACCAGAATCGGCGTGGTGGCAGAGGCTTCCATCACTTTCTGCTGAAAGTTGTCGGCGGTGGCATCAAAGATATGCGGCGAATTGCTCATATGTCGGGAACCTGAACCAGAATGAATGAAATTGTCTGAAGATATGGAGCCAACGGCGAAAAAATCAAGCCAGCTTGAAAACCCGGCTTTTGTCGTTACATAGTCTTTAACCACTTACGCCTTGAGAGCATCCGGTATGAATGACGAGAACCGCAAAGACTCCCTGGAAGAATTTGAAGAAGACGCAACCGAATACATTGGCAAAGACGAAAACAGCAAAAGCCTGGCGCTGCCACAACAGGTTATGCCGCGGCGCATGTATATTCTGCCGGTGTCCAACCGGCCGTTCTTTCCGGCACAGGTGCAGCCGGTGATGGTCAACCAGGACCCGTGGCAGGAAACTCTGAAACGGGTTGGCGAAACCGATCACCGAATTCTGGGCATCTGCTTTGTCGAGAATCCAGAGGGCGAAAACGGCATTCCGGAGAGCCAAGAACTGGAGACCATGGGCTGCGCCGTACGAGTGCATCATGCCCAGAACGAGAGCGGCAAGGTTCAATTCATTGCCCAGGGCCTGCAACGGTTCAGGATTGTCCAGTGGCTCCGCCGTCGCCCGCCCTATCTGGTGGAAGTCGAATACCCCGAGGAGCCGGAAGAACCGGCCGACGAACTCAAGGCCTACACCCTGGCCATCATCAGTGCGATCAAGGAACTGCTGCGCACCAACCCGCTGTATGGCGAAGAAGTGAAGCAATACCTGTCCCGCTTCGGGCCCGACGACAGCTCACCCCTTGCGGACTTCGGCGCTTCCATGACCAGCGCTCCGGGCCGCGAATTGCAGGATGTTCTCGATACCGTACCCCTGCTCCGGCGCATGGAGAAAGTACTACTGCTGATGCGCAAGGAGCAGGAGGTCGCTCGCCTGCAATCGGAGATCAACGAGGAAGTGAACGAGAAGGTGCAGAAGCACCAGCGGGAGTTCTTCCTGCGCGAGCAGTTGAAAGTCATCCAGCGGGAGCTGGGCATCGCCAAGGATGACAAGACGGCAGACGTGGAACGCTTTGAGGAGCGAATGGCAAAACTGAATCCGCCGGAAGCCGTGCAGGAACGATTCAAGGATGAAATCCAGAAACTGCAGGTGTTGGAACAGGGTTCACCGGAATACGGCGTTACCCGCAACTACCTGGATTGGATTACCCAGGTGCCCTGGGGTGTGCATTCGCAGGATCATTTTAACCTGGCCGAGGCCCGCAAGATTCTGGACCGGGACCACGACGGCCTGGACGACGTAAAGGACCGCATCATCGAATTTCTGGCCGAAGGCACTTTCAAGGGTGAAGTGAGCGGTTCCATACTGCTGCTGGTCGGCCCGCCCGGGGTCGGCAAAACCTCCATCGGCCACTCGGTGGCAGATGCCCTGGGCCGGGAATTTTACCGCTTCAGTGTGGGCGGCATGCGTGATGAAGCCGAAATCAAGGGACACCGCCGCACCTACATCGGCGCCATGCCCGGCAAGTTCGTGCAGGCCCTGAAAGACAGCAAAGTGGCCAACCCGGTGATCATGCTCGACGAGATCGACAAGATCGGCAGCTCTTACCAGGGCGACCCGGCCTCAGCCTTGCTGGAAACCCTGGACCCGGAACAGAACAGGGAGTTCCTGGATCACTACCTGGATGTGCGCATGGACCTCTCGAAAGTGCTCTTCATCTGTACCGCCAACCAGTTGGACACGATCCCCCGGCCGCTGCTGGACCGGATGGACGTGATCCGCCTGTCCGGCTACATCGGCGAAGAAAAACTGGCCATTGCCAAACATTACCTGGTACCTCGCCTGCTCAAACGGGCGGGCCTGCTGAAGAAGCAGCTGAACATCAGCGACGCTGCCATTCGCCAGGTGATTGAGGGCTACGCCCGGGAAGCCGGCGTGCGGAATCTGGAGAAGCTGCTGCACAAGATTGTCCGCAAGGGCATCGTGCGCCTGCTGGAAAACCCGGATGACCCGGTTCGAGTGGGTGTTGGCGATCTGACCGACTATCTCGGCCAGCCGGCATTCAAGAAGGAGAAATCCCTGAAAGGCACCGGCGTGGTGACGGGCCTGGCCTGGACTGCCATGGGCGGCGCCACTCTCAGCATTGAGGCCTCACGCATTCACAGCAGCCAGCGGGGCTTCAAGCTCACCGGGCAACTGGGAGATGTGATGAAGGAATCGGCCGAGATCGCCTACAGCTTCGTGTCCTCTAACCTCAAGCGGTTCAAGGGTGACCCGACTTTCTTCGACAAATCCTTTGTCCACCTGCACGTGCCCGAGGGCGCAACGCCAAAAGACGGGCCGAGCGCCGGCATCACCATGGCCACCGCCCTGTTGTCCATTGCCCGCAAGGAAGCGCCGCAACAGAACCTGGCCATGACCGGGGAACTGACGTTAACCGGGCAGGTCTTGCCGGTGGGCGGTATTCGGGAAAAGGTGATTGCCGCACGCCGGCAGAAGATCAACAACCTGATCCTGCCGGAAGCGAATCGCGGGGATTACGAGGAACTTCCCGATTACCTGAAAGAAGGTATCTCTGTGAACTTTGCCAAACACTACAACGATGTGTTTCAGGTGTGTTTTGGCAGCAAGCCGAAGCAGGGATCAAGCGTTCATTAATGAACTGCTGAGGCCGGCCCTCGATCAGGGCCGGTCTCAAAACCAGGTCAGGGCTTTTCTTTCCAGCCGTCGTCTTTCAGAACCGAGCCAACGGTCAGCACCGGTGAAGCATCAATATCATCGGCATCCATCATGTTGGCCACGCGCTGCAACGAGGCCAGAATCATGGTCTGCTCCCACTCCGCCAGGCTCTGAAACTTCTGGATGAAGTCCTCCTGCAGAGGGTTGGGCGCACGAGCCAGAATCTCAGCACCTTCCTCCGTGAGATGGGCGTGAACCTTGCGCTTGTCTCTCGTGCTGCGAACCCGGTACACCAGCTTGCGATGCTCCAGTCTGTCGAGAATGGTCGTCACCGTGGCCTGGCTGAGACTCACGTTCTCGGCAATCGTGCCGATCGTAACCTCACCCAGATCCCGGATAGTGCGCATGATCAGCAACTGGGGGCCGGTAAGCCCGGCGTGCTTGCTGAGTCGCTTGGAATGAAGATCCGTGGCCCGGATTACCCGGCGCAATGCCACCAAAACCTGCTCATAGCTGTTCACATCCGTCCCCCGGAAGAGATTTCTGACCATTATTTATACCACTAATTATTAGAGGTCTTTGCACCAAGGATTGCAAGTGTGCAGTTTTACTAGCTTGCTTTCTTGTTGGCATTACCCTCTTCGGTGGGCAATGCAGCATTATTTCTGCCAGCCACTATGCTAAGGTCAGCAATCGCCTCAATTCACTGACTGATGGATCTGGTTAATGATCAGGTATTACCTCATGTTCGCCCTCGCGCTCACTTTTGTCGGCCAGGCTAATGCCCAGCAACAACAACTCGGCCCGGAAGAAGAGCTGACCGCGGAAGACGTAGAGGAAAGCACACGAACCCTGGAAAAACCCATGTATACCCCGTTTGTGGAGCTTTACCTGCTGGAGGAGACCAAGGCACTGCGCCAGGAAATGCAGAACACCCGGGCGGAACTGATCGAGAAAGTGGTGGACAAGGAACTGTCCGTGGCCGACAAAACCATGTCCTACGCCACCGACACGGTGACTTACTTTTTCTACCTGATCGCCGGCGCCACCTCCATTCTGGTGGTGATTGGCTGGAACTCCATCCGCGACATGCGCAACCAGCTGACCAGCCTGGCCGAGAAACGGGTAAACGAACTGGTGGTGGAATATGAACAGCGCCTGAAGGCCATTGAAGAACAACTGCAGCAGAAGTCCGAGATCATCCATCAGAACCAGGCCGAGATTGAGCGCACCAACGAAGTGCACGCGCTCTGGTTGAAGGCAAGCCAGGAAACCTCGCAGCAGAACAAGATCGCCGCCTACGACCAGATTCTGGACCTGCGCCCGGACGATGTTGAGGCATTGAGCTATAAAGCCGACGCCGTACTCGAAATGCAGGAGCCCCTCTGGGCCATCAGTTTGTGCCAGCGCGCACTGAAACTGGCACCAGACAATGGCCACGCACACTACCAGTTGGCGTGCGCCTATGCCGAGATTGGCCGCTGGGAAGATGCCGTCAGCAATCTGGAAAAAGCCATTGAGATCTCGGAAGCCTATCGGGACGACGCATCGGTTGACCCGAGCTTCGAACACCTGCACGATCACGAAAGTTTCAGGAATCTTGTCTTTCAAAATAAGGACGACAGCACGGACGCGTGACACTGCTCAGGACGGCACGGCGCTTGCTAATTCTTTCCCGATAGCTGCGCCGTGTTCCAGAGCAGACACCCTGGCCTGATTTGCTTGACAAGCAACAGACTGTGGTGCTTGTTTAAGTCTCTGAGAACATAAGAATAACCCTGACACAAACAGGAAAAACACGATGAAAACCTCCGTAAAGAAACTCGCTACCGCTGTAGGCGCGTCCGTTGCTCTGATGGCTGCCGGCCAGGCCGCCGCTGAAATCAAAGTTGGTATCGCCGGCCCGATGACCGGCCCCGTTGCCCAGTACGGTGACATGCAGTTCTCTGGTGCCCGCATGGCCATCGAGCAGATTAACGCTGCCGGTGGTGTTATGGGCGAAGACCTGGTGGCCGTTGAAGTGGACGACGTGTGCGACCCGAAGCAGGCCGTTACCGTTGCCAACCGGCTGGTCAATGAAGGTGTTCGCTACGTGGTGGGCCACCTGTGTTCGAGCTCTACCCAGCCGGCGTCTGACATCTATGAAGACGAAGGCATTCTGATGATCACTCCGGCCTCCACCAGCCCGGAAATCACCGAGCGCGGCTACGAACTGGTGTTCCGCACCATCGGCCTGGACAGCATGCAGGGGCCGGTTGCCGGCAACTACATTGCCAGCCAGAGTCCTGAGCGCGTGGCCATCGTTCATGACAAACAGCAGTATGGTGAAGGTATTGCCACTGCAGTACGCGACACCCTGCAGGATGCCGGCATCGAAATTGCCATGTTTGAAGGCATTACCGCCGGTGACAAGGACTTCTCTTCCCTTGTCACCAAAATCAAACAGGCTGACGTCGATTACGTGTACTACGGTGGCTACCACCCTGAGCTGGGCCTGATCCTCCGCCAGGCGCGCCAGTCTGACGTGGATGCCAAGTTCATGGGCCCGGAAGGCGTGGGTAACAAAGACATCAACACCATCGCGGGTGAAGCCGCCGAAGGCCTGCTGGTCACCCTGCCGCCCAGCTTCGACCAGAAAGAAGAAAACCAGGAGCTGATCGCCGCCTTTGACGCCAAAGGTGAAGATCCCTCCGGTCCCTTCGTACTCACCTCCTATGCCGCCGTACAGCTGATTGCGGAAGGCATTGAAGCGGCCGACTCAAAAGATCCGTTCGATGTGGCCCAGGCCCTTCGTACCGGAAGCTTCGAGACCCCCATCGGCACCGTTCAGTACGACAAAGCCGGCGACATGAAGTCGTTCGAGTTTGTGGTGTACGAATGGCATTCAGATGGCAGTAAAACTCCGGTAAACTGAGCCAAAATCGTTAACTAACGGTAATAATGAGAGCACCTTCCCACCGCGATCCGGGGGAAGGTGTTTTTCTGGGCTCCTGCAGACCCTCACTGCATCCGCACCGGCGACACCGGTGATCGGTCGCAGCCAAGCGAGGGAGCGGGCTTTCGGAGTTCCACAAACATGCAAGACCTCCTGTATTTTTTTCAACAGCTCATTAACGGGCTGACGATCGGGAGCACCTACGCCCTGATCGCCATCGGCTACACGATGGTTTACGGCATCATCGGCATGATCAACTTTGCCCATGGTGAGGTTTACATGATCGGCGCCTACACCGCGCTGATCGCCATAACGGGCCTGGCCACCCTCGGTATCGCCTGGTTACCACTGGTACTGATCGTTGCACTCATATGTGCGGTGATTGTCTCCAGCTCCATGGGATGGGCCGTGGAACGGGTAGCCTATCGGCCGGTACGCGGGCGGCACCGCCTGATTCCGCTGATCTCCGCCATCGGCATGTCCATCTTTCTGCAGAACTATGTCCACCTCGCCCAGGGCTCCCGCAACATCGGCTTCCCGGCATTGATTGAAGGTGGTTTCCAGTTCGGCTCCGAAGATACCTTTCCGATGTCCATCTCCTACATTCAGATCACCATCTTTATCACCACCCTGATCTGTATGACCGCACTTTCCCTGTTCATCTCCCGCTCCCGTATCGGCAGGGCCTGTCGCGCGGTCTCGCAGGATCTGGGCATGGCGAATTTGCTGGGCATCGACACCAACCGCATTATTTCAGCCACCTTTGTGATTGGTGCCGCGCTCGCTGCCGTCGCCGGTCTGCTGCTGGGTATGTATTACGGTTCAGTGGATCCGCTCTTCGGCTTTATTGCCGGCCTGAAAGCATTCACCGCAGCCGTCCTTGGCGGTATCGGCAGCATTCCCGGCGCCATGCTGGGCGGCCTCATCCTCGGCGTTGCCGAGAGTATGACCTCGGGCTACCTGAGTGGTGAATACAAAGATGTGGTGTCGTTCAGCCTGCTCATTCTGATTCTGCTGTTCAAACCCACCGGACTGCTGGGCAAACCGGAGGTTGAGAAGATCTGATGGCTGCCAACAATTTCAGACACGCGCTCTTCTGCGCGATCATCACACTGATTATTTCCTACCCGATCATCGGCTTCAACCTGGAAGCTCAGGGCATCAGCGTGACCCTGACCGGCGCCGACACCAGCACGGTTATCCTCGTGTTGCTGGCCGCGGTGATCGTGTTCCTGTTCCAGTTGTTCCGGGACCAGATCATGGGCGGGCTCAAGAGCATCCCGAGCCCGCTGCCCAAAACCCAGAAGGAGCCGATGGCCGAGAACAAGCGGGCTAAAATCGAATCATGGGTGCTTACCGGCATTGTCGTGCTGGCCCTGTTCTGGCCCTTCTTCGTTTCCCGAGGTGCTGTGGATCTGGCCACTCTGGTTCTGATCTACGTTATGCTGGCACTGGGACTGAACGTCGTCGTGGGTCTTGCGGGCCTGCTGGACCTTGGCTACGTGGCGTTCTACGCGGTTGGCGCCTACACCTTTGCCCTGCTGTCCCAATACGCCGGCATTTCCTTCTGGATGGCGCTGCCTATCGGAGCTTGCCTGGCAGCCTTGTTTGGCCTGGTTCTCGGCTTCCCCGTGCTGCGATTACGAGGTGACTATCTCGCCATCGTTACGCTCGGCTTTGGTGAAATCATCCGGATTCTGCTCAACAACTGGACTGCCGTCACCGGCGGCCCCAACGGCATTGGGGGCATTCCCGATCCCACCTTGTTCGGCATGGAGTTTGGCCGTCGGGTGCGCGAGGAAGGCAACACCTCCTTTCATGAGACCTTCGGCATAGCCTACAGCGGTGAGCACAAGGTGATTTTCCTTTACCTGATCGCTCTGGTTCTGGCCGTTATTACAGCCCTGATCATCCGCCGGTTCATGCGCATGCCCGTTGGTCGTGCCTGGGAAGCCCTGCGGGAAGACGAGATTGCAGCCCGCTCCCTGGGCCTGAGCCGCACGGCGGTGAAACTCTCCGCCTTTACCATTGGCGCTTTCTTTGCCGGGTTTGCCGGCACGGTGTTTGCCTCCAAACAGGGCTTCATCAGCCCGGAGTCGTTTGTGTTCCTTGAGTCTGCCATCATCCTGGCGATCGTGGTGCTCGGCGGCATGGGCTCGCAGCTGGGCGTCGTGCTTGCCGCCGTTGCCGTGACCATCCTGCCGGAACTGGCCCGGGAGTTTTCCGACTACCGGATGCTGGTTTTCGGCGCCGCCATGGTACTGATGATGGTTTGGCGGCCACAGGGGCTGATGCCCATGCGCCGCATTCACATTGAACTCAGACGCCAGGAGTGACAGACATGCTAGAAGTACAGAATCTGTCCATGCGCTTCGGCGGCCTGCTGGCAGTCGACCAGGTAAGCCTGGACGTGCAGGAACACGAAATAGTCTCCATCATCGGCCCCAACGGGGCCGGCAAAACCACGGTCTTCAACTGCATCAGTGGTTTTTACAAGCCCACGGGCGGGAAAATCCTGTTTGAAGGTAATGAAGTCCAGGGTAAACCGGACTACAAGATTTCCCGACTGGGCATGGTGCGAACGTTCCAGCACGTGCGCCTGTTCGGCCAGATGACCGTGGTGGAAAACCTGCTGGTGGCCCAGCATCGGCACCTGAACACCAACCTGATATCCGGCCTGATCAAGACACCCGACTACCGGGAGCGGGAACGCAAGTCCCTTGACCGGGCCGCCTACTGGCTGGATCGCGTTGGCCTGCTGGAACTGGCCAACCGGGAGGCCGGCAACCTGGCCTATGGCCAGCAGCGCCGGCTGGAAATTGCGCGCTGCATGGTGACCGAACCAAAACTGCTGATGCTGGACGAACCAGCCGCAGGCCTGAACCCGGCGGAAACCAAAGACCTCAACCAGCTGATTGTCAGCCTGAAAGAGGACTACAACGTTTCCGTATTGCTGATTGAGCACGATATGAGCCTGGTTATGGACATCTCAGACCGGATTACCGTCATCAATCAGGGACGCCCCCTGGCTGCCGGCACCCCGGACGAAGTTCGCCAGAACGACGATGTGATCAAAGCCTATCTGGGCGAGGCCTGAGGAGACACCATGCTGGTACTGGAAGACGTACATACCCACTATGGCAAGATCGAGGCCCTGCACGGCGTGTCCGTGGAAGTGAAGAAGGGCGAGATTGTGTCACTGATCGGCGCCAACGGCGCCGGCAAAACCACGCTGCTGATGACCGTCTGCGGCAGCCCGCAGGCCAGCTCAGGGCGGGTGATTCTGGAAGGCCGCGACATTACCAATGAAGCCACCTCCAACATCATGCGCTCCGGCATTGCCATTGTGCCCGAAGGCCGCCGGGTGTTTCCCGGGCTGACGGTGGAAGAGAACCTGCACATGGGCGGTTTCTTCAACACCAAATCGGAAATTCGAAAAAGCCAGGATCACGTGTACGAGCTGTTCCCGAGGCTGAAAGAGCGTGAACATCAGCGGGCCGGTACCATGTCCGGCGGCGAACAGCAGATGCTGGCCATCGGCCGAGCACTGATGAGCAAACCCAGAATGATCATCCTGGACGAGCCGTCACTGGGGCTGGCGCCGATCATCATTCAGCAGATCTTCGAGATCATCGGCCAGTTGAGAGAGGAAGGGATTACGGTGTTCCTGGTGGAGCAGAACGCTCACCAGGCCCTGAGCCTGGCAGACCGGGGCTATGTGCTGGAAACCGGCCGTATCCGCCTGCACGACACCGGCAAGAACCTGCTGGCCAATCCGGAAGTGAGGGATGCCTACCTGGGTGGTTGACGGAAATATCTTTGCTTTCACAACTACCTGATAACTCAGAGCGTTACAACATTCCAAACTCCGAACGATTGGATTACAATCCGACACGGAGTTTGTAACTCTGTTCCTAATAATCGAAATAGCAAAAAGGACTTCAGTTATGAAAAAAATCATGTCAACAGCAGTACTCGCTGCTTCCATGACCATGGCCGGTTGTGCAACCTCTGTTCCCGTAGGTGGCCTGTTCACTGACATCCAACTCCCGGTTGCGGCTACTGCCAACGCTCAAGGATCGAAAGTCGGTACCGCTAAATGCCAGAGCATCCTTGCTCTGATCGCTCAAGGTGACTGCAGCATCGAAGCAGCAAAAGCTGACGGCAACATCACCTCCGTTACTCATATTGACTGGAAAGCGAACAACATTCTGGGCATTATCGGTAACTATGAACTGACTGTTCACGGTAACTGATTACCTTGAGTACTACCGGAGCTTTGTGCTCCGGTTTGCTTCCACAGGGTCCGAAATAGACTTTTTAGCCAAGAAATTCCCCTCCTCGGCCTTTACCTGCTTCATCATCAAGCTTGAATCACTCCAAGCGCTTGATTCCTTTTCAATCCTAGGTTTTGATCTATACTCAAACTGACGGTCTATAACCCTAATCAGATACTGGCCGTTGTCTTGCAGCCAGGGAATCAGACCGCTGCAGGGTATGCGACAAAGCAAAACCACAGAAAGGAGTGGATAATGAAAAAACTGATCGCAGGTGCAATTCTTCTTGGTGCTTCCTCCATGGCTTTCGCCCAGCCCGGCTGTGGCGTGGGAGCCATGATCTGGAAGGGGTAGTCCGGCATTGCGCCACATGTACTGGCCGCGACCACCAACGGAACCTTCGGTAACCAGACCTTTGGTATGACCACCGGCACTCTGGGCTGTCAGACCAACCAGTCTGTTCAATCCATGGCCATGTACATGGACAGCAACATCGACAAGGTTGCCCGCGACATGTCCCGCGGTTCCGGTGAAAACCTGGACACTCTGGCAGTCCTGCTGGGTGTAGATGAAACCGACCGTGATACCTTCCGCAAAGTACTGCAAGACAACTTTGCTTCCATTTTCCCCAACGCTGATACCACCTCAGGTGAAGCCGTAGACGACATCGTGGCCCTGCTGGAGCAGAACGACGCTCTGAGCAAATACGTAGCCGCCTGATCACTGGCGACAATGGAACAGAATGGCGCCATGGACGGCACACAAACCCCAGAGCCACTAATCCGGAAACACCAACTCCATGGGCTTTACCCTCCGTATCGGGCAGGCCGTTTTATGGCTTGCATGCAGTACTGCCTGGGCGCAGGCAGAATCCGTTAAACTGCCGGACGACCTTCATCACAATCCAACCTGGCTGACCCTCGGCCATTATCATCAGGACAGGTTCGGTTCCGATTACACCAGCCAGGCCGATGACCCGGCGTTCTTTCTGAGTGACAACGGCAAAACATCGCCCAGAGCCGAGCTGGAAGCCACCCTGGAGGCCATACAACAACTCGGAGGTGGTGATAGCCACGCCCGCTGTCGATTCCCGGCCCGGGATACCTGGCTGAGAGAGCAACTGGAGTTGCCGGATACACCGGTAAACTGCCCCGCTTTCGAGGAATGGGCAGGCACACTGAATACCGAGAAAGTCACCCTGGTATTTGCCGCGTCCTATCTGAACAGTCCCTCATCCATGTTCGGACACACCTTCTTGCGGCTCGATCCCCCCCAGGATGACGAAGAAACCGATCTGCTGCTTGCCAACACCATTTCCTACGCAGCCGATGCCGCCGAACATGACAGCGAGTTGTTGTTTGCCTATCGCGGTATTTTCGGCGGCTATCCGGGCATTACCTCCATCAAGCCCTATTACGAAATGATCCGGCTGTACAATGACATCGAACACCGAGATCTCTGGGAGTACACGCTGAATCTCGACCAACAGGAGGTCGACACCCTGCTGGCCCACACCTGGGAAATTCAGGACAAGAACTTCGACTATTACTTCTTCGACGAAAACTGCGCCTATCGCCTGCTGGCCCTGATCGACGCCGCCCGCCCAGGCACAGACCTGCTCGACGAAGTAAGCACTCACGCCATCCCGTCTGACACCGTGCGCTGGGTAAGGGATGCCGGGCTGCTTGACAGCATCCATTACCGCCCGTCTGCTGCCACCTCTGTAGCCCATAGCCTGGATAGCCTGCCCTCAGACCACCAGACCATTGCCGCTGCCTTAGCCAATGGCTACGTGGCAGTGAACGACCCGAAAGTTCTCGAGCTGGCCAAAGACGACCGCGCCCAGATCCTGGATGCCACTTACGATTACGTCCGCTACCAGAGCGAGGCCGAAGACTGGCCCCGGGAACACGCGGCGCCGCTGTCCCATCAGCTCCTGGTGGCCCGCAGCCAGATTGATGATGCAGAAGAACTTCCAGACGTGCCTGAACCGGAGATCCGCGATGATCAGGGGCATGACACCTTTCGCCTGAGCCTCGGTTCCGGCCAGCTGGCCCACAGTGAATTCACCCAGTTGACCATCCGGCCGGCCCTCCCACGACGTACTGGATCCGCCCGCCGGTTACCGCACCGGTGCACAACTGCAGTTCCTGCGCCTGGACGCCCGGCTTTACCACGACAACGACGAACTTCAGGTGGAACAGATCACCGGCGTGGAAATACGCTCCCTGAGCCCCCGGAACCAGTTCTTTGCACCGATCTCCTGGCAAGTTGGCTTCGGCGGCCGCCGCACGGACACCGGCAATGATCGCGTACTGGCCCCTTATCTTGAAGGCGGAGCCGGCGGCAGCTGGAGCCTGGCCCAGAACACACAGGCCTTCGCCATTGCCACGGCCGATGTAGAAATCGACGATGACATCAAACGTGGCTACGACTTCGCCCCGGGTGCAGACCTTGGCCTGCTGCACCAGAACAACCGCTTCAGCCTGCTGACCGGCGTAAAAACCAAAGCCTGGATCGTCAACAGCCAACACCGGCAAGACCAGTTTTACGCCGAAGCCAACTGGCACATTGGCCGGGAATTCAGCCTATTCGCCAAATTCACCCGGGAAGACCACTACGACAGGTACCAAAGCACATGGCAAGCCGGCCTACACGCCTACTTCTGAGCGCCAGAACGACCATCGTCACACTGCTGGCCATCGCCGCGGTGCTGCAAACAGGCTGCAGCAGCGTATTCTTCTATCCGGACAACGCCACCTACATTACCCCCGACCGGCTTAACCTGGATTTTGAGGACGTCTACCTCGACACCGCCGACGGCGAAACCCTCCACGGCTGGTGGCTCCCTGCCCTCACCGACGAACCAGCCAAGGGCACCATCTACTACCTGCACGGCAACGCCCAGAACGTCAGCGCCCACATCCTCAACGTTGCCTGGCTGCCGGAAAAGGGCTACAACGTGTTCACCCTCGATTATCGGGGCTACGGCCAGTCTACCGGCGCCCCGGACATCGAAGGCGCCCTGCACGACGCAGAAACCGGCCTGCGCTGGCTGACCCATCAGGAACACACTGAAGACCGTCCGCTGTACCTGCTCGGCCAGAGCCTCGGTGGCGCTCTGAGCATCGCGCTCGCCAGCGAATGGACCCAGCGCAACGAACAACCCACCCTGGACGGCATCATCCTCGACGGCACCTTCTCCGGCTTTCGCTACATCGCCCGGGAAAAACTCGACCTTTTCTGGCTCACCTGGCCATTCCAGTACCCACTGAGCTGGACCATCCCGAATGACTACGAGGGCACAGACCGCATCGCCGGCGTGTCACCAGTGCCAGTAATGATTATCCACAGCGTTCGAGATGGCATTATTCCGTTTGAGCACGGTGTCCGGTTGTATGAGGCGGCGGAGCAGCCCAAGGAGTTCTTGCAGACCGATACGCCCCATGCGGCGACGTTTGTGATTCCGGCATACAGAGAGGCAGTACTGGAATTCATGGAAAAAGGCCTTTAGAGGCCACGAGGTCCATAAACGAAAAAACCCGCCAGGCTTGAAGCCGGGCGGGTTTTTCTAACCAAGAATCATCTTAGTCAGCGAAGTCAGTCGGCTGCTCGCCTTCTTTGACTTCCTTCATGGACAGCTTGACGCGACCACGGTTGTCCACATCCAGCACCTTGACCAGAACTTCCTGACCTTCGCTCAGCTCGTCAGTGACGTTCTCGATACGGCGCTCGGAGATCTGGGAAATGTGCACCAGACCATCCTTGCCAGGCAGGATGTTAACAAAGGCACCGAAGTCCACAATCCGCTCAACGCGGCCCTTGTAGATAGCGCCCACTTCGATCTCGGCAGTGATTTCCTTGACCCGGTTTACAGCAGCCTGAGCGGCGGCGGCGTCAGCGGCGTAGATTTTCACGTTGCCGTCGTCATCCAGGTCGATGGAAGCACCGGTCTCGTCACAGATACCACGGATGGTCGCGCCACCCTTACCGATAACATCACGGATCTTGTCCGGATGGATCTTGATGGTGGTGATGCTCGGAGCGCGCTCAGACAGCTCGGCGCGGGGCTCGGCGATCACTTTGTTCATCTCGTCCAGGATGTGCAGACGCGCAGCGTTGGCCTGCTCCAGGGCGATTTCCATGATTTCGTCGGTAATACCCTGAATCTTGATGTCCATCTGCAGGGCCGTGACGCCCTCTTTGGTACCGGCAACCTTGAAATCCATGTCACCCAGGTGATCTTCGTCACCCAGGATATCAGTCAGGACCGCGAACTTGTCGCCTTCCTTGACCAGACCCATGGCGATACCGGCCACCGGCGCCTTCAGAGGCACACCAGCATCCATCAGCGCCAGGGAAGAGCCACACACGGAAGCCATGGAACTGGAACCGTTGGATTCAGTGATCTCGGAAACCGCACGAATGGCATACGGGAACTCTTCGATGGTCGGCATAACCGCGGCTACACCACGCTTGGCCAGACGACCGTGACCAATTTCACGACGGCCCGGGCTGCCCATGCGGCCAGCTTCACCTACGGAGTACGGAGGGAAGTTGTAGTGGAACAGGAACGGGTCCTTGCGCTCACCTTCCAGGGCATCGATGATCTGCACGTCACGGGTGGTACCCAGCGTAGCGGTAACGATAGCCTGGGTCTCACCACGGGTGAACAGGGCGGAACCGTGAACGGACGGCAGTACGCCAACTTCCACCTTGATCGGGCGAACGGTCTTGTTATCACGGCCATCGATACGCGGCTTGCCTTCGATAACCTGCAGACGAACGACAGACTTCTCGACCTTGCCGAAGTACTTCTTCACTTCCTCGTCGGAAGGCTGGCCTTCTTCTTCACCGGCCAGTTTTTCAACGGCAGCAGATTTGATCTCACCCAGACGCTCGTAACGGGCCATCTTGTCGCGAATCGCGTAGGCTTCTTCGATGGCACCACCGAACTCGGCCTTGATGGCGTTCAGCAGCTCGGTGTTCTCTGCCTCAGGCTGCCATTCCCAGCGCGGCTTGCCGTTTTCAGCAGCAAATTCCTTGATGGCGTTGATGGCAGTCTGCATTTCCTGGTGGGCGTAGAGCACGCCGCCCAGCATCTGGTCTTCCGTCAGGCCCTTTGCCTCGGACTCAACCATCAGTACCGCTTCGTCGGTACCGGCCACAACCATGTCCAGCAGGGAGCTGCCCAGCTCTTCGAAGGTCGGGTTCAGGAAGTAGCCTTTCTCGTTGGTGTAACCCACACGGGCAGCACCAATCGGGCCGTCGAACGGGATACCGGAGATGGCCAGGGCTGCAGAGGCAGCAATCATGGCTGCAATGTCCGGATCGTGGTTCTTGCTGGCAGACATCACCGTCAGCACAACCTGAACTTCGTTCATGTAGCCGTTCGGAAACAGCGGGCGGATCGGACGGTCGATCAGACGGGAGGTCAGCGTCTCTTTCTCGGACGGACGACCTTCACGCTTGAAGAAGCCACCCGGGATTTTACCGGCAGCGTAGGTTTTTTCCTGGTAGTTCACGGTCAGGGGGAAGAAACCCTGGCCCGGCTTGGGCTCTTTGGCGCCAACGACGGTGCCCAGAACGGCAGTATCGCCGGTGCTTACCAGTACCGCGCCGGTTGCCTGACGGGCAATACGACCGGTTTCCAGGGTGAAGGTTTCCCCACCCATTTCAAAGGTTTTAATACGTGGTTGCAGTTCCACAATAAACTCCTGCATTTTCAGCGGTTTTGATTCTGGCCAATGACCCATTCATTCGCCATTTTCCAACAACTGCAGCAGTCTGATCAGTGAACCGAAAGGCAACCCGTCTGAAAGCTAACAGGCTGTTGCAAAACCCCGGCCAGAGCTCCCGGGCTTTTCAACAACCTGCTATCAATAGCGGCTTTCCATTGTGACAGGGAAAATCCTTCGGTTTCACAGACAAATCAACTGCAGCAAAAAACGCTTCCTGCTTGTTCGGAATGAGCAAGGCAGGGAGCGGGAGAGAAGCACGGCTGACCCCGGGAAACCCAGGGCCAGCCATCAGGTCGCTAAACCGGATTAGCGACGCAGACCCAGACGCTGGATCAGTTCCAGGTAACGGTCAGCGTTTTTACGCTTGAGGTAGTCCAGCAGCTTACGACGCTGGTTTACCATCCGGATCAGGCCGCGGCGGGAATGGTGATCCTGCTTGTTGGCCTTGAAGTGATCCTGCAGCTTGTTGATGTTGGCGCTCAGCAGAGCTACCTGAACCTCAGGGGAACCGGTATCGCCATCACCTTGCTGAAAATCTTTAACGATCTGAGCTTTCTCACTGGCAGACAGTGCCATATTTCACCTCATTGGTTGCGATGCATACCTATTCAGCCGAACCGCGCATCTCTACAGCCCGGCTAATCAGCAAACGGCGTTTACCGTTTGCTGTTCTTGACCAGACGGCGCGGCACTAGTTGAGTGCCATCGCCTTCCGGCAATGCTTCTGCCAGCCCTACGAAGGAATGCTCGCCATACAAGCGCACAAAACCCTCAAAAGGCTGACCCGGTATTCTAACCGGTTGTCCGTTCAAGATCGATACCAGCGGCACGCCGGACAATCGGTACTCGGGAAACATGGTGAGGGCGGTTTCCGGAGGCAGCAGCAGGCCATCCAGGCTTTCCCCACGCTCACGCATGGCTTCCAGGTCTTTGACATCGTGGGCATTTGCCAGGGTGTAACCGGAGGCCAGGGTTCGGCGCAGAGCACTGACATGAGCACCGCAGCCCAGAACCTCCCCAATATCCTCAACCAGTGAGCGGATATACGTACCCTTGGTACAGGTAACCGCAAGATCCAGCTCTTGTTCCCGAACCGCCAACAATTTGAGCTCGTAAATGGTCACCGGCCTGGCCGGGCGCTCAATTTCGATGCCCTCGCGGGCGTATTCGTACAGTGGCCTGCCCTGATGCTTCAGAGCCGAGTACATGGAGGGCACCTGCTGAATGTCGCCACGGAACCGGGCCAGCACGGCCTCCACCTCATCCTCACTGAACTGGGAAACCGGCTTTTCCTCCACCACAGCCCCTTCGCTGTCTCCGGTTTCTGTCCGGATGCCCAGGCGTGCGGTGGTGATATACGCCTTGTCGCTGTCCAGCATGGTCTGGGAGAACTTGGTGGCCTCACCAAAACACAGGGGCAGCACGCCAGTGGCGAGCGGATCAAGCGCACCGGTATGGCCGGCCTTCGCCGCACCATACAGGCGCTTGACCTGCTGCAGAATCCCGTTGGAGGTAACGCCCTGGGGCTTGTCGATCACCAGGATGCCGTTTACGTCACGGCCTTTGCGTCTTCGGCTCAAGCGTCACGCTCCGGGTTATCGGAAACCGGGTCATCATTATCGTCCCGGGGCACGGCCGGCTTGTCGCCAACCGCTTCTCGGATCAGGCGGTCCATCTTGCGGCTCTGGCCCAACAGCTTGTCGAAGTGAAAACGCAGCTGGGGTACCACACGCAATTTCATGGCGCGACCAACCTGCCCGCGCAGAAACCCGGAGGCCTTGTTCAGTACCGTCAGGGAATCCTGAACTTCAGGTGAGTCCTCGGTAAGCTCCTCGGTGGACAGCAACGAAATATAGATATCGGCATAGCCGAGGTCACGGCTGACTTTCACATCATTAACCGTGACCATACCAACGCGAGGATCCTTCACCTCGCGCTGGATCAGCTGCGCCAGCTCTCGCTGCATCTGATCGCCGATGCGATCTACGCGACTGTATTCCCGTGCCATCAGGCCCCCGTGGACTCAAGCTGACGTTCAACACGGACGCGATCGAACACTTCGATCTGGTCGCCCACTTTCACGTCGTAGCCTTTAACACCGATACCACATTCCATACCGTTGCGAACTTCGGCAACATCGTCCTTGAAGCGACGCAGGGATTCCAGCTCGCCTTCAAAGATCACCACGTTGTCACGAAGTACGCGGATCGGCTTGTTACGGTATACGGTGCCCTCAGTCACCATACAGCCAGCCACCTGACCGAACTTCGGCGAACGGAATACGTCACGCACATCGGCAATGCCCACAATATCTTCGCGGAATTCCGGCTTGAGCATGCCTGTCAAAGCCGCTTTCACATCATCAATCAGGTTATAGATGATGCTGTAGTAGCGCAGATCCAGACCTTCCTGCTCAACCAGACGCTTGGATGCGGTATCCGCACGCACGTTGAAACCGAAAATAACGGCGTTGGTGGCCATGGCCAGGCTGACGTCGGTCTCGGCGATACCGCCAACACCAGACGAAACAATCTTCACCTGAACCTCGTCGTTGCCCAGGTCCTGCAGGGCCTTGGTAATGGCTTCCAGAGAACCACGCACGTCAGTCTTGAGCACCACGTTGAGGGTCTTGACCTCGTCCTTGCCCATATTCTCGAACATGTTCTCGAGCTTGGCAGCTTGCTGGCGCTGGAGACGTTGCTCACGCTCACGGGTCTGACGGAATTCAGCCAGCTCTTTGGCTTTTTTCTCGTCTGCCACAGCAAAGAATTCGTCACCGGCGTCTGGCGTGCCGTTCAGGCCCAGAATCTCGACCGGAATCGACGGACCAGCTTCTTTCACCTGGCGCCCGGCTTCGTCGGTCATGGCGCGCACCTTACCGAAGAAGGAACCGGCCACCACCATGTCGCCCTGGCGAAGCGTACCGTTCTGAACCAGCACGGTAGCAACAGAACCACGGCCGCGTTCCAGGCTGGATTCAACCACAACACCTTTCGCCGCTGCATCCGGGGACGCTTCCAGCTCAAGGATTTCAGCCTGCAGCAAGACCGCTTCCAGCAGGTCATCGATGCCCATACCGGTGTGTGCAGAAACAGGCACGAACTGAACGTCGCCGCCCCAGTCTTCCGGAATGACTTCCAGAGCTGAAAGCTCGTTTTTGATGCGGTCCGGATCGGCTTCTTCCTTGTCCATCTTGTTGATGGCAACCACGATCGGTACGCCGGCAGAACGGGCGTGCTCAACGGCTTCCTTGGTTTGAGGCATAACACCGTCGTCGGCTGCCACCACCAGGATAACGATGTCGGTACACTGGGCACCACGAGCACGCATGGCGGTAAACGCGGCGTGACCCGGGGTATCCAGGAAGGACACCATGCCGTGTTCAGTTTCTACATGGTAAGCACCAATGTGCTGGGTAATACCACCGGATTCACCGGCAGCAACCTTGGCGCGGCGGATATGGTCCAGCAGTGAGGTCTTGCCGTGGTCAACGTGACCCATAACACTGACAACCGGCGCGCGCTTGATCTTCTCTTTGCCTTCGTCCGGGCCGGTGATTTCGCTCAGAACTTCCTCTTCGAAGGCATCCTCGCTCACCGCCTTGGGCTTGTGGCCCAGCTCTTCGGTCACCAGGATCGCCGTTTCCTGATCCAGCGCCTGATTGATGGTTGCCATCACCCCCATACCCATCAGGGTCTTGATAACATCAGCGGACTTGACGGCCATGCGCTGGGCGAGATCACCAACGGTGATGGTTTCCGGAATCTGTACTTCTCTGACCATGGGCTTTGTGGGCCTCTCGAAAGCATGACGCTTTTCTTTCGGTTTCTTTTTGGCCCGCAGCGGCTTGCGAAGAGTGGTTTCCTCTTCGTCTTCGCTCAGTACTACCGGTTCTTCTACCGGACGGCTGCGAGGACCGCGATGGCCTGCCTGCTTCTTCTTCGGCTTGCCTTCTTCAATATCATCGCCGCGCTCACGCACCTTCTCTTTTTTCTTCTTCGGCTTGCGATCCCGACCTTCATCCTCAGGCGGAGGCATGGGAATATCCTCCGGCGCGATGGCAGGCTCTGCGGATTCTGCAGCAGGTTCCGGAGCAGCTTTGGCTTCGGTTTCTGCTGCGGCCGGAGCTTCCGTTTCAGGGGCTTCGGCAGGTGCTGCTTCCGCTGCGACCTTCGGCGCTTCTTCCACCGGCGCCTGTTCGGCCGCCGGTGCCTGTACCGGCTCTTCCGGTGCCGGCGCCTCAGCTTCCGGCTCAGGTTGCAGCTCTGCACGCTTGATATAGGTGCGGCGCTTGCGCACTTCTACGTTGACAGTCTTGGCCTTGCCGGCCTTAAGCGTCGTCGTGGTCTTGCGCTTGAGTGTAATCTTCCGCGGTTCAGCTTCCGCCTCGCCATGGTTTTTTCTCAGATAGGCCAGCAACTGCTGCTTCTCATCGCTGGTGACAGAGTCGTTTTCGCTGCGGGCTTTCAGGCCCGCTTCCACGATCTGCTTCAGCAAACGATCCACGGGAGCGCCTACATCTGCGGCCAGTTGTTTTACCGTTACTTCAGCCATACTGGTCCTCCTCTCCCGAATCAGGCCTGGTCTTCAAACCAGGGTGCGCGCGCAGTCATAATCAACTGACCAGCACGCTCTTCATCCATACCTTCAATTTCGAGCAGCTCATCAATCGACTGCTCCGCCAGATCTTCCATTGTGCGCACGCCCATGCCGGCAAGCTTGAATGCCAGCGCCCGGTCCATGCCGTCCATGTTCAGAAGATCGTCTTCGGGCTCAGCGCCCTCCAGGGCTTCTTCACTGGCCAGCGCCTGGTTCAGCAATACGTCTTTGGCACGACGGCGCAATTCAGTGACGGTTTCCTCGTCAAAGCCCTCAATCGCCAGCATTTCTTCCATCGGTACGTAGGCCACCTCTTCAATGGAGGTAAAGCCTTCCTCGATAAGAACACCGGCAAATTCTTCATCAACATCCAAGTGAGCGGTAAAGTGTTCAAGCAGGCGGTTGTATTCCTGCTCCTGGCGCTCACCGGCTTCTTCTTCCGTCATCACGTTCAGGGTCCAACCGGTCAGCTCGGTCGCCAGACGAACGTTCTGGCCGTTCCGGCCAATGGCCTGCGCCAGGTTATCTTCGGCAACGGCTACATCCATCGTGTGACGGTCTTCATCCATGACAATGGAGGCCACCTCAGCAGGCGCCATCGCGTTGATGACCAACTGGGCAGGGTTATCGTCGTAAAGCACGATATCCACACGCTCACCGCCCAGCTCATTAGACACTGCCTGTACGCGGGAGCCCCGCATACCAACACAAGCGCCAACCGGATCAATACGGCGGTCGTTAGTCTTCACCGCAATCTTGGCCCGGGAGCCCGGATCGCGAGCGGCACCGCGAATCTCGATCAGCTCCTCCGCAATCTCGGGAACCTCGATGCGGAAAAGCTCGATCAGCATTTGCGAATCGGTACGGCTCAGAATCAGCTGTGGTCCGCGATGATCGGTGCGAATCTCCAGCAGCAGAGCACGAACGCGATCGCCCATCCGGAAGGTTTCACGGGGAATCAGGTGCTCACGGGGAAGCAGAGCTTCTGCGTTGCCACCCAGATCCACAATCACATTGTCCCGGGTCACCTTCTTGACGGTACCGGACACCAGCTCACCGATACGATCGCGGTAGCTGTCGACAATCTTCATGCGCTCGGCTTCGCGCACTTTCTGGAAGATGATCTGCTTGGCCGCCTGGGCACCAATGCGCCCGAACGCCACAGACTCCACCTTCTCTTCGTACATATCACCCGGCTTCAGATTGGTGTCGATCTCTTCCGCTTCCTGCAGGGTCAGCTCAGTGCCCAACGCAGGAACGGCATCATTGTCGACCACCAGCCAGCGGCGGAAGGTTTCGTATTCTCCGGTGCGGCGATCAATGGCAACCCGGATATCCGCCTCTTCGTCTTCATAACGTTTCTTGGCAGCGGTAGCGAGTGCGAGTTCAATCGCCTCGAAAATCACATCCTTCTCGACACCTTTCTCGTTCGAGACGGATTCCACTACCAGCAAGATCTCTTTACTCATGGGATTGCCCTGCCCTCAAAATAAACGATACATCTATAGATTTATTCGAATGTGTCACTCGAAAACCGGCACGATGTTGGCTTTTTCGATACTGTCGAAGGGCAACAGGTATTCGTGGTCATCTACTACAACTACCACGTCGTCGCCCTCCACCCCTTTGATCAGGCCCAGGAATTTGCGCCGGCCCTCAAACGCCATACGCAGTTTGATCTGCACTTTATGACCAATAAATGCCTCGTACTGCTCCAGCCGGAACAGCGGCCGGTCCATACCGGGCGAAGACACTTCCAGCGTATATTCGGTCTGGATGGGGTCTTCCACATCCATCACCCCGCTGACCTGACGACTGACTTTCTCGCAGTCGTCGATCGCGATGCCGTTCTCGGCATCATCAATAAACACCCGAAGCTTGGAATGGTGTCCATGGGAGCGGAATTCAATTCCCCAGAACTCATAACCCAGACCCTCGACCACCGGGCGCAGGATGTCTTCCAGTTGTTTCAGTTTGGCTGACAAGTGTCGCCGCCTCCGTTTCCGAATTTTCAGGGTACAAAAACAAAAAAAGGGCTGTTAATCAGCCCTTTTATGCACCAGGGCCCTTTGCGCCAGGCCCCTTAATCAAAAAGCCCCTGAAACATGGGGCCTTTTGTTGCAAGAATTCGCAAAGCGCCAACCCTTTCAAGCGCTCTGCCGACAGACACCTGGCCTGCCTGGAAGCCTCGATGCTCGCAGGCTCCAATATCCGCGGGAGTATAGTGACGCCACGCGGACTGGTCAAGGACTGACCAAAAAAAACGGCCTGGGTTTGCCAAGCCGTCTTCTTTTAATATGGTGCCCGGGGCCGGACTCGAACCGGCACAGCTTTCGCTACCACCCCCTCAAGATGGCGTGTCTACCAGTTTCACCACCCGGGCATCATTCTTTACTCGAGTTCGGGGAGCGCGTCCCCACCCTCGGATTCGCTGTTAGCTGCAGGCTCATCAGCAGAGGGAGCCTGCTCAGCTTGCGCACCTGCCTGAGACGATTCCTGAACAACCGGAATACCTGCCTCGCCAGCCACTTCGGCGCGCTGCTTGGCAAAAATTGCCAGCGAAAAACTTGTCACAAAAAAGATAACCGCCATAAAAGTGGTCATCCGCGTCAGGAAGCTTCCGCTGCCCTGACTACCAAACACGGTCTGGGACGCACCACCACCGAAAGCCGCTCCGGCGTCTGCACCCTTGCCCTGCTGGATCAGAACCAGGCCCACCAGCGACACGGCGATCACGACGTGAACAACAACTACCAGTGTTTCCAACCAATCCATACAGACTCTCGTAAACGTGTCGGCTTAGACACCTGCCGGGAAAGACCGGCAAATGCTGATAAATTCTTCGGCCTTCAACGATGCACCACCGATGAGACCGCCATCAATATCCGGCTCTGCAAACAAAGCGGCAGCATTATCCGCTTTTACACTGCCGCCGTAAAGTACCGAAATCTCATTAGCCGGTGCATTCATACCATCCAGCACCTTGCGGATTTCCGAATGCATGGCCTGGGCATCGTCCGCCGTCGCGGTTTTTCCGGTTCCGATAGCCCAGACCGGCTCATACGCCACAACAACCCTGGACCACTGATCATCAGCCACAACTGACAACCCACTGCGAACCTGCTCGGCAACCACCGCTTCGGCTTGACCGGCTTCCCGCTCTGCGAGCGTTTCACCTACACACAGCACCGCAACCAAGCCACTCAACAGAACCTGCTCAACCTTGGCGGCTGCCACAGAATCCGTCTCACCGAACAACTGCCGGCGCTCGGAATGCCCCACCAGCACATAACCACACCCCATATCGCGGGCCATTTCGGCGGAGATTTCTCCGGTGTATGCGCCAGATTGCCACTGGGACACGTTCTGTGCACCGGTAGTGATCCGCCCACCTCCCTGCTCGGCAACCTGGCCCAGATAGATCGCAGGAGGGATAATAACCACCTCCACATCTTTGCCAACATTACCGGACTGCTCGCAAATTGCGCCAACCAGCTGTTTCACCAGATCTTTCGACCCGTTCATTTTCCAGTTTCCGGCAACAATTCTGCGACGCATCTCTGTCCTCGACAGTCCCGAGCAAAAGGGAGGCGGAACTATACAGCAGTCACCCGCGGTACACAACCACCCTTCGAAATCAGGGTGTTGAACGCTCCACCACCAGAGCAAGCTCTTCCACCACCCGGGTAATATCGTCCGCGCTCTGACCCTCGGCCATCACTCTGATCAGCGGCTCGGTGCCGGATGCCCGCAGCAGAATGCGCCCGGCATCACCCAGCGAAGCCTCTGCCCGCGCCATGGCCTCAACAATATCCGCCCTACCCAACGGATCAAACCGTTCGGCAACGCGTACGTTGATCATTTTCTGCGGCAGCTTGCTCATGCCTGCCCGTAGCTCTCCCATGGTCTTGCCGGACTTCCGCACTGCCAGCAGAACCTGCAACGCAGAGACAATACCGTCACCCGTGGTGGTGCAATCCCGGATGACCATATGCCCGGAACCCTCGCCTCCAATCAGCCAGTTATTGGCCAACAGGCGCTCCATCACATAACGATCGCCAACCTTGGCCCGCTCGAACTCGACGCCGATTTCGCGCAGAGCCAACTCAACACCAAGGTTGGTCATTAACGTACCAACCACACCACCGTTCAGCCGTCCTTCTGCCTGGCGCTGGGAAGCCAGGATATACAACAGTTCGTCGCCATCCACTTCGGAACCATCACGATCCACCATCAACACCCGGTCGCCGTCACCGTCGAAGGCAATACCAAGATCAGCCTTTTTCTCGGCAACCGCCTGTTTCAGCGCGCCCAGATGGGTAGAGCCAACATTCAGGTTGATGTTCAGGCCATCTGGCTCGGCGCCAATCACCGTCACTTTCGCCCCCAGCTCACGGAACACTTTGGGCGCCACGTGGTAGGTAGCACCGTGAGCACAGTCAAGCACCAGGTGCATGCCGTCGAGAGTAAACTCGTTTGGCACAGTACTTTTGCAGAACTCCACATAGCGACCGGGCGCATCGTCTACCCGGCTCGCCTTGCCCAGTTCTTCCGGCTCACACACTTCGATAGGCTGGTCCAGCCAGCGCTCGATCTCGGCTTCCAGGGCATCGTCCAATTTGGTACCGGCGGAGGAAAAGAACTTGATGCCGTTATCGTGATGAGGGTTGTGGGAGGCACTGATGACAATTCCCGCAGATGCCCGGAAGGTACGCGTGAGGTAGGCAATCGCGGGGGTCGGCATTGGCCCCAGCAACTTGACATCAACACCCGCCGCCGACAAACCCGCCTCCAGTGCCGACTCGAACATATAGCCAGACAACCGGGTATCCTTGCCGATCAGCACGCTGTTACGCTGGCCTGCCCGTTTGAACGCCTGCCCCGCTGCCCAGCCCAGATGCAGCATGAAGTCTGGCGTGATAGGACTATCACCGACCCGCCCTCGAATGCCATCGGTCCCGAAGTATTTGCGCTGGGTCATCGGATTGCCTCCTTCACTGCCGTTACGATCCTGACGGCGTCCACAGTTTCCCTAACGTCGTGCACCCTGAGGATGCTCGCCCCTTTCATGGCCGATATTGTCGCGGCAGCGAGGCTGGCCGGCAACCTTTCATTCACATCACGACCGGTGGCCGCACCCAGCATGGATTTTCGCGAGACCCCGACAAGCAATGGGTGCCCGAGAATATGCAACTGTTCAAGGGTGGCGAGCAGCTGATAGTTATGCTCTACGCTCTTGCCGAAACCAAAACCGGGATCAAGAATAATGTTATCGGCACGGATACCGGCCTGCTCAGCCACTCGCATACGCTCCGTCAGAAAAGAGCTGACTTCCCGCCGCACATTCCGGTACCGGGGATCGTCCTGCATGCTATCCGGCTCACCGTGAATATGCATGATGCACACCGGAATGCCGGCTTTTGCCGCCACTTCGGGCGCGCCTTCCCGCTGCAGGGCGCGGACATCGTTGATCAGGCCGGCACCCAACCTGGCGGTTTCCGCCATGACCACGGGATTGCTGGTATCCACCGAAATCACGGTATCCAGCTCTTTGGCAATGGCTTCAACTACCGGACACACGCGGTCCAGCTCTTCCTGGGTCGACACTTCAGTTGCACCGGGGCGAGTCGATTCACCGCCTACGTCAATGAAAGCAGCGCCATCGCTCACCATCTGCCGGGCCCGCACGAGTGCAGCCTCCCTGGAATTAAAGTGTCCGCCATCGGAAAACGAGTCGGGGGTGACATTCAGAATACCCATCACGTGGCACCGAGACAGATCCAGTTCGCGACCGGCAAAGTTCATTTTCATAACGCGGCTTCCACAGGCAGAGTTTTCAGAGAGGCAAAAACAAACGCCGCCCGGGGGCCCGGGCGGCGCATTCAGTTACTCAGGCTTTGACGGCGAGTCAGTGCTCGCCGGCAGGACGCCCTACGCCGGGCTGCCGGCCATCGTCGGAGCTTCTGGGCTCCGGCGCCTGCTCAGGCTCTTCAGCCTTCACGCCTCCGGCGGGACCACTGTCACCCCAGTTTTTGGGCGGACGAGGCTCCTTGCCAGCCATGATGTCATCAATCTGGTAACGATCGATGGTTTCGTACTTCATCAGTGCTTCGGCCATCATGTCCAGCTTGTCCCGGTTATCAATCAGGATCTGCTTGGCCTTCTCGTAGCACTCATCAATGATATTGCGAACTTCCTCATCAATCCGCTGGGCAGTCTCTGGCGAGTACACCGTGTGCGCCTGCCCCGCAGAACGACCAAGGAAGGGCTCCTCACTGTCTGTGTCATACTGGAGAGGACCAAGTTTCTCGGACAGCCCCCAACGGGTCACCATATTCCGGGCCAGGCTTGTCGCCCGCTCGATGTCGTTGGACGCACCAGTGGTGACACCATCAAAGCCCAGGGTCAGCTCTTCGGCGATACGGCCACCAAACAGACTACAGATCGAGCTGGTCAGATAGCGCTTGGAGTGGCTGTACTTGTCCTCTTCCGGGAGGAACATGGTCACGCCCAGGGCGCGGCCACGAGGAATAATACTCACTTTATAGACCGGGTCATGCTCAGGCATCAGACGGCCCACAATCGCGTGCCCCGACTCGTGGTAAGCCGTATTCCGCTTTTCCTTTTCGCTCATCACCATGGACTTGCGCTCGGCGCCCATCATGATCTTGTCCTTGGCCAGCTCCAACTCTTCCATGGAGACCAGGCGCTGATTACGACGGGCCGCAAACAGCGCAGCTTCGTTGACCAGGTTGGCAAGATCGGCACCGGAGAAGCCCGGCGTGCCCCGCGCAATCACCGCAGGATCAATACCGTCGGCCAGCGGCACTTTTTTCATGTGCACTTTCAGAATCTGCTCACGGCCAATGATGTCTGGCAGGCTCACCACCACCTGGCGGTCAAACCGGCCAGGGCGCAACAACGCCGGGTCCAGCACGTCCGGACGGTTGGTGGCGGCAATGACGATAACGCCTTCATTGCCTTCGAAGCCGTCCATTTCCACCAGCAACTGGTTGAGGGTCTGCTCACGTTCGTCGTGACCACCGCCCATGCCAGCACCACGGTGACGACCAACCGCATCGATCTCATCGATGAAAATAATGCAGGGGCTCTGTTTTTTCGCCTGCTCGAACATGTCGCGAACACGGGAAGCACCCACGCCCACAAACATTTCCACAAAGTCGGAGCCGGAGATAGAGAAGAAAGGCACCTTGGCCTCGCCCGCGATGGCCTTGGCAAGCAGGGTTTTACCGGTACCGGGAGGGCCCACCATCAATACGCCCTTCGGGATGCGACCACCAAGACGCTGGAACTTGCTGGGATCCCGAAGGAAATCCACCAGCTCTTTCACGTCTTCCTTGGCTTCGTCGACACCCGCGACATCGGAAAATGTGGTTTTGATCTGGTCTTCACTCATCAGGCGCGCTTTGCTCTTGCCGAACGACATGGGGCCTTTGCCGCCACCGCCGCCCTGCATCTGGCGCATGAAGAACACGAACAATGCGATGATGATCAGAATCGGGAACGCGGCTACCAGCAGCTGCGTCCACAGGCTCTGGCGCTCGGGCTCCTTGCCGATCACTTCGACGTTGTTGGCGAGCAGGTCATCCATCAGCTTGTTGTCAGACACCTGCGGCCGGATGCTCTGGAACTGGGAGCCGTCGTTGCGGACACCCTGCACCTGCAGACCATCAATGGTCACCTGCCGTACCTGGCCCTGCTGGACCATCTCGACAAACTGGGAATAGTTAACTTGTTGGCCAGTGGTGGTGGGAGAGAAATTCTGAAACACCATCAGCAGCACAGCGGCTATGATTAGCCAGAGAACCAGATTTTTTGCCATATCGTTCAAGGATCATCACCTGTGAATTGCAGGATCAGCGCCTGAAGGCCGCCAACCCTTTTCCGACACCTTACACCAATTGTACGCCGGTAAACCAGAAACGGCCCATCCGGAACCGATCGCGATACTACCTATATGGGACGCCATGACCGGAATTACAACACCCTCTGTAAGTGAATACGGCCATTTGTCATGAGTCGCTATCTGTTACAATCGCTGAATTATACGTGGTTGCCAGCGGATTCACCGCTGACCTTTTGTTAATTGCACCTATTAAGAGATTACATCATGAGTCTGTCACCGGAACAGCGCCGGGAATACCGGGCTATTGCCCACAACCTGAAGCCCGTCATCATCGTTGGCGACAAAGGCCTGTCTGAAGGGCTGCAGGACGAACTGGACCGCGCCCTGAACGACCATGAGCTGATCAAGATCAAAGTCGCCAGCCAGGATCGCGAAGTCCGCCAGGAAGCCATTCAGGCTCTGTGCGAAAGCTCCGGCGCCGAACTGGTCCAGACGATCGGTAAAATCGCCGTCATTCTGCGTCGTGCGAAGAAACCGAACCCCAAGCTGTCGAATCTGCTGCGCAACAAATAAGCGTAAGCTGAGACGCGAAAAAGCCGGCCTGGTTCCCCAGAGCCGGCTTTTTCTTTACGCCCGATCAGCACAACCGAGTCAGATATATTCCACTTCGGAAATCTCGTACTCCACGGTACCGGAGGGGATACGGATAGCCACCACATCCCCTTCGTTCTTACCAATCAGCGCGCGGGCGATCGGCGAGGACACCGACAGCTTGCCTGCCTTGATGTCGGCCTCATCTTCACCCACGATCTGGTAAGTAACCTCTTCGTCGGTTTCCATGTTGACCAGATGCACAGTGGTGCCGAAGATCACCTTGCCGGTATTCTCCATGGTGGTCACATCAATCACCTGCGCCACGGACAGCTTGCCTTCGATTTCCTGAATGCGACCTTCGATAAAGCTCTGCTGCTCCCGGGCCGCATGATACTCAGCATTTTCCTTCAGATCGCCGTGCTCACGGGCATCGGCAATGGCCGCGATCACCCGCGGCCGATCTTCGGACTTCAGCTTTTTCAGCTCCTCACGCAGACGGTCTTCGCCCGTCTTGGTCATCGGTACTCTGTCAGCCATAGCCTTACTTTCCTGCGTGTAGTTCCTGGAGGCGACGAACGGTGCGCTCCGGGCCAAACTTGATGGCCCGGCAGAAGGCTTCGCCACCTGCCAGTGTGGTTGTGTAGGTTACTTTGGTCTGCAAGGCAGACTGGCGAATCTGCGCCGAATCAGAAATCGCCTTGCGACCTTCCGTAGTATTGATAATCAGCTGAACCTGACCATTCTTGATGGCATCGACAATGTGCGGGCGACCCTCGCGAACCTTGTTCACCCGCTCAACGGCGATACCTTCGGCTTCCAGCGCCTTGGCGGTGCCAGTGGTGGCAATAATCCTGAAGCCAGCATCCACCAGGTCGCGGGCAACACTGGCCGCACCCGGCTTGTCCACATCGCGCACCGACATGAAGGCCACGCCCTGGGCCGGCAACCGTTCACCCACGGCCAGAGCGGCCTTGGCAAAGGCTTCATCAAAGCTGTCGCCCAACCCCATCACCTCACCGGTGGATTTCATTTCCGGCCCGAGGATCGGGTCCACGGCCGGGAATTTGTTGAACGGGAACACGGACTCTTTAACGGCGTAGTAGGCCGGCACGATTTCCTGAGTAAAGTTCAGTTCTTTCAGGCTCTTGCCGGACATCACCCGGGCCGCAACCGCGGCCAGAGACACCCCGATAGCCTTGGACACAAACGGCACGGTCCGTGAGGCACGCGGGTTCACTTCGATCACGTAGATCTCACCATCCTGATAGGCCAGCTGCACGTTCATCAGGCCGATAACATCCAGCTCGATGGCCATTTTTTTCACGGCCTCGCGCATCTCGTCCTGCACCTGCTTGCTCAGGCTGTAGGGCGGCAGGGAGCAGGCGGAATCACCAGAGTGAACACCAGCCTGCTCAATGTGCTGCATGATACCGCCGATCACAACATCAGTGCCGTCACTGATCGCATCAATATCGACCTCGATGGCAGCATTCAGGAAGTGATCAAGCAGAACCGGGCTGTCATTGGAGACCAGCACCGCGTTACGCATGTAGCGCACCAGTTCGGTTTCGTCATAGACGATCTCCATGGCCCGGCCACCCAGCACGTACGACGGGCGCACCACCAGCGGGTAGCCAATCTCGCGGGCAGCCACGATGCCTTCCTCGTGGCTGCGCACAGTGGCGTTTTCCGGCTGCTTCAGACCCAGGCGCTGGATCATCTGCTGGAAGCGCTCGCGGTCTTCGGCGCGGTCAATGGCGTCCGGACTGGTGCCGATAATGGGCACACCGGCGGCTTCCAGGCCACGGGCCAGTTTCAGCGGAGTCTGACCGCCATACTGGACGATTACGCCCTTGGGCTTCTCGACGTTGATGATTTCCAGCACGTCTTCCAGGGTGATCGGCTCAAAATACAACCGGTCGGAGGTGTCGTAATCAGTCGACACGGTCTCCGGGTTGCAGTTGATCATGATGGTCTCGTAGCCGTCCTCACGCATGGCCAGGGCCGCGTGCACACAGCAGTAGTCGAATTCGATGCCCTGACCAATGCGGTTGGGGCCACCACCGATGACCACAATCTTCTCACGATCGCTTGGCTCTGCCTCGCACTCTTCCTCATAGGTCGAATACATGTAGGCGGTATCAGAGGCGAATTCTGCCGCACAGGTATCCACGCGCTTGTAGACCGGGCGGATGCCCAGGTCGTGGCGCAGCTTGCGCAGACTGACTTCGGAAATGCCCAGCAGCTTGGCCAGGCGGGCGTCGGAAAAGCCCTTGCGCTTGAGTCGGAACAGGGTAGCCTTGTCGATATCGGCCTTACCGGCCGACTTGAGAGCCAGCTCTTCGCGCACGATGTCCTCGATCTGCACCAGGTACCAGGGGTCTACCTTGGTGTGGCGGAACACTTCGTCCACGGTCATGCCGGCGCGGAAGGCATCGCCGATGTACCAGATTCGCTCGGCACCGGGTACGTTCAGCTCCCGGGTCAGGGTTTCGCGGCTGTTCTCGGAGTCCAGCTCTTCCAGCTTTTCGTCAAAACCTTCGGAACCCACTTCCAGGCCACGCAATGCCTTTTGCACCGACTCCTGGAAGGTCCGGCCAATGGCCATGACCTCACCGACAGACTTCATCTGAGTGGTCAGGCGGGCATCGGCCTGGGGAAATTTCTCAAAGGTAAACCGGGGAATCTTGGTAACCACGTAATCAATGGACGGCTCGAACGAGGCCGGGGTGACGCCGCCGGTGATCTCGTTCTGCAGCTCATCAAGGGTGTACCCGACGGCCAGCTTGGCTGCGACCTTGGCGATCGGGAAACCAGTGGCCTTGGACGCCAGCGCCGAGGAACGCGACACCCGGGGGTTCATTTCGATCACCACCATACGGCCGGTATCCGGATTGATACCGAACTGCACGTTGGAACCGCCGGTTTCCACACCAATCTCACGCAGCACCGCCAGCGAGGCGTTCCGCATGATCTGATATTCCTTATCGGTGAGGGTCTGGGCGGGGGCCACCGTAATGGAATCACCGGTGTGCACGCCCATGGCGTCGAAGTTCTCGATGGCGCAGACGATGATGCAGTTGTCGTTCTTGTCGCGAACAACCTCCATCTCGTACTCTTTCCAGCCGATCAGGGATTCGTCGATCAGCAGCTCGTTGGTCGGGGACAGATCGAGACCGCGAGTACAGATTTCCTCGAACTCATCCTTGTTGTATGCGATACCGCCGCCGGAACCACCCATGGTGAACGATGGACGGATGATGCACGGGAAACCGATTTCTTCGGAGATCTTCCAGGCTTCGTCCATGGAATGGGCGATGGCCGCGCGCGGGCACTCCAGACCGATTTTCTTCATGGCCTTGTCGAAGCGGTCGCGGTCTTCGGCCTTGTCGATGGTGTCAGCGTTGGCGCCGATCATTTCAACGCCATGTTTCTCCAACACGCCGTGCTTTTCCAGATCCAGCGCACAGTTCAGCGCAGTCTGACCACCCATGGTGGGCAGCAGGGCGTCCGGCTTTTCCTTTTCGATGATCTTTTCGACCGTCTTCCAGGTGATCGGTTCGATGTAGGTGGCATCGGCCATGGCCGGGTCGGTCATGATGGTGGCCGGGTTGGAGTTCACCAGGATCACCCGGTAGCCCTCTTCGCGCAGCGCCTTACAGGCCTGGGCTCCGGAGTAGTCGAATTCGCACGCCTGCCCGATCACGATGGGGCCGGCGCCCAGGATCAGGATGCTTTTAATGTCGGTACGTTTTGGCATGTCTTGGTAAACCTGTCAGCAACTTTTGAATTCTTGCAGCGCGGTATTCAGCGCCGGTGAGCTATCGTTGATGGCCTTGCCCTCAGGCAGATCGCGCTTCCATCAGCTGGATAAACTCGTCAAACAGCGGAGCCACATCATGGGGCCCCGGGCTGGCTTCCGGGTGACCCTGGAAGCTGTAGGCCGGCTTATCGGTGCGGCGAATGCCCTGCAGAGTGCCGTCAAACAGCGATTTGTGAGTCGCTTCCACGTTGGCGGGCAGGGTTGTTTCATCCACAGCAAAGCCGTGGTTCTGACTGGTAATCATCACAGTGCCTTTGGCAATGTCCTGCACCGGATGGTTGGCACCGTGGTGGCCGTGGCCCATTTTCATGGTTTTTGCACCACTGGCCAGGGCCAGTAGCTGGTGGCCCAGGCAGATGCCGAATACCGGAATCTCGGTTTCCAGCACTTCCTGAATGGCCTTGATAGCATAGTCGCAGGGCTCGGGGTCGCCCGGGCCGTTGGACAGGAAGATGCCATCGGGGTTCATCGCCAGTACATCAGAGGCCGGGGTTTGCGCAGGCACGACGGTGATCTCGCAACCGCGGGCCGCGAGCATCCGCAGAATGTTGTATTTTACGCCGTAATCCCAGGCCACCACCTTGAACCTGTCTTCGGAGCGGTCACTGTAGCCGTTTACCAGATCCCACTCGGCCTGGTTCCACTGGTAGGCTTCGCTGCAGGTGACTTCTTTGGCCAGGTCCATGCCTTTGAGGCCGGGAAAGGCGTTAGCCAGTTCCAGTGCGCGTTCGGCAGTGGCGTTTTCACCAGCGACGATGGCCCCATGCTGGGAGCCCTTGTCCCGGAGGATGCGGGTCAGTCGGCGGGTGTCGATGTCCGCAATGCCAACAATGTTGTTGCTTCGCAGGTAGTCATCAAGGCTACCCTTGTTTCGCCAGCTGCTGGCGAGCAGGGGCAGATCCCGGATGATCAGGCCAGCGGCCTGGATGCGGTCGGATTCTACGTCTTCTTCGTTAACACCGGTGTTGCCAATGTGCGGATACGTCAGGGTAACGATCTGGCGGGAGTAGGACGGATCGGTCAGGATTTCCTGGTAGCCGGTCATGGCAGTGTTGAAAACTACCTCGCCGCTGGTTTCTCCGTCTGCGCCGATGGCGGTGCCGTAGAAGAGGCTTCCGTCTGCGAGTGCAAGGATTGCTGGTGTGCTCAAGGCTTGTATCCTCATCGAGTGGCGTAAGTTCGTCACGAACAGGAACGCAAGCGCATAATCTCAGGTTGCAAAAAAGCGAGACAAGGTAAAAACCCGGTCCCGCTTTTATAAACTTTTCAAAGGTACGCTTGGTGCAGTCAAATCGCCTTATTGTAAGCGATTTTGGCGTTTTTTGTCCACGCCGAATTGCTCTCGGCCTGACGCAAACTCCGGCCACGGAAGCAGGGCACCTTCCCGAAAACCGCTACAAGCACTTCCATGTGCGCTTCTCTCCGGCCATCCATGGCCTTCGAAATTTTCGGGAAGGTGCCCTGCTCCCGCAGCCTCTGAGTATGTAGCTCAACCTCAACTTTTCAGGTTCAGAACATCCTGCATGTCGTAAAGACCTGCCGCCTTACCCTTCAGCCACAACGCCGCACGCATGGCGCCTTTAGCAAACGTCATCCGGCTGCTCGCCTTGTGGGTAATCTCAATGCGCTCGCCCTCGGTGGCGAACAGAACGGTGTGGTCACCCACCACATCGCCGGCGCGGATGGTCTCGAAGCCGATTTCCTTGCGGGTGCGTTCGCCGGTGAAGCCTTCGCGGCCATAGACCGCACATTCTTTCAGGTCGCGACCGAGAGCATCAGCCACCACTTCACCCATACGCAGGGCTGTGCCCGAGGGGGCGTCTTTTTTGTGGCGGTGGTGGGCTTCGATGATTTCCACGTCGTAGTCATCACCCAAGGTTGCGGCGGCGGTGCGCAGCAGGTTGAGGACGACATTGACGCCCACGCTCATGTTGGGCGCAAAAACGACCGGAGTGTTTTCGGCGGCCAGGGCCAGTTGCTCTTTTTCGGCGTCGGTCATGCCGGTGGTACCGATCACGAGCATTTTGCCGTTAGCGCTGCAAAACTTCGCGTTTTCCAGGGTCAGGTCCGGGAAGGTGAAGTCCACCAGTACGTCGAAGTCGTCTTTGACGTCGTCCAGGCTGGCGGCCATTTTTACGCCGGTTTTGCCGATGCCGGTCATTTCACCGGCGTCGGCGCCAATCAGACTGCTGCCCGGCTCGACGATGGCAGCGCCGAGCTCAAGGCCTTCGGTACCGTCGACAGCTTCGATCAGCACTTTACCCATGCGCCCGGCGGCGCCGATGATCGCTACCCTCATCTGCTCTACCCTCAGAATTTCATTTCGTCGAAGAAGTTTTTCACACCCTCAAACCATGAGGTTTTCTTGGGGGCATGATGAGTTCCGTTGTTACCATCCAGGGTTTGCTGGAATTCTTCCAGCAGTTCTTTCTGGCGTTTGGTGAGGTTCACCGGCGTTTCCACAATCACCCGGCACAACAAATCACCGGCCGGGCCACCGCGGACCGGGCTGACGCCTTTGTTGCGCAGACGGAACAGTTTGCCGGTCTGGGTCTCAGGCGGAATCTTGAGCTTTACCCGACCATCCAGCGTTGGTACTTCCAGCTCGCCACCGAGGGTGGCGTCGACGATGCTGATGGGCACTTCGCAGTAAAGATTGCGACCGTCACGGGTGAAAATGGAATGCTCACGAACGGCGACCTGTACATAAAGGTCTCCAGGAGGCCCTCCGTCTACACCCATCTCACCTTCGCCGGACAGGCGAATACGGTCGCCAGTATCAACACCTGGCGGCACCTTGACCGAGAGGGTTTTCTCCTGGCGCACCCGACCCTGGCCATGGCAGCTCTTACACGGGTTCTTGATGATCTGGCCGGAGCCACGACAGGTAGGACAGGCTTGCTGTACGGTGAAGAAGCCTTGCTGCATCCGGACCTGGCCCATGCCCTGGCAGGTGCCACAGCTTTCCGGGCGAGAGCCTTTTTCAGCGCCACTGCCGTCACAGGCTTCACATTCTTTATGGCCAGGGATGTTGATCTTGACGGTTTTGCCCTTAACGGCCTCTTCCAGATCCAGCTCCAGGGTGTAGCGAAGATCTGCACCGCGGGTGGTTCGGCCACGGCCACCACCACCGAAGATGTCACCGAACACATCACCAAAGATGTCGGAGAAGCTGGCGCCACCGCCACCAAAGCCGCCGCCAGCCTGACCGTCTACGCCGGCATGACCAAACTGGTCGTAGGCGGCGCGCTTACTGGAGTCCGCCAGGATTTCGTAGGCTTCGCTGGCCTCTTTGAATTTGTTCTCGGCATCTTTGTCATCCGGGTTACGGTCCGGGTGGTACTTCATCGCGAGCTTTCGATACGCCCGCTTAATTTCCTTTTCGTCCGCATCCCGGGAGATCCCGAGTACTTCGTAATAATCGCGCTTGGCCATGCTTCAAAACCCTGTTTTTATAACGAGGAAAACGCGAGCCCGGCCCGCGTTTCCCCAACTACTTGATGTACCTCGGAATTACTTCTTGTCGTCGTCTTTGACTTCCTCGAACTCGGCATCGACGGCGTCGTCAGCACTCTTGGCCTGACCTTCTTCCTGGCCACCGGCCTGCTGAGCCTGGTCGGCCTGATCCGCGTACATCTTCTGAGCCAGCTCAGAGGACACTTCGGTCAGCTTCTGAGTCTTGGCTTCGATCGCTTCCTTGTCAGAACCCTCGAGGGCCTCTTCCAGATCCTTAATGGCGGCCTCGATGGACTCCTTCTCGCTGTCGGAGACCTTGTCACCGGCTTCACTCAAGGTCTTGCGCACGGCGTGTACCATGGCATCACCCTGGTTACGGGCCTGGACAAGCTCCTCGAACTTGCGATCTTCCTCGGCATTGGCCTCGGCATCGCGAACCATCTTCTCGATCTCGTCATCGTTCAGACCAGAAGAGGCCTTGATCACGATGGACTGTTCCTTGCCGGTCGCCTTGTCTTTGGCAGACACGTTCAGGATACCGTTGGCATCAATATCGAAGGTTACTTCGATCTGCGGCACACCGCGCGGTGCCGGCGGAATGTCGGCCAGATCGAAACGACCCAGAGACTTGTTCTGTGCCGCCTGCTTACGCTCACCCTGAACCACATGAATGGTCACTGCAGTCTGGTTGTCATCCGCTGTAGAGAAGGTCTGCGATTTCTTGGTCGGAATCGTGGTGTTCTTCTCGATCAGCGGAGTGGCCACGCCACCCATGGTTTCGATACCCAGGGTCAGCGGGGTTACGTCCAGCAGCAGTACGTCTTTCACGTCGCCAGACAGTACCGCGCCCTGAATCGCTGCACCCATGGCGACGGCCTCGTCCGGGTTCACGTCTTTACGCGGCTCTTTGCCGAAGAACTCTTTTACTTTCTCCTGCACCAGCGGCATACGGGTCTGACCACCGACCAGAATAACCTCGTCGATTTCACCGGCCTTCATGCCCGCATCCTGAAGAGCCACCTTACAGGGCTCCAGACTGCGCTGAACCAGGTCTTCCACCAGCGATTCCAGCTTGGCACGGGTCAGCTTCACGTTCATGTGCTTGGGACCAGACGCATCTGCAGTGATGTACGGCAGGTTTACGTCGGTCTGCTGGCTGCTGGACAGCTCGATCTTGGCCTTCTCCGCCGCTTCTTTCAGACGCTGCATGGCCAGAGAGTCGCCGCGAAGATCGATGCCGCTGTCTTTCTTGAACTGGTCGGCCAGGTATTCAATCACTTTCAGGTCGAAATCTTCACCGCCCAGGAAGGTGTCACCGTTGGTGGCCAGCACTTCGAACTGGTGCTCGCCGTCTACGTCCGCAATTTCGATGATGGACAGATCGAAAGTACCACCACCCAGGTCGTACACAGCAACAGTACGATCACCGCTCTTCTTGTCCAGGCCATAAGCCAGGGCCGCAGCAGTTGGCTCGTTGATGATCCGCTTCACTTCCAGACCAGCAATCTTGCCAGCATCTTTGGTCGCCTGGCGCTGGCTGTCATTGAAGTACGCAGGCACGGTGATCACCGCTTCGGTTACCTTTTCACCCAGGTAGTCTTCTGCAGTCTTCTTCATTTTCTTCAGAACTTCTGCAGACACCTGCGGCGGCGCCATTTTCTGACCCTTTACCTCAACCCAGGCGTCACCGTTGTCTGCCTTGGCGATTTTATAGGGCACCATCTTGATGTCTTTCTGAACCACGTCATCTTCAAAACGACGACCAATCAGACGCTTGATGGCGTACAGAGTGTTGTGCGGGTTGGTCACCGCCTGACGCTTGGCCGACTGGCCAACCAGAGTCTCGTTGTCATCGGTGTAGGCGATGATGGACGGGGTGGTGCGATCACCCTCTGCGTTTTCAATTACCTTTACCTTGTCGCCATCCATGATGGCCACACAGGAGTTTGTGGTTCCCAGGTCGATACCAATAATCTTGCTCATCGAATCACTCCAAATCTTTCTGAATGCTGTTCCGGAGAATGCCTACCCCGGCCTTTGCTGTTTAATCGCTATATTGGCGCTCCGCTCGACTTTTCAAGCCTGCTCGTCGATTTTTGGCGCATCTTCTGCCTTGGCCACTACGACCATCGCCGGACGAACTACCCGGCCATTAAGCAGATAACCTTTCTGCACAACCGCAACCACGCTGTTAGGCTCGGCATCCGGCGCCGGCACCATGGACATGGCTTCGTGCTGCTGCGGATCGAACGGCTCACCCACCGGGTTGAGCTGTTCAACGTTGAATTTCTTCAGGCTGTTCATGAACAGCGTCAGGGTCATTTCCACACCTTCGCGAATGGACGCAACCAGCTCGCCTGCGTTTTCGTGACCCTCGGTGCTTTCGACCGCCTTCTCCAGACTGTCGGCCACCGGCAACAGCTCTTTCACAAACTTCTCGAGCGCAAACTTGTGAGCTTTTTCCACATCAATCTCGGCCCGGCGACGGACATTCTGCATCTCCGCCTGTGCCCGCAAGGCCTGCTCCTGGTACTCCTGCAGTTTCTGCTGCAGCACATCCAGCTCGGAGCCCTGCTCCGGTGACTGCTCGGCATCCTGGTTACCTGCAGCCTGCTCTTCCGCCGCAGCTTCTGCTGCCTCGTTGCGTTCTTCTACCTGTTCGTTGCGCTTTTCGTCAGCACTCATGACAACTCCTGATAACGTTTTCACGGCCACGGAGGCCTGCAGAAATAACCACTCCCGCTTGTGCAGAAAGCAGGAAAGAATCGCTTTGCGAACCGATATGGGGCCCGCTTCCCGGGTTTCAACCGTCACCCACGCAATCTTTGATGTTTTCATCATTTCCTGTTTGCAAACCGGAAAAACCCTGTATATATTCACAGCAACTGTATGAACGAACAGTGGTCAGAGTTATTACTTGCTCAAGAACGAGCGGAGGTTGCGGCATGCTCACACAACTCACGGTATCGAACTACGCCATTGCAGAAAGGGTTGAACTCCAGTTCAACCGCGGTATGACAGCCCTGACTGGGGAAACCGGCGCCGGCAAGTCGATTGTGCTTGATGCCCTTGGCCTGGCCATGGGAGGCCGGGCCGATGCCGGCGCTGTTCGCCATGGCGCCAAGCGTGCCGACATTACCGCCAGCTTCGATATATCCCGCATCCCCGAAGCCCGGTCCTGGCTGGACAGCCATGAGCTGGACGACAAGGACGATTGCATCCTGCGCCGGACCATCAGCAAGGACGGCCGCTCCAAGGCATTCATTAATGGCCAGCCCTGCCCGCTGTCACAATTGAAAGAACTGGGCGGCCTGCTGATGGATATCCACAGTCAGCACCAGCATCAATCCCTGCTGCGCAAGGAAACCCACCGAAAGCTGCTGGACGAGTTCGCCGGCGCGGAAAGCCTGGCCGACGAAACCCGATCTGCATGGAAAGCCTGGCACCAGACGCGTCAGAAACTACAGCAACGCCAGCACAATGCTGATGAGGCCGAGGCCCGTTTACAGCTGCTGCGCTATCAGGTGGAAGAGCTGGACAGGTTGGCGCTGGGCGAGGACGAACAGACAACCCTGGAAGCCGAACAGGCACAGCTCAGCCAGGCCGACGCCGTACTTCACAGCAGCCACCAGGCCGCCCTGCTATGCACTGAAGATGAGGTTTCGGCCGCAGACCTGGTGCGCCAGGCACTGCACCAACTGGAGCAACTGCCGGTTGATGTCCCGGCACTGACCGACACCATCCAGATGCTGAACGAAGCACAGATTCAGATTTCAGAAGCCGGCGACAACCTGCGCCGCTTCGTAGACGACTACGAAGCCGACCCGGTCCGACTGAACGAAGTGGAAGAACGGCTCAGCGCCATTTATCAGATGGCGCGCAAACACCGGATCACCCCGGAGGAGTTGCCGGAGTTGCATCAACGCCTGAGCCAGGAGCTGGCCGAACTGGATGGCGGCGAAGGCAGCCTGGAACAACTTCAGGCCGAGCTGGAAAACCTGCGGGCACGGTTTGACGCCCTGGCCACCAAGCTGACAGAAACACGCCGGAATGCCGCCATGGAGCTCGACCAGCGAATCGCCCGGGAGTTGGCACAATTGAGCATGCCATCGGTGCAGTTTGTCAGCCACCTGAGCCGGAACAGTGATGACGAACCTGCCCCTCACGGCATGGAAGAGGTGGAATTCCTGGTAAGTGCCAACCCGGGCCAACCCGCCCGATCGTTGGCCAAGGTGGCTTCCGGCGGTGAACTTTCCCGCATAAGCCTGGCCATTCAGGTGGTTGTGGCACAAACCTCCACCACACCAACTTTGGTGTTCGATGAGGTGGATGTCGGCATCGGTGGCGGCACCGCGGAGGTCGTAGGCCGCCTGCTGAGATCACTCGGCGAGAATGGCCAGGTACTGTGCGTCACGCACCTGCCGCAGGTGGCGGCCCAGTGCCATCAGCATTTGTTCGTCAGCAAATTTACCGAGAAAGACGCGACCTATTCACGCATCGAATCCCTGGATGACCAGGGCCGGATCAGCGAAGTTGCAAGGATGCTTGGCGGAGTGGACATGACAGAACAGACCATAGCCCATGCCCGGGAGATGTTTGTAAAGGGCCAGGCAACCCATCACTAATCCCCCTCTCGTTTCGGAGAGCTTCTGGGCCAGCCTTGTCGCTGGCCCTTTTTTTACTTCTTATCGGACTTCAGTGGCTTCACGTAAAGGATCAGGCTGTGATCGACAATCTCATAGCCGTGCTCTGCCGCAATCTTCTGCTGGCGCTCCTCGATAACCTCATCGACGAACTCAACAACTTCGCCAGTCTGGGTGCAAACCATGTGGTCGTGATGATCATCACCGGCCATCTCGAACACCGCGTGACCGCCTTCGAAATTATGACGTAACACGAGGCCTGCAGCTTCGAACTGGGTCAGCACCCGGTAGACTGTCGCCAGGCCCACGTCATCGCCCTGGTCCAGCAGCTTTTTATAAACGTCTTCAGCACTCAGGTGATGTTCTTCAGCATTCTCAAGGATATTGAAGATCTTGACCCTTGGCAGAGTAACCTTCAGACCGACTTTTCGTAATTCGGCGTTTTCAGATGACATGTTACCATTCGCTCTTTGGTGTGCCTCACGGCTTCCGGTATGATAAAGCCGCAGTACAACGGATGACCCGTTTCACACCTGCTCAACGCAGGCGAATTCAAGATAGAGGATTTCCCCCGGCGATGCAAAAGCTCCCCGCTATCGTTCTTATTAGCATTTTATCCTTGTCCGGCTGTGTTTTTCCGGGCGTTTACAAAATCAATGTCCAGCAGGGCAACATTGTCACCGATGAGGAGCTGAAGGAGCTGTCCGAAGGCATGCCCAGAAGTCAGGTTCACGCGCTGCTGGGAAGCCCGTTGATGCTGAACCCCGTCGACCCGTCCCGGGAATACTATGTTTACACCTTTCAGCGCCGGGGCAACGAGATCGAAGAACAGCGCATCATCGTTTACTACGAGAATGATCAGCTGAGCCACTACGAAGCCCAGCTCCTGGAAGAAACGCCAGCCTACTAGCGCTTACGCTTTCTTTTTAGCCCGGTTCAGGCGAGCCTGCTTGGGATCAATCTTGAGTGGGCGGTATAGTTCCACCCGGTCGCCTTCTCTCAGAGCATGCTCGGCCGGGTTCTTCACCACTTTGCCAAACACCCCCATATCGATAGCGTCCGGATCAATCTCCGGAAAGATCTCGGTAATCCTGGAGAGCTTCACGGCTTCAAGGGCTGTAGTGCCCGGAGGCACCACCACGGGCACAATCTGCTGCTTGTCCGGGCGGGCATAGGCCACTTCCACTTCCATCACACGATCCCTCCGCGATAAACCTCATCTGCGCGACGACAGAAAGCATCCACCATGGTATTGGCCGCCTGATTAAATACCGGGCCGAAGGTCATTCGTGAAAGCGAACCTGAAAATTCAAACTCCAGGGTCAGGATTACTTTGCAGGCGTTATCGTCCAGAGCCCGAAAGTGCCAGCGCCCGGTAAGATTTCTGAGCGGGCCGTCCACGAGTTTCATTTCAATGGTCTCTGGCATTAACAACTGGTTTCGTGTGGTCAGCCGGTGGCGAACGCCCCCTTTGGAAATATCCAGTGAAGCCATGATTTCAGCGTCGTTCTGTTCGTGGACTTCTGCCCCGGCACACCAGGGTAAGAACTCAGGGTAACGGGCAACGTCATTGACCAGGTGGAACATACGCTCCGCCGAGTGCATAACCAATGCGGTCTTGTCGATCTGATGTGCCATGTAAACCGGATTTCCTGCGTTTCAGACTTCGTTCCAGCCCTGCCGGGCCAGTCAGACACTATGATAAAGGATATCGCCCTCTTTGGGGGCATTTTCATCTGGTTCGGGCTGCCCGTTTTCCGCGGGCAGCACGGCCTCTTCGGGTGTCTTCGGAGGTACATCTTCCTCAACCGGGCTGTCTTCAGGCGCCCTGTTCCGCGCCTCAGCAGACGCTGTAGGTTGCTGACACCAGATAGCAGCACTGCCGTTGTCACACAGGTTGCCGAGTGAGAAAAGCGTGTACTGTAGTCCGATCCAGGCCGCCACAACAGGAAGCACCAGGCGCATGACCCAGAACCAGATTCTCCGGAACACAACCGGCGCATTGCCCAGAATGGTTGCCGCGAAGCGCCGGGTGATACACCAGCCGGCAAATGTGGCAATGAGAATAGCCACCGCCGGTATCACAATGCCACCGGCGGCCAGTTCCAGCCATCGAAATACAGTGGCACCGCCTATGCGGTAATCGGCCCACAGATTGAAGGAGAACAGGGAAGCCAGCCCGGCGAACCAGACTGCAAGCCCGACAATGACCGCAGACCAGCCCCGAGGCGCCCCGGTCCACTCCCGGAACCATCCCACCACCGGTTCGAGCAGAGACAACCCCGTCGCCCAGACAATCAGCACCACCAGCAGGAAAACCGACGCGATCACCACCTGACTGTAGGGTAAGCCGGATAGCGCGACCGGCAGCGAAACAAAAAGCAGGCTGAAACCCCGCTCCCCCTCCAGGCTGCTACCGTCCGCTGCAACTGAAAACATCATCAATCCGGCCATGATGGCGACCAGGGTGTCCATCAACACCACAGCCAGTATTGAGCGTTTCAGGCGGGTATGGCTGGTGGAATAGGCGCCAAATATTGCCCACACCCCCATTCCGAGACCCAAGGTATAAAAAGCATGGAAGAACGCTGCCTTGATACTGGCCGCTGTTACCTGTTCCGGCCGCATCACCAGAACGTGATCTATCCCGGACTGCAAGCTCCCCCGCATTGCTGCCAGCCCGAACAGCACCAACATCAACAGCAGGGTGCAGGGTACGATCATGCGCATCGATCGCTCCAGGCCCTTGACCACCCCGCGGGCAGAAACTGCAACCACGAGAATCACGAAGAAAACATGCCAGGCCATAAACTGCCGATAGTGGCCCGGGTCCGACACCAGCTCCGACAGAACAGCAGTTGCTGAGGCCGCCGAAGCACCCTCGAAACGATCAGCTGCCCCGAAAAAGATGTAAGCCAGAACAATACCGCCAAAAACAGCGGTAAAGGAGAGCACCACGAACGCCGCAAGAATGCTAAGCGGCCCCGCCAGTCGCCAGAACGGTGAGCAGCCAGCGTTTTTCACCATACCGTCCATGGCCAGCACAATCCCATGCCGGGCATGACGGCCAATCACAGCCTCCGTCACCATCAGCGGCAAGGTAACAATCAGCAGACAGGCCAGGTACAGCAAGATAAACAAGCCGCCGCCGTGGATACTGGCCAGATAGGGAAACTGCCACAGATTGGCCAGGCCGACCGTGGCACCCACAGAAGCCCAGAAAAAGGTGGATTTTCGGGTAAACGACCCTATTGACGTCTGGTACTTGCGCAGCATTACTTCCCCAGGCAGTGACGAGCGCATCATTGTAGCCGAAGCAAGCCTGCAGGAACGACACTAAACCCGAGCCAGACGGCGAATCCGTGACCCTTCTTGCACTCCTGCGCTACAATGCGCGCTTTGCTGGCGTACCGACAAGACCAGCACCGTCATTCTTCCGATCCCGGACAGGATTCATGAGCAAGAAGAAAGCAAACGCCCCAACCAGCAACACCATCGCCCTGAACAAGAAGGCGAAGCACGAATACCATATTGAGGAGCGCTTCGAGGCTGGCCTGGCCCTGCTTGGCTGGGAAGTGAAGTCGTTGCGTGCCGGTAAGGCACAACTAGTTGATGCCTATGTGCTGCTGAAGGATGGCGAAGCCTGGCTGTTGGGCTCCCACATCACGCCTCTGAACACCGCCTCTACCCATGTAATTGCGGACCCGACCCGCACCCGCAAACTGCTGCTGCACGCCAAGGAAATCGCCAAGATTGTCGGCCAGGTGAATCAGGCGGGTTACACCTGCATTCCCCTCGCCCTGTACTGGAAAAAGAACAAGGTAAAATGCGAGATCGCCCTGGTGAAGGGTAAGAAGCTGTTCGACAAGCGCGCAACAGAGAAAGAACGCGACTGGAACCGCCAGAAACAGCGCATCATGCGCGAGGCCAACACCTGACACCAAAACTGTGTCGCATATGCACCCTCTTTGCTGATTTCAAAAAGCCTCCTATACTTTTAGGCCTTTCGTCAGTTGGCCCCGATGGCAGTACCAGGCGGCCCGGACTCCGGTACAGAGCATAGGAGGGCTTATGTCAGCAAAACGGACGGCCATGACCTCGGTCGATCGCTCCTGGTTACGCATGGATACCCCGGAAAATCCCATGATGATTTCCGCGGTACTGGCCTTTGAACACCCCATTCCGCTCAAGCGACTCAAGCGCACCCTGGAAGAACGTTTCCTGAAATTCCGGCGCTTTCGGCAACGCATCGTTGACAAAGGTGACAAGGTCTACTGGGAAGACGACCCCCTGTTCGATCTGGACAACCACCTGCACACCATCGCTCTGCCGGGAAACGCCGGCAAGCGAGAGCTTCAGGCCCTGGCCAGTGATTTCAACAGCACCGCTCTCGATTTCCGCCGGCCACTCTGGCAGATACACTACATCGACAACTATGAGAACGGCTGCGCCCTGTTAATCAGGATTCACCACTGTATTGCCGATGGCATTTCACTAGTGCGGGTACTGCTTTCGCTGACCGATCGCACTCCTGAACCCAAGCTAGAGCGCGTTGCACACCCAAAGCTACCCACAAAACCCAACGGCACCGCCGCCAGCCGGTTCCTGCACCGGATTGTAGACAGCACTCAGGCGGCCTGGGGACAGGCCAACCTGTTCGTGGATTCCATCCGCAAAGAGCCTGACTACCCGCTGAAGCTGGCCACCACTGCCGGCGGTATTGTTATGGACCTGGCCAAGCTGGGGCTCGCCCCCTTCGAGCCGAAAACCAGCCTGAAAAGCCCGCTGCTGGGCCGCAAACAAGTGGCCTGGGCCGAGCCCCTTGAACTGGAAACCGTGAAACAGTGCGCGCGGACACTGGGCGGAACCGTCAACGACGTATTGCTTTGCGCCGCGACCGGTGCGCTGACCCGGCATTTTACGGAGCACGGCCAGAGTATTCCGGACTGCGGCATTCGGGTTGCCGTTCCTTTCAACCTGAGGCCACTGGACCAGCCCATCGAAACCCTCGGCAATCAGTTTGGCCTGGTGCTGGTGTGCCTGCCTGTTGAGGTAACAGATCCAATCATGTGTTTCCGCCAGGTTCAGGAAAATATGAACCGGCTCAAACGGTCATACCAGGCCCAGGTAACCTATAGCCTGCTGGACCTGTTTGGCCGCGGCCCGGACATTCTCGAACGCCGGGCACTGGACCTGCTCAGCAACAAGGCTTCAGCAGTTCTGACCAACGTTCCCGGACCACGCCATGCGGTTTACCTGGCGGGCAGCAAACTGGTTCAACCCATGTTCTGGGTCCCCCAGAGCGGCAACATAGGTATAGGCATGAGCATTTTCAGTTACGCTGGCACGGTACAGTTCGGCATAACCGTCGACAAAGGCATCAAAGCCGACCCGGGCGAGGTGATGGATTATTTCCGTGACAGCTTCGAGAATCTGCATCAGGCTGCACTCGAGAAAGCCGGCGCCAGCGGTTTCCGCCAGGCCTCCTAGGCTCACCAGAGCCAGCGGTAGGTACAAATAGTAACGCCGTTACACAAAGAAGCCTTGAAGTCTGGCAATCCGGACACATATACTGAATTAACAAGGGGACGACTTGGCTTCGACGCCGGTGACGAACCCTTGGGTGCATGCCGAGATGGCAGCGAATCTCGTAAATCCAAAGCTGCAACGTAATAGTCGCAAACGACGAAAACTACGCACTGGCGGCGTAAGCCGTTCCAGTCGTCCTGGCTGAGGCGCCTATAACTCAGTAGCAACATCCCAGGACGTCATCGCTTATAGGCTGCTCCGTTCACCAGAGCTCACTGGTGTTCGGCTAAGATTAAAGAGCTCGCCTCTTGCACCCTGACCTTCGGGTCGCTTGAGGTTAAATCAATAGAAGGACACTAAGCATGTAGACCTCAAGGCCTAGTGCTGGCGGACGCGGGTTCAATTCCCGCCGTCTCCACCACCTTGCAAGAGAAAAGCCCCTGATTTCAGGGGCTTTTTTCGTTTCTCTCCCACTAAAAAGAAAAGGGATGTCCACCAAAAGAAAAAGTGTGCTTCGAAAGCTGTGGGATTCAAACTGCTAGCCAGAGTCTATCTCAGCAATAACTATCCCGGTCGGCCCTTTATATGCGGGTGATTAATCCGTTTCAATTCGTTCTGCCTGGCCGGTTTGCTCCAGGGCCGCAGGTGATCTTATGGGTTCTACCAGAAGTGGTTGCCGGATTCGGGTTTTGAGTAAGTCCTGGAATGGGTCTGTGTTGGTCAGGTTTGGGTCCAGCCACATGTCGAAGTCTTCCCGATTGAGCATGAGCGGTATGCTTTTCGAGTGGATATGACTGAACCTGGGGTGTGGTGGCAGGGTGATGATAGTGAACGACGGTACCACTTCTTCCTGGAAGTCCCACAGCTCATACAGGCCGGCAAAGGCTATGGCGCTGTCGGCCGGGTGGATGTTGTAGCCCTGTTTGTGGCCTTTCTCGCCTGTCCATTCATGGAAGCCGCTGGCCGGTATGATGGCGCGCTGACTGTGAAACCGCTTCTTCCAGAGTGGGCTGGTGCCCAGGCTGCCCGATCGGGCGTTGAAGGTGCTGTACTTTGGCGAGGGGCGGTAACCGGTGCCGTCTGGTTTGCGCTCTATGAGCAGTGACCAGATGGCGTCCTGCAGGATGCGGCCCTGGAGGGTTTCGTAGACGATTTGGGCTTTGGCTCCGGGGGCGATGTTAACGCGGGGCTCTATCCGGAGCGGTATGCCGAGTTCGTCCAGGAGGCCTTGGACTATGGGGTCGTCGGATACGTTGAATCGGCCGCACATACCCCTCCCAAGTGTGTACGAAACCCACTGAACTACTTTTTCTTTTTGTATTTTACAGTCAGCTTATTATCGATAGGATGCTTGGCGATCTCATAATCTGGGTTGAAGGTAGCTACATTATGAGCAGCCATGCCAACCGCAGAGGCAACACCAAGCACGCCGGTAATGCCTCCAAAAAAGCTAGCGCCAGCTGCAGCTACCCGGCCATATGTGTAGATTCGACAACGCAGTCCCTGGGATTCAATCAATTGCTCGACTTTCGTAGCAGCTTCTGTCAGCCGACCACCGCAACCAGTGACCTCAAAACTCTCCTTTTTCTTGATCAGTTCGTTTGTGGCCGCGACCATAGAATCATCAAAGCTAACCCTTTCCATCACTCAATCCTGTAATTAGATGTGTAGCTAATTAGTACTTTATATCTAGGAATTGGGTCAACCGCGCTTTTGTGAAGGAATGAAACAGAAGTGTCAACAAGGTGTCGAACCGCCAAAGGTTGCGTATGGGCTTTAACAGCCTTAGATTTCAATAACCAACTGATTATTAAGGCTTTACGTCCTTCCCTCATTGCCTCAAATAGCTCTGCAGCCTCGTACAGGCCATATCCCGATAGGCTCGGCTTTTGGGGTCGTTGTCTTTTTGATACTGCGTTCTCCAAAAATTGCAGTTTTCACGGGCTCCGGCAATAGCGGCCTGTTTTTGCTGTGCCTGCTGCTCTCTCCACTTCCGGTCTGCAGCCAGTTGACGCTCCCTTTCTTTACGCGCCTGGATCTCCTGGGGCGTAGGTGGCGGTGGCGTTGTTATCTGAGGAAACTCGATTTTAGGGCCGCTGGACATTCTGCGCTCAAACTCATCACCAAGGGCGTCCATAAAGACGAAGAAGACGAGCCACCCGATGATGGTCACGATGACCCAGGAGACAATATTGGCAACCAGAACCGCAGAGAACATTTTAAACCAGGACATTTTTCACTCCTTTGAATCGGTACTGGAAAGACTACCCAAAGCTATCGTTAGCTAGCAACTGAGCTTCGACTTTCGTTCGCTAAAAACAGGGATCTTTTTTTGGCCCTTTTTTTAGGTCTATTTTTTGGTATACTTTTTTTGTGCCTACAAAACTTCGAGCAGCACGACCAACCAAGAAGCCGCAAAATCACTATGAAATACAAAGCGGCCAAAACCCAAACCTAGGGATAACGGCACAGGGGAATGTTTAATGAGAAGCCTATTTGCAAGGCTTGCGGCCACCATTTCGGAGCTGAAGGCTAATCCAAATGAGGTGCTCAACCAGGCTAATGGCGAACCGATTGTGATCCTGAGTCACAACAAGCCAAGAGCCTATATGGTGCCTGTCGAGACATTCGAACAGATGCAAGAGCAGCTTGAGGATTACCGGTTACTCCAGGAGGCTCGCAAGCGTATGGATGACGAATCAATACCGGTGAGCATCAATGAGCTACGAGCTGGAATTCAAGAAAAAAGCGCTCAAGGAGTGGAACAAGCTTAACCCTACTGTCCAGGCAGAGTTTCTGAACATTCTGGAACGCCGCCTGGAGAATCCGAGGATTCCGAAGCATCAACTTAAGGGATCTTCGGATTTCTACAAAATCAAACTGAGATCCCAGGGCTTTCGCCTGGTCTACCACGTAGACGATGGGAAAGTGGTTGTCACTGTGATCACAGTTGGCCGTAGAGATACCGTTTACAAGTCCTTCTAGGTGTCCACAAAGTGTCAACGTAACTGCGGTTTTGAGTGGTTATGTGTGGAACGCCATTTTTGTAAGTGACTGTTTTATGGGCTATTGTGGTTTTCTGTGGGCGTAAAAACAGGTGCGGCATCGGGTTCAATTCCCGCCGTCTCCACCAAATTTAGGTTTCTCCGGAATACCCCAGAACCCAAAACCTCCTCAAAAGCCCCGCCAGTCGGGGCTTTTCTCGTTTTAGCCGTCCAAATTATTCCAACGAGTTCCACTGGAATCCGCATATCGTTGTGGGTAAATTTGTGGGTAAAGATCGGGCCTACCCACACTGGCCCACTTCCATACCCACAATGAAAGCAGGCAGCTATGAGCAGAGCGGCCAACAAGCTAACCAACACCGCAATCAAGAACGCCACGACGGAGGGCAAGGCACAGCGCAAGCTTGCAGGCGGTGGAGGGCTGACCCTGGTGGTGAAGCCAGAATCGAAAGTGTGGTGGCTCCGGTATCGTTACGACGGAAAGGAGAGAACCCTCACCCTCGGGGCATACCCACAAACCTCACTCAAGGAAGCCAGGGCCAAGCGCGACGAAGCAAAGCAACTGCTGGCTGAAGGGATCGACCCCGTTACCCACAGGGCTACCCACAAAACCAAGCGGGTAGAAGCCACCGCCAACACCTTCAAGGCCGTGGCAACCGAATGGCTGAAGGAAGTACACCAGAAAGCCGTGGTAGAGGAACACTACAACCGGAACGTTCGCCGCCTGGAGCAACACGCCTTCCCCAAGCTGGGCCGTCGCCCCATCAGTGAGATAGAGCCCTCTGACATCCTGGAGCCATTGCGTGATATTGCAAAAACGGGCCGGAGAGAAACAGCAAAACGGGTAAAAACCCTGATTGGCCAAGTATTCCGCTACACAGTCAGCACCGGCCGCGCGCAGCGAGATATGACCGCAGACATACGCGGCATCCTCCCCGCTTCAGAAACAAAACACCACGCCGCTGTAGTGAAGCCAGACGAAATAGCCGACCTTCTCAAGCGAATCGATACCTACTGGGGAACACCAACCGTTTGCATGGCGCTGGAGCTATCGCCCCTACTGTTCCTTAGGCCCGGCGAGCTTCGCACCATGAAGTGGGAGCAAATCGATTGGGATGATGCCACCTGGACAACCGAGCGCACCAAAAACGGAGAGCCATTGGTAGTGCCTCTCGCACGCCAGTCCATCGAGCTGCTGAGTCAGATCCAGGAAGTTAATGGCAAGTGGGAGTGGGTGTTTCCTGGCGGTCATAGCAAGACCAAGCCCATGAGCAACAACGCGATCAGAACGGCCCTGACCCGGCTGGAGCTGCACGGCATCATGTCTGCCCACGGATTCAGGGCCATGGCCCGAACCGTTCTTACCGAACGTCTGGGCTTCAGAGCATGAGGAACTGCCGAATCTGAAGTGTGAAGTAAAGCAGATCGAATTTCCCCGCTTCGACTCAGACGGTAATCACTCAGAACCATGGCGAGGTAACGCGATATTCCGCACGCTGTTTTCACTCACAGACGGCACACACGCCGGGTACGAGCGCATCCTAGATGAGAAAGTACAGCGGAGCCCCGACGACAAGCCCAACGACAAATACGTCACCAAAGGCTCAACAACAGCCGGAGCCGCCACACCGATAAGCTACCAGCCCCACGACCTGGCCTCGCTTAAAGGCGAGGTGATCGTTTGCGCTGGCCTGGCTGATGGATACCGATTGAATGAGGCAACCGGCCTGCCCGTAATCTGCGGAGTCGGTGAAGCGAACATCCCCGGCAACGTGGCGCTACTGCAAAATCACTATCCAGCATTGGTGCCAATAGCAGCCGTGGATAACGACAAAGCGGGAAAGTTGGATGGCGAAAAATCCGGCTGCACCTGGACCTGCCCGAAGTCTGCGAAAGACTGGAGTGATGTATACCAGCAATCAGGACGCGAGGCCGTGCTGGCGGAATATCAGGAAGGCATGACCGTGCCGGTAAAACCCGAACTGGAGACCCGAGAAGAAGCCGACGATGAACGCAAGGCTCAGTCCGATCTGATTGTTGAATTCGTCCTGGCCTCCAATGATCTATTCCACGATGAAAACGATGTAGCCTATGCGCAGAACATGGATTCTGGTGAAGTGTGGCCGCTGGCGGGAAAAGCCTTTCGTCACTGGCTGACCGCAGCTTTCTATGGGCAAACGAAAAAGGCAGTCCGGGATCAGTCCCTGCGTGAAGCAAGGATGACGCTGGAGGGTATAGCGATGCAGGATTGCCGCCCGGTTTATATTCGAGTCGCCAGCATTGAGGGCTGGCACTGGATCGACCTTGCTGAGCCCGGCAGGAATGATGCTATCTGCCTGATGCCCGGAAAATGGGCAATCTATAGCGCTCCGGTGATGTTTTCACGCTCCGAGAGTGCACAGGCGCTTCCGCGACCAATACCCGGCGGCAACATTGACCTGCTGTGGAGCATTGCCAACATCGTGCCGGATCAGCGGATCCTGGTGATTGCCTGGCTAGTAGAATGCCTGCGGACAGACACCCCCTTTCCAATCCTGGAAATGTTTGGCGAACAAGGCTGTGCGAAGTCTACCACCCAGACCGCGCTCCGCCGGCTGATTGACCCAAACGCCGCCGACCTGCGGGCAGTCCCGAAATCTGCCGAAGACCTTTATGTGACCGGCGGAACCAACCACGTGATCAGCATTGAGAACGTCAGTCACCTGCCTGCACCGATTCAGGATGCGCTGTGCGTGATAGCAACTGGCGGAGGGTTCGCCGAAGGGGCTTGGTGATGCCATGCGGCGGGCTGCGCCTGCACTCCGCCAGCTAGGTATTGAATGCCGGTGCCTTGGCAAGATCGGTTCAACGGTCAAATGGCGTATCGGTCAGAGAAAGTCTTTAGAACAAAGTCGTCAATGTCTTGAAATCGTGCATGGATCCGGAGATCAGCACGACTTTACGACTTCTACGACTTCAGATCAGTCAGTTTCTTTAAGTGAAAGCCAGAACTCCAACCGGTCTGCCGACGAACGGAGAGTGTTCTGATGAGCGCCCTTGCCTATCTGCACGAGCATGGCCTTCAAGCGGAGAGCCTGCCCGGTGATCGAATCGCAGTCTGGCCAGGAGAAGCCATCACCCCCGCCCTCGAACGCTGGATTGCCGAACATAAGCCAGAGATCGTTTCCGAGCTTCGCAAATCCGCAGCCCCGGCAGAAAAGAAAAACCAGAACCCTCACGCCATTTTGCTGAAAATGGCCGAGCAACTACAGGCCAGCCCCGCAATCCTGCGAGCCCTGCTGGACTCGGACGATATGCAAGACATAGCCGAAGGGGTAATCAGCCGGGCTCACCTGCTGGCGTACTTCCGCCAGATGTATACCCCTTAACCTTGCCTAACCCCACCAACTGACGTAAAACAACCCTATATCGAGTGGTTAGCAAGCAATACACCCCGGTATTGCCCGCAACGCTCCGGAACAATCAAAGGCACGAACCGACACAGCCTGTCGCTCCGTGCCTTTACGCTTTATCAGAGAACGAAAGCAGTAACTTCTCATAGGGAACAGCCGAGCAATGAACAACACGGAACAGCAATTCCTCAAAGCCCTGGACGACAAGCTCTGGAAAGCCGCCGACAAGCTCCGCGCCAACCTGGATGCCGCCAACTACAAGCACGTGGTGCTGGGCCTGATCTTCCTGAAGTACGTCTCCGATGCCTTCGAGGAGCGCCAGGAAGAATTGCTGGAACGATTCAAGGATGAGAACGACGACATCTACTACTTGCCGCCGGAAGGTTACGACGGCGACGAGGACTACCAGCAAGCCCTGCTGGAAGAACTGGAAGTATTAGATTACTACCGCGAAGCCAACGTGTTCTGGGTGCCCAAGCCGGCCCGCTGGAGCACCCTGAAAGAGAAAGCCGTGCTGCCCGTGGGCACTGTGCTCTGGCAGGACGATGCCGGTAACGACGTAAAGCTGCGCTCCGTGTCCTGGCTGATCGACAACGCCCTGGAAGAGATCGAGAAGAGCAACGCCAAGCTCAAGGGCATCCTCAACCGCATCAGCCAGTACCAGCTGGACAACGACAAGCTGCTGGGCCTGATCAACACCTTCTCCGACACCTCCTTCACCCGGCCGGTGTTCGAGGGCGAGAAGCTGAGCCTGCACAGCAAAGACATCCTCGGCCATGTGTACGAATACTTCCTGGGCCAATTCGCCCTCGCCGAAGGCAAGCAGGGCGGGCAGTATTACACCCCCAAGAGCATCGTTACCCTGATTGTGGAAATGCTGCAGCCCTATTCCGGCCGGGTGTACGACCCGGCCATGGGCTCCGGCGGCTTCTTTGTCTCCAGCGACAAGTTCATTGAGGAACACGCCAGTGAACAGCACTACGACGCCAGCGAGCAGAAGAAGCACATCTCCGTGTACGGCCAGGAATCCAACCCCACCACCTGGAAGCTGGCCGCCATGAACATGGCCATCCGGGGCATCGACTTCAACTTCGGCAAGAAAAACGCCGACACCTTCCTGGACGACCAGCACCCGGACCTGCGCGCCGACTTCGTGATGGCCAACCCACCGTTCAACATCAAGGACTGGTGGAGCGAATCCCTGGCCGACGACGTGCGCTGGAAGTACGGCACCCCACCCAAAGGCAACGCCAACTTCGGCTGGATGCAGCACATGCTCCACCACCTGGCACCCACCGGCAGCATGGCCCTGCTGCTGGCCAACGGCTCCATGAGTTCCAACACCAACAACGAAGGCGAAATCCGCAAGCGCCTGGTGGAAGAAGACCTGGTGGAATGCATGGTCGCCCTGCCCGGCCAGCTGTTTACCAACACCCAGATCCCAGCCTGCATCTGGTTCCTGACCAAAGACAAAGCCAACGGCATGGTGCGTAACGAGAAAAAGCGCGACCGCCGGGAAGAATTCCTGTTCATCGACGCCCGCGACCTGGGCTTCATGCGGGATCGGGTACTGCGAGACTTCACCAACGACGACATCGCCAAGATCGCCGACACCTTCCATGCCTGGCAGCGTGGCGAGGGCTACGAGGATATCGCCGGTTTCTGCAAATCCGCCAGCCTGGATGAGATCAGGAAGCATGAGTTTGTGTTGACGCCGGGGCGCTATGTGGGGGCTCAGGAGCAGGAAGACGATGGCGAGCCCTTTGCTGAAAAGATGGCGCGGTTGACCATCCAACTGCGGGAGCAGTTTGCTGAGAGTGACCGACTGGAGGTTGAGATCAAGCGGAATCTTGGGGGGCTGGGCTATGAGCTTTAAATCCAGCAGTCGGGGCGGTGGACATCAACACCTTGAACGCCTGACTCGGGAAGTTCTGGAGGGGCAACAATGAGCGTGTTTATTAAGGCTCAGGAGGCCAGCGTCAGCGCGCGGTTCTGGCGCTTGCGTGACTTCAGCCGCTTCTCGATCACCTCGGTACGCTCGCCGGTTTCGATGGCGCTTGAGCTGGCGACGGCTCGCAGGATGCTGGTACGCGAAACCGATACTTTGCCTACGTTTTTTTTACGAACCATGGGGCGGCTCCGGAACGAAAAGACGAGAGCCATTGTAACACTTGGCAGGCACACAGTCCTGCCAGTATTAAAGCGGGTTTCCGCACGACAGCAGGCGGTGCTGGCGCTGATTCAGGACAACCCGTCCATTTCCCGTCAGGCGCTGGCCGACAAACTGGGCATCAACGCCTCGGCGGTTCAGAAGCACCTCGATAAACTGAAAGAAGCCGGCGCCATTGAACGGATTGGCGGCACGCGCGGTTATTGGCAGGTGAAGGTATGAGAGGGAATCAGGCAATGGGATCGACGGGGCAACTGCGGGAGCAGTTTGCTGAGAGTGACCGGCTGGAGGCTGAGATCAAGCGGAATCTTGGGGGGCTGGGGTATGAGCTCTGAGTGGGTAAAGATGCGCCTTGGCGACTTCATAGACCTCAAGCGGGGCTATGATTTGCCCAAGAAAAGTCGTTCAGCCGGTCCAATCCCACTCGTTTCTTCGGCTGGTGTATCTGATCAACACAGTGAAGCCAAAGTGCGAGGTCCCGGAGTAGTTACAGGTCGATATGGCACTATAGGTGACGTTTTCTATATAGAAGAGGACTTTTGGCCACTAAATACAACTCTCTATGTACGCGATTTCAAAGGAAATGATCCTCGGTTCACATATTATTTTCTGAAGACGATTGACTACCTCCAGTACAGCGACAAGGCGGCAGTTCCCGGTGTAAACCGAAACCACCTTCATATGGCCGAGATCTCTGTACCCAAATCGGTCGACGAGCAGCGACGGATAGCCTCGGTACTTTCATGCCTCGACGATAAAATCGAGGCCAACGATACGATCAACCAAACCCTCGAACAAATGGCCCAGGCCATCTTCAAAAGCTGGTTTGTCGATTTCGAGCCGGTCAAAGCCAAGATCGCCGCACTGGAAGCCGGCGGCAGCGAGGAAGATGCCCTGCTCGCCGCCATGCAGGCCATTTCCGGCAAAAGTGAAGCAGAGCTAACCCGCCTCCAGGCCGAACACCCCGAGCAATACGCCGAGCTCCGCGCCACCGCCGAGCTGTTTCCGTCGGCTATGCAGGATAGTGAGTTGGGGGAGATTCCGGAGGGGTGGGGTGTTGATCACCTTTCTGAGCTCGTTCAATTCAACCCACGCAGGTCGCTCAAAAAAGGAACCCTTGCGCCCTACCTCGACATGAAGAACGTCCCCACCTCTGGCCATTTGGCGGAGGACGTTGTTCTGCGGGAAATGAATAGTGGCACGAAGTTCGTTAACGGAGACACTCTGTTGGCGAGAATTACGCCGTGTCTTGAAAACGGAAAAACAGCCTACGTTGATTTCTTGGATAGCGATCAAGTCGGCTGGGGCTCGACTGAATACATCGTCATGAGATCTCAAGAGCCGTACCCTGAATCAATGTCCTACTTCATCGCCCGTGATGGCAACTTTCGTCAACATGCCATCCAATCGATGACCGGCACAAGCGGGCGACAGCGTGCCAATGCGAAAGCCTTGGCGGAGCTTCCGTGGCTAATCTATCCGCGAAGGCTTACCGAAGAGTTTGATCGAATAGCCGCCCCATATTTAAAGCTGGCAAAGAGCCACGGCAATCAATCAAAGTCATTGTCGGCTATACGCGACTCACTTCTTCCCAAACTTCTATCAGGGGAACTAGATACAACAAAGGTGGGCGCGTGAATGACTGATTGGTTGAACGAAGTAATTCAAAAAGCCAGCAGTGTGGCTGCATGGAAAGACATTGCGACAGTCCTCAGCGGATTTTCCACTCTCGCAATTGCAGTCCTGACTGTTTTCCTGTGGCGAGAGAACCGCTTACTTCGCAAGGGCGGATCAGAGCCAAGGTTAATAGCCTATTATGAGCCGCACCCTGACGGCACAGGCGGACTGAATATAGCAATCACCAATGTGGGCAAAGGGCCAGCTAAGGATGTCTACTTTCAGTTTGATGGAGATCCTGAGAACTTCGCGAAATACGACCTCGTTCTGGATTGCTCTCACCGCCGAGGCCCGATAGCGACCATTCCTCAGGACGGGAAGATATCCATATTCTTTGCAGTGGGTTTCCAGCTTTTCTCACCAAAGAGTAACGGGAAAAGCAACGCCAACGAGCCGATTGACCCGTTCCATATCCTAATTGAATGGCAGAGCATGGGGGGCAGGAAAAAGTATGCTGACCGCTTTTTGCTCGATGTAAAGCCTTATGCCAATCTGCCTGGCTTCATCAACAAGCCCCACCTCCTTAAACTCGTTGACTCAGTCAACGCCGTTGGTAAGCAAATTGGCACATTGAAACCGGAAGTTGGTCGGTTGGTAAATCTAATCGAAGCCAACACGCTGGATTCCAGAGCGGTGCGAAAGGTTAAGGGAAATCCTGAGGATGTTTAAAATTGATCCACACTCCAACCGCATCAACCCACTGGAAGTAAAACGCTTCAGCGAGCTGGGCTTCACCGAGCGCAAGCACCTGCAAGAATGGCTGGAGAACTACCCGCAAGCCCTGGCCCAAGAAGATGGTGAGGAACTGCTGATCATCCAAAAGGAGTTCGATGGTTTCGACGACACCCGCGAGCGGCTGGATCTGCTGGCCATCGACAAGGACGGCAACCTGGTCGTCATCGAAAACAAGCTCGACGACAGCGGCCGGGATGTGGTGTGGCAGGCACTCAAGTACGCCAGCTACTGCGCCAACCTGAAGAAGCAGCAGGTGGTGGAGATCTTCCAGCGCTACCTGAACCAGAAGGCCCAGAACGAAGGCAGCACCCCAGCCGATGCAGAGAGCGTGTTACTGGAATTCCTGCAGGCCGACGACCTGCAATCCGTGCAGCTCAATACCCTGAAAAGCCAGCGCCTGATTCTGGTGGCCGCCCACTACCGCAAGGAAGTCACCAACACCGTGCTCTGGCTGAGCCAATTCGGCGTCAACTGCCAGTGCTTCAAGGTGACGCCCTACCAGGCCGGTGCAGAGCTGTTCCTGAACGTGGAGCAGATCATCCCCCCCCCC
>NZ_AXCC01000046.1:0-2637 GCF_000475315.1 Marinobacter sp. EN3
TGCGTATTCCGGCGAACGTGAACACCCATACCGGTTGAACGTGAACACCATTTTTCTTAACGCATTACCCACCAGAGGTTTTACTCCGGGTGTTCACGTTCAGTCAATTTCCTGAAGTCGTTTTCTCATCGATTCTCCTTTCAGAGCCCAGCGATGGGCGTTGTGCATGAGCCGGTCCAGGATGGCGTCAGCCAGGGTGTTATCGCCAATGGCGGCGTACCACTGATCGGTGGGTAATTGACTGATGATCATGGTTGAGTGCGTGCCGTGGCGGTCATCCATAATCTCCATCAGGTCGTTCCGGTGTGCCGGTTTCAGGGCTTCGAGGCCCCAGTCATCCAGGATCAGCAGCCTCACTTTGGCCAGCTGGTTCAGCGTCTTCTGGTAGGTGCCGTCAGCCTTGGCCTGAGTCAGTTCCAGTAGTAACCGGGAGATTCGGTAATACCGGGTGCTGAGGCCGTTCAGGCAGGCCTGATGTCCCAGCGCACAGCCCAGGTAGGTTTTCCCGCTGCCGCAGGGGCCGGTGATCAACAGGTTCTGGCCACGCTCCAGCCAGTCGGTCTGAGCCAGTTGGGCCACCTGAGCTTTCTTCAGGTTGCGGGGGTGCTGGTAGTCGATGTCCTGGATCGAGGCACGGAGCTTGAAGCGGGCCTGGCGTACCAGGCGGTCCTGTTTCCGGTGCTCTCGGGTCTGGAACTCTCGGTCAAGCAGCAGTTCCAGGCGCTCCGCGAACGGCAGTTCGTCGTAGGTGCCCGGCTGGTTTTGTTGGTGTTCCAGGGCGGCAGCCATGCCGCCTAACTTCAGGTCTTTCAGTCTTGCCAGGGTTTGTGTCGTGCTCATGGGTGATGTCCTAGTGGAAGCTCTTCGGGCCACGGATATTCTCGTGGTGTTGAGGGAGTTCGGCGTTCAGGGGCAACTGCTCCGGCAGCTTGTCCCGGTTGCTCCGGAGAATGGCCTTGATGTGCTTCAGCCGGTTCAGGCCCTCCCGATTGGCGATGCGGCACCCCGCATTCAGGCGTTGGCTGGGGTACTCCCGAGTCAGGTTGAGCAACCCGAGACAGACCCGGTAAGCCTGCTCCGGGTGTTCCCGCTCAGCCAGTCGATCACTCACCCAGGCCAGCGTGTCTGGCCCGATGTCCCGGGCCCAGTTCTTGAGACGCCCCGGGGTCCATTGCTGCTGTTTTCGATGCCGGGCAGGCATATGACCCGCTTCGGTGGTGGTGCCCGGCCTGTGACGCCGTGGGTGACTTGCCACCTGGCGTTGCCGGAAGTGGACCTGCACCAGATGATCGCTGGCCTGGACTTCCACCTGCTCGCCCACGTACTGGTGCGGTACCGAGTAATGATGCTGGTCGAACTCGATGTGGTAATCGATATTGACCCGGCAACGCCGGATCTCGGCGTATTCATAGGGCTGTTTCGGCAAGGGACGCAGGGCGGGCTGATCCAGTGTCTCGAAGGCTGTCTGCCGGTTACCCGGCAGCCGCCGGAACGGGCGGCTGTTCAGCTCTTCAAGCAGTGACCGGATGCACTGATTGGCTTCGGCGAGAGTGAAGAAGGTGTGGTGACGCAACCGGGCCAGGATCCAACGCTCCACGATTTGCACGCCGACCTCCGCTTTCGATTTGTCCTTGGGCTTGTAGGGCCTGGCCGGGAGGATGGCTACCTGATAATGCTCGGCCAGTTGCTGGTAGCTGGGGTTTAGCTCTGGATCGTACCGACAGGCCTTGCTGACACCGCTGCGCAGGTTGTCCGGCACGACCATCTCCGGAATGCCACCGAAGAACTCAAAGGTACGCACGTGACTGGATAGCCAGTCTCGTAAACTCTGGCTCCAGGTAGCTTCAGCGTAGGTGTAGTTGGAGGCCCCAAGCACCGCCACGAACACCTGAGCGGTGCGTACCTCACCAGTCTGCGGGTTGATGATCGGCACGGTCGGGCCGCAGTAATCCACGAAGCACTTCTCACCGGCCTTATGGGTCTGGCGCATGGAGCGCTTCTGCTGCTTCAGCCAGTGCCGGTAACGGTCACAGTACTGGGAGTAGCTGTAACAGCGATTGGGGTACTGAGCTGTGTATTCCTCCCACAACAGCTGCTTGGTCATCCCTTTACGCTTGAGTTCCTGATGAGCGGTGGCCCAGTCGGGCACCTGGTAGCGAGTCGATGTGGTGGGATCGGCACCGGGATAGAACAGGGCCGCAAGGCGGCCATCGTCCAAATCCTCGGGCAACGGCCAGTTGAGGTTCAAGGCATCGGCCCGGGCCAACAGCTTCTGGATGGCCCCGACACTGGTCTTGGTGCTGGCACTGATCTGCCGGATCGAGAGCCCGGCTTCCAGCCTCAGGCGAAGCACCTCTCTGATTTTACGCATTGGAATTCTCTTTGCTGGCACAACTCCGCTCCCCAAAAAAAGGAATCAGAGTAGCAAACGGTTGAATAAACAATGCGTTAAGAAGGATTCCGGTTGAACGTGAACACCGTTTCCGGGAATGTGAACACTGATTCCGGCATCGTGAACACCGATTCCGGAAAATCCGGAAAAGTGTTCATCTTCAATCGGAATGGCTGTTCACGTTAAACCAGAATTGGTGTTCACGTTCGTCCGGAATGGGTGTTCATGATGGGCCGGAATATGCA
>NZ_AXCC01000047.1:0-644 GCF_000475315.1 Marinobacter sp. EN3
AATGCTATGAATCAGACCGAACGTGTCGTCGACACCAATGTGCATTTTCATGCCGAAGTGCCATTCGTTGCCCTTTCTGGTCTGGTGCATCTCCGGATCACGCTTGCCAGTTTGGTTCTTGGTGGAGCTGGGAGCAGAGATGATGGTGGCATCTACGATGCTTCCTTCACGCAACATCAAGCCGTTTTTCTCCAGGTGTTTGTTCACCTCTTTAAACAGCGCCTTGCCAAGACCGTGCTGCTCCAGGAAATGCCGGAAGTTGAGAATCGTCGTCTCATCTGGCAAACGGTCCAGCTTCAGACCCGCGAAGTGCCGCATGGATTCGATCTCGTACAGCGCGTCTTCCATGGCCGGATCGCTCAAGTTATAGAACAACTGCATGCAGTGAACCCGCAGCATGGCAGGCAGCGGATAAGGGGGCCGTCCGTTCCGGCCCTTCGGGTAATAACGGGCTACCTTCTTCTCCAACTGCTTCCACGGAATCAGCTTGTCCATCCGTTCCAGAAAGATCTCGCGACGGGTCTTGCGCTTCTTGGTCTGGTATTCGGCTTCGGAGAAGGTGATCTGATCCATGCTGGCAACGATCCTATGCGATTGACGATGGCCGTATTATCGCTGATTTTGGAGACTTATTCAGAGCCTCC
>NZ_AXCC01000048.1:0-1008 GCF_000475315.1 Marinobacter sp. EN3
AACCTTGGTCTGGAATACGCACAAAGCTTCAAAATGTGCCTTCTTTCGCGCTGCACGAGTGGGGCTGTTCCAGGATGTGAATACATCGATGCACTCCCGATTGTTTTCAAAAGCATTGCGGCTTTCGTTGGATGAACCCGTGAAGGCAACGTAGGAATCTTCGTCGAAGAAAAGCCCGATTTTTTCATGGTAGATGCCGGTGCCTATATTGGGAATCGCTATCTGAATTTCGAGTCGGTCCAGCTCGAGTAATCGGAGTAACCGCACCGTTCCATTCCCAATCCCATCTGCGAAATCCGTGTCAATGATCTCTTCGAGACGATTGGCGCATACCTCTTGTTTCGGGATACCGCGTTCGATAGCCTCCAGATCTCTGGCTGATAATTCCACGGAGGTGATTAGCCTGATGTGACCGTCTCTCCTAATGAAATCACCTAGAGGAGCCCCAAAAGATTCTAGAGCGGTGCTTGAGAAGTAGCCAACTGCTCGCCAATAGACCTTAGACTGTGCAAGTGAGGGGCGAAAAAAATCATCAACCAGGTGGTCAAAGCCGGAGCGATAGTCCTCTTGATAACTTATTTCATTCAGGCTCATCCTTTTCTATTCTCCCCAAGCGCCAGTGGGTCCAATCAGATAGCCACTGATTTCGCCAATTTAATGCAAATTGCCCAGCTATTTTAGAGAGAAATGTAGTCATCATGTTCTTTTTTGCCAAATGCTTCGACAGCCGTTCTCTAGATTTCTATTGTCACAAGCTTAGTTAAGTTTCTGAAATTTCGAAAAAAAAGTGGATCGAATTTGTGTTTGCAGGTTAGACTAGGTTAATTACCAGTTACAGAGTCTATCGAAATGGAAATGAAGAAAATGCAGAATGCACTTTGAAATTATTAAAACTAGGCCGCAAAGGTACATTTAGATTTTCTATCTTATAGGCATGGCAACTATCAAGGAGCTAGGTTAATAATAAGCGTGCATGGTGGGAAACCAAAGGAGGCTCTGAATAAGTCT
>NZ_AXCC01000049.1:0-35927 GCF_000475315.1 Marinobacter sp. EN3
AGAGCCAGAGCCAGAGCCAGATTTGCCCCAATTCGCTCCGGAAATGCCTGGCTCATACGTGCCAATAGGTGAGCTGCGAGCGCGGGAAGGGTGGACACTGCAACTGGTTGCCGGTAATTACGAGTCGACCGTACTGGAGGTGCTTGGCCGGGCATCTGACGAGTCCGCCCTCGAGTATACTGTCGGTGAAAGGCAAGGGCGCCAGTGGTTCATGTTGTTGTATGGCCGCTTCGCCAGTCAGGCTGAAGCGCAGGCTGCGGCGCGTAATCTTCCCCCGGAGTTGGGGGTGAGCAATGCCTGGGCGCGCGCATTCAGGAGTCTGTAGGCTTGCACCATGGTGGTGCGTTTTTCGGGGTGGCGGTGGTCCGAACAGCGAAAAAAATTGTATACGTAGTTTCACGTGTGTAAAATCCCTTCCCCCTTTTTTTCGGTGTCAGCGCATTTCTTGCACCATTTCGGTGCAATGGCGTCGCTGGCGGGAAGCATTTACACGCGAGAGAACGCTTATGACAACAGGCTTGTATCATCCTGATGAGTTCAGGGACAACTGCGGTTTTGGCCTGATTGCCCACATGAAGGGCGAAGCGAGCCATAAGCTGTTGCAGACAGCCATTGAATCTCTGACCTGCATGACCCACCGGGGCGGCATTGCTGCCGATGGCAAGACGGGTGATGGTTGTGGTCTGCTTATTCAGAGCCCCAAGGCCTTCCTCTATAAAGCTGCCCAGGCAGCCTTCGGCAAAAAACCTGGCGACTTGTTTGCGGTTGGCCAGGTTTTTTTGGCTAAGGACGACGCAAAAGCGTCTGCTGGCCGATCAGCTATTGAAAAAAGGCTGACGGAGCAAGGCCTTGAAATTATGGGTTGGCGGGAAGTGCCGGTCGATGACAGTTGCCTTGGCCCTATGGCTCTGGATTGTCTGCCGCGCATCGAACAGGTATTTGTAGAGCCCGGCGGCAAGGAAGAAAAAGAATTTGCGATCAGTCTGTTCGTAGGGCGCCGCCATGCTGAACGAGATATGGCGGAAGACCCGGAATTCTATATCTGCAGTCTTTCCCATAAGACGTTGGCCTACAAAGGCCTGATGATGCCCGCGGATCTGGCCAACTTCTACAAGGATCTTGGTGATCCGGATCTGCAAACGGCCATCTGTGTTTTCCACCAGCGCTTCTCGACCAACACCATGCCGCGTTGGCCGCTGGCGCAGCCGTTCCGGTTCCTGGCCCATAATGGTGAGATAAACACCATCGACGGTAACCGTAACTGGGCAATTGCCCGCGCAGCCAAGTTCAGCTCACCGGATTTGCCGGATCTGCAGACCCTGCAGCCGCTGGTTAACCTTACTGGCTCCGACTCCTCAAGCATGGACAACATGCTGGAAGTGCTCTTGGCAGGTGGTGTTGACCTGTTCCGGGCGGTGCGCATGATGATTCCGCCTGCCTGGCAGAATGTTGATACCATGGATTCTGAGCTGCGGGCCTTTTACGAGTACAACTCCATGCATATGGAGCCTTGGGATGGCCCGGCGGGCCTGGTAATGTCAGATGGCCGTTATGCGCTGTGTATGCTGGATCGCAATGGTCTGCGTCCCGCACGCTGGGTTATCACCAAGGACGATTTCATCACCCTGGCCTCGGAAGTAGGTACCTACAGCTACTCACCGGATGATGTGGTGGCCAAGGGGCGGGTTGGCCCGGGTCAGATGCTGGCCATCGATACCGAATCCGGCGAGGTCCTGCATACCGGGGATATCGACCAGCGGCTCAAAAAAGCCCAGCCCTACAAGCGCTGGCTCAAGGACAATGCACTGCGAGTCGAGACCACGCTGAATCAGGCGACCCCGGAATTCAAGCTGATGGAATCCGACGAGCTTCTGGTTCATCAGAAGATGTTCAATATCTCGTTTGAAGAGCGGGACCAGGTGCTGCGCCCACTGGCTGAGAGTGCCCAGGAGGCGGTCGGTTCCATGGGGGACGATACCCCGATGGCGGTTCTGTCCAGCAAGGTGCGCCATGTGGCGGATTACTTCCGGCAGAAATTCGCGCAGGTCACCAACCCGCCCATTGATCCTCTCCGTGAGACCATCGTCATGTCTCTGGAGACTTGTCTGGGCGCGGAACAGAACGTTTTCGAGGAGTCTCCGGAGCACGCTAACCGGATTATCCTGACCACGCCGGTGCTGTCGCCGGCCAAGTTCCTGAAGATCAGCAATAACGATCGCCCGGGATTTGAGGTGGCAAAAATCGCCCTGAGCTATCGTCCTGAAGAGGGCTTGGAGCAGGCGGTTCGTCGGGTATGCGACGAAGCCGAACAAGTTGTGCGTGATGGCAAGGTGTTGCTGATTCTAAGCGATAAGGACCTGGCTCAAGGCGATCTTCCGATCAATGCCCTGATGGCCACCGGCGCAGTGCACCATCACCTGGTGGCGAGAGGTCTGCGCTGCGATTCCAACATCATTGTTGAGACCGGCTGGGCTCGGGATCCGCATCACTTTGCGGTACTGTTCGGATTTGGTGCTACGGCGGTCTACCCGTACCTGGCGTACCAGATCCTGAACGATCTGATTCGCACTGGCGAAATGCTGATGGATCCGATCGAAGCCAAGAACAATTACCGTAAGGGCATCAACAAGGGCTTGCTGAAGATCCTGTCGAAGATGGGTATCTCCACCATTACCTCCTATCGCGGTGCCCAACTGTTTGAAGCCATTGGTCTTGCCGACAATGTGGTAGACCTGTGTTTCAAAGGCGTGCCGAGCCGGATTCAGGGCGCCGACTTCTTCGATTTCCAGCAGGATCAGGAGCAGTTGGCCGCGGTTGCCTGGAAGCCCCGTAAGCCTATTTCCCAGGGCGGCCTGCTCAAGTACGTGCATGGCCAGGAATATCACGCCTTCAACCCGGATGTGGTGGGCAAACTGCAGGATGCCGTGATAAGTGGCGACTATGGCACCTACAAGGAATACGCCGGTCTGGTCAATGAGCGCCCGGTTGCCACCCTGCGCGACCTGCTGGTGTTCCGTGAGGGCATCCAGTCAATTGACCTGAGCGACGTTGAGCCCGTGGAGAATATTTTCCCGCGTTTTGACTCTGCGGCGATGTCTCTCGGTGCCCTGTCGCCGGAGGCGCACGAGGCTCTGGCCGTGGCCATGAACACGCTGGGTGGTCGTTCCAACTCCGGTGAGGGCGGCGAAGACCCGGCCCGTCACGGCACTAACAAGCGTTCCAAGATCAAGCAGGTGGCTTCCGGTCGTTTCGGTGTGACCGCTGAGTACCTGCGTAGCGCCGATGTTATGCAGATCAAGGTAGCTCAGGGTGCCAAGCCGGGTGAAGGCGGCCAGTTGCCGGGCGGTAAGGTGAATGACCTGATCGCGCGCCTGCGTTACTCGGTGCCCGGTGTCACCCTGATTTCGCCACCGCCGCACCACGACATCTACTCCATTGAAGACCTGGCGCAGCTGATCTTCGACCTGAAACAGGTGAACCCGGAGGCGCTGGTGTCCGTCAAGCTGGTATCAGAGCCCGGGGTGGGCACGATTGCCGCGGGCGTTGCCAAGGCTTATGCCGACCTGATTACGGTTTCCGGTTATGACGGCGGTACCGCAGCCAGTCCGCTGACCTCAATCCGCTACGCAGGCTCCCCCTGGGAGCTGGGCCTGACGGAAACCCAGCAGGCGCTGCGCGCCAATGATCTGCGAGGCAAGATTCGCCTGCAGACCGACGGCGGCATCAAGACTGGTCTGGACGTGGTGAAAGCCGCGATTCTGGGCGCGGAGAGCTTTGGCTTCGGCACCACTCCGATGGTGGCGTTGGGTTGTAAATACCTGCGGATCTGCCACTTGAATAACTGTGCGACGGGTGTCGCGACACAGAACGACTATCTGCGCGAAGAGCACTTCAAGGGCACCGTGGAAATGGCCATGAACTTCTTCCGCTTTGTGGCGGAGGAAACTCGCGAATGGCTGGCGAAGCTGGGTGTGCGTTCTCTGGAAGAGTTGGTCGGCCGTGTTGATCTGCTGGAGCGTCTGCCGGGTAATACCGAGCGCCAGAAGAAGCTGGATCTGACCCGTCTGCTGCAGAATGACCACATTCCGGCTGACAAGCCGCACACCTGTCAGATTGAGCGCAACAAGCCGTTCGATGAAGGTAAGCTGGCGGAGCAGATGGTGCAGGACACCGCTGCTGCCATCGCTGAGAAGTCCGGCGGTGCCTGGAGTTACCGGGTGACCAACTGTGACCGTTCTATTGGTGCACGCCTGTCTGGCGAGATTGCCGCCCGTTACGGCAATCAGGGCATGACCGATGCGCCCATCACTCTGGACCTGACCGGCACCGCTGGCCAGAGTTTTGGTGTCTGGAACGTCGGTGGTCTGAACCTGATTCTGGAGGGTGATGCTAACGACTACGTAGGTAAAGGCATGACCGGCGGTAAGCTGGTCGTCAAGCCGCCCCGTGGTAGTGATTTCGAGACCCAGGAAACCTCCATTGTCGGTAACACCTGTCTGTATGGCGCAACTGGTGGCAAGCTGTTTGCGGCCGGCACCGCCGGTGAGCGCTTTGCGGTTCGTAACTCCGGCGCCCATGCCGTGGTTGAAGGTGCTGGCGATCACTGCTGCGAATACATGACGGGTGGTCTGGTCACCGTGCTGGGGTCCACCGGCTACAACTTTGGTGCCGGCATGACCGGCGGGTTCGCCTATGTGCTGGACCTGGACAACACCTTTGTGGACAAATACAACCATGAACTGGTTGAGATCCAGCGTATTTCCCGTGAAGACATGGAAGCCTACCGGAACCACCTGCGTGGCGTGATCCGGGAGCACATCTCCGAAACCGGAAGTGCCTGGGCAGAGCACCTACTTGAAGATTTCGACGATTACATCGGCCGTTTCTGGCTGGTCAAGCCCAAGGCCGCGAACCTTCGCAGCCTGCTGGCAAGCACCCGCGCCCGTCCGGAATAACGGGCAGGTCCAACAAGGTTGATGGGTCGCACTCCGGTGCGGCCCCCGTCGAAATCGAGCTGATGAGAGTGGCAACATGAAAGAACGTCTCAACAATGACTTTCAGTTTGTGGAAGTTGGGCGGGTAGACCCGAAGAAGGTGCCTGCCAAGAAGCGCAAAAAGGAATTCGGGGAAATCTATCACCCGTTCAGCGAAACCCATGCGGCCTCCCAGTCCCATCGCTGCCTGGCGTGTGGTAACCCGTACTGTGAATGGAAGTGCCCGGTACACAACTATATTCCGAACTGGCTGAAGCTGGTGTCGGAGGGCAACATCATGAAGGCGGTGGAGCTGTGTCACCAGACTAACTCCCTGCCGGAAGTCTGTGGTCGTGTGTGCCCGCAGGATCGCCTGTGTGAAGGTGCCTGCACCCTGAATGATGGCTACGGCGCGGTTACCATCGGTTCTGTTGAGAAGTACATTACCGACACCGCATTTGCGCTGGGCTGGAAACCGGATATGTCCAATGTCACCTGGACTGACAAGAAGGTGGCTGTGATTGGCGCTGGCCCCGCAGGGCTTGGTTGTGCTGATGTTCTGGTGCGCAACGGCGTCAAGCCTGTGGTGTTTGATCGTTACCCGGAGATCGGTGGCCTGCTGACCTTCGGTATTCCTGAGTTCAAGCTGGAAAAATCCGTCATGTCCCGCCGCCGCAAGGTGTTCGAGGAAATGGGCGTGGAGTTCCGTCTGAGTACCGAGGTGGGTAAAGACGTTCAGTTGAACAAGATCCTGGAAGAGTTCGATGCCGTCTTTATGGGCATGGGTACCTACACCTACATGAAAGGTGGGTTTCCCGGTGAGGAGCTGCCGGGTGTCTATGACGCCCTGCCGTTCCTGATTTCGAATGTTAACCGTCGCCTGGGTTTCGAGAAAAAGGAATCTGACTTCATCGATATGAAAGGCAAGCGTGTTGTGGTGCTGGGTGGTGGTGACACCGCTATGGACTGTAACCGGACTTCCATTCGCCAGCAGGCCGAGAGCGTGACCTGTGCCTATCGCCGCGATGAGGCCAACATGCCTGGCTCCCGTCGGGAAGTGGCCAACGCGAAAGAGGAGGGCGTCAAGTTCCTGTTCAACCGTCAGCCCATCGCCATCATCGGTGAAGACCGTGTTGAGGGTGTAAAGGTAGTCACCACGGAGCTGGGCGAGCCGGACGAAAACGGCCGTCGTCGTCCGGAAGTGGTTCCGGGCAGTGAGGAAGTGATTCCGGCTGATGCCGTGCTGGTAGCGTTCGGCTTCCGCCCGAGCCCAGCACCCTGGTTTGAAGAGCTGGGCGTGAACACGGACGACTCCGGTCGGGTGACTGCGGCAGAAGAAGCCGAGTTTCCGTTCCAGACCAGCAATGCCAAGATTTTCGCTGGTGGCGACATGGTGCGTGGCTCGGATCTGGTGGTTACCGCAATCTGGGAAGGACGTCAGGCGGCCGAAGGCATCCTGGACTACCTGGACGTTTAACGCTGGATTGACCAGAGTCAGAAAGGGCGGCTTGCTAAGGGTAAGCCGCCCTTTTTTATTCGTGTAAACGGGGTATCATTGCTCCCCATTGTCTCTGACCATTTTTACCGACGAGAACGGGAAACTCTATGACCGAGCTGAAGAACGATCGCTTCCTGCGCGCCCTGATGCGCCAGCCTGTAGACCGCACCCCGGTGTGGATGATGCGCCAGGCAGGCCGTTACCTGCCGGAATACCGCGCAACCCGGGCCAAGGCCGGCGACTTCCTCAGTTTGTGCAAAAACACCCCGCTGGCCTGTGAGGTTACCCTGCAGCCGCTGGAGCGTTACCCCCTGGATGCCGCCATCCTGTTTTCTGACATTCTGACCATTCCCGATGCTCTAGGGCTGGGGCTCTATTTCGAAACTGGCGAAGGCCCGAAATTCCGTAAGGTCATTCGTTCGGAAGCAGATGTGGATGCACTGCCCAGGATGAATGCCGAGTCTGACCTGGACTACGTGATGAATGCGGTGTCTACCATTCGCCGGGAGCTGAATGGCCGCGTGCCGCTGATCGGTTTCTCTGGCAGTCCCTGGACTCTGGCCACCTACATGATTGAAGGTGGATCTTCCAAGACCTTCTCGGAAGCCAAGAAGTTGATGTACGGTCAGCCGGAGGTGATGCATCGTCTGTTGGACCATCTGGCGGATTCGGTCATTGACTACCTCAATGGCCAGATCAAGGCCGGCGCCCAGGCTGTGCAGATTTTTGATACCTGGGGTGGTGTGTTGAGCAGTTGGGCCTATGAAGAGTTTTCCCTGCGCTACATGAAGAAGATTGTTGATGGTCTGATTCGCGAGAGCGAAGGTCGCCGTGTGCCGGTGATTGTTTTCACCAAGAACGGTGGTCAGTGGCTGGAGTCTATCGCTGATTGTGGCGCCGATGCTGTGGGGCTGGACTGGACGACGGACATCGGCAACGCCCGTGCCCGCGTGGGCGACAAGGTGGCCCTGCAGGGCAACATGGACCCGGCCATGCTGTATGCGCCGAAGGCGCGCATTCGCCAGGAGGTGGCGGATATCCTGAAGCGCTATGGTTCTGGCTCGGGGCATGTGTTCAACCTTGGGCATGGGATTACGCCGGATGTGGACCCAGAGCATGCCGGGGCGTTCATTGAGGCGGTTGTTGAGCTTAGTGGGCAGTATCACCAGCGAAGCTAAACTAGGAGATTGCCGTCATTTGTAGCCTGCGAGCTTGGTGCTTGCGGGCTGGTGGAACGGCCTCCGAAAAACCGCTACGAGCACTTCCCTGTGCGCTTCTCTCCGGCCATCCATGGCCTCCGACATTTTTCGGAGGCCGTTCCACCAGCCCGCTAATCAACCCTCTGGAAGTATCCTCTCTAGAATGGATGCAGCGTTTTCGGACGGTGGCTTCTCTCGCTGTGGTTGCTGGAGGTTCTTTGCTGTACTCCCTTTTGTGCCCGGTCTATAGTCATAGAAAGCAATGACTTTTGATCCGGAGCATTCCCTTGTCTGCTAAAACCTCAGAAAAACGCCGGTTTCACCGAATCAGTTTCGATGCCCCCTGTGAGCTGCATTGTCAGGACCAGGTGTGGTCAACGGAGGTGTTGGATATTTCCCTGAAGGGCGTTCTCGTTCAGCGGCCAGAAGGATGGAAGGTTCCTCTGAACAAGCCCTGTGAAGTGGTGATTCACCTGAATGAGCATGAAGCTGCGATTGTAATGGCGGTGGAGTTGAAGCATGTGGAGGATCATCGGCTGGGATTTCGCTGCCAGTACATTGATCTGGACAGTGCATCGCATTTGAAGCGGTTGGTAGAGCTGAATCTGGGGGATCAGGCGCTTTTGGAGAGAGAGTTTGCGCATCTCATTGATTGATAGTTTTGCGGGGATTTGATGTGGATAGGTCCAATGTTTGGTTATTGCGGGCTATTTCACTCAGGTTGCTAGGCTGGTGTTGGAGAACGCTTCAAAAAATTTCGGAGGCCATGGATGGCCGGAGAGAAGCGCACATGGATGTGCTCGTAGCGGTTTTTTGAAGCGTTCTCCAACAGCAGCCCGACGCTAAAGCCAGAAGGCTAGGGCCAAAACTCAAAGCTCCTCAAGAGCCGAAAGAGCATCCGAAAGCTTGGTCACCGGAATCACTTTCATGCCATCGACAGGCTTACGCGGAACGTTGGCCTTGGGCACCAAAGCCCGGGTAAAACCGTGCTTGGCCGCCTCGTAGATACGCTCCTGGCCGCTTGGTACCGGCCGGATCTCCCCAGACAAGCCAACTTCGCCAAAAATCACCAGATCCTGCGGCAGCGCCCGATTCCGGAATGACGAAACCACAGCTGACAGCAAAGCAAGATCCGCACTGGTTTCGTTGACCTTCACACCGGCCACCACATTCACAAACACATCCTGATCGGCCACATGCATGCCGCCATGGCGGTGCAGCACGGCCAGAAGCATCGCTAAGCGGTTCTGGTCAGTCCCTACCGCTACCCGTCTCGGGTAGCTCCCCTGGGCCATGTCCACGAGGGCCTGAATCTCCACCAGCATCGGCCGAGTGCCTTCCCAGACCACCATCACCACGCTACCCGGCGCCGCTTCCTCGCCTCGATTGAGGAAGATGGCGCTGGGGTTTTTTACTTCCTTCAAACCTTGTTCCAGCATGGCGAACACGCCCAACTCATTAACCGCGCCGAAGCGGTTCTTGATGCCGCGCAGGGTTCGGTAGCGGCTGTCGCTGGAGCCCTCCAGCAGGATCGAGCAGTCAATCATGTGTTCGAGCACCTTCGGCCCCGCCAGGCTGCCATCTTTGGTGACGTGCCCCACCAGCAAGAGGATGGTGCCGGTTTGCTTGGCAAAGCGGGTCAGAAAGGCGGCGCTTTCCCGAACCTGGGATACCGAGCCAGGGGCGGATTCAATGTCCGCGACATGCATTACCTGGATACTGTCGATTACCAGAATGCGGGGCTTCTCCGCTTCCGCCACCTGCATAAGCCGCTCAACGGAGGTTTCCGAGAGCATTTTCAGGTCTTTGGTGGGCAGGCCCAGCCGCTTGGCGCGCATGGCCACCTGTTGCAGGGATTCCTCACCGGTGACGTACAGCGCTGAGTGCTTCTCGGCCAGTTGGCAAACCGCCTGCAGTAGCAGGGTACTTTTGCCCGCGCCGGGGTGACCGCCCATGAGTACCGCCGAGCCTTCCACCAGGCCGCCACCCAGGACACGGTCGAATTCCTGCATGCCGGTGCTGATGCGTGCCTGCTCTGCCAGACTGACTTCGTCCAGGCTTTTTACCTCCGATAAGCTGCCGGCATAACCCTCAAAGCGGGCGCTGCGAGCACCTTTGCCGGGGCCTGAGACGCCGCGTACTTCGCTGATGGTGTTCCAGGCCTGGCAGGCGGTACATTGGCCCTGCCACTTGGAATAGTCGGCACCACACTCGGTGCAGACAAAGGCGGTTTTGGCTTTGGCCATGGGTATGGTTCCGTGTCGGGCAGATCGGGGAGGGCAAGCGGGCCGACGCGAAGGCCGGCCCGGTCATCGGTTACGCCAGTTTCTTGTACTTCATACGCTTGGGCTGCATGGCGGAGTCGCCTTTGCGCTTCTTGAAGTCGGCGTCGTAATCGGTGAAGTTGCCTTCGAAGTAGACTACTTCGCCGTCGTCTTCGAACGCCAGGATGTGGGTCGCTACCCGGTCCAGGAACCAGCGGTCGTGCGAGATCACCAGGGCGGAGCCCGGGAAGTTCAGCAGGGCTTCTTCCAGAGCGCGCAGGGTTTCCACGTCAAGGTCGTTGGTGGGTTCGTCCAGCAGCAGCACGTTGCCACCCTGTTTCAGCAGCTTGGCCAGGTGCAGGCGGTTGCGCTCACCGCCGGACAGGTCGCCCACCCGTTTCTGCTGGTCAGTGCCCTTGAAGTTGAAGCGGCCCACGTAGGCCCGGGACGGGGTCTCGTAGTTACCGACCTTGATGATGTCCTGGCCGTCGGAAAGCTCTTCCCATACAGTCTTGCTGCCGTCGAGATCGCGCATCTGATCCACGTAGGCCAGTTCCACGGTTTCACCAACGGTGATGGTGCCAGAGTCCGGCTTGTCCATGCCTGCGATCATCTTGAACAGCGTGGATTTGCCTGCGCCGTTACCACCGATGATGCCAACAATCGCACCCGGTGGAACGTGGAACGAGACATTCTCGTACAGCAGGCGGTCGCCGAAGGCCTTGCTGATGCCGTCCACCTCGATCACCTTGTCGCCAAGGCGAGGTCCGGGCGGGATATACAGTTCGTTGGTTTCGTTGCGCTTCTGGAATTCCTGGGAGCTCATCTCCTCGAAGCGGGCCAGTCGTGCCTTGCTCTTGGACTGGCGGCCCTTGGCGTTGGTGCGTACCCATTCCAGCTCGTGCTTGATGGCTTTCTGGTGAGCGGCCTCCTGCTTGGCCTCCATCTCCAGGCGCTTCTCTTTGTTCTCCAGCCACTGACTGTAGTTGCCCTCGAACGGAATGCCGTGGCCACGGTCCAGTTCCAGGATCCAGCCGGCGACGTTGTCCAGGAAGTAACGGTCGTGAGTGATGGCGACAACGGTGCCGTCGTAATCGTGCAGGAAGCGCTCCAGCCAGGCCACGGATTCGGCATCCAGGTGGTTGGTAGGCTCGTCCAGCAGGAGCATGTCAGGGCCGGACAGCAGCAGGCGGCAAAGGGCCACACGGCGGCGCTCACCACCTGACAGCACTTTTACCTTCTGGTCCCAGGCCGGCAGTCGCAGGGCGTCTGCCGCCACTTCCATCTTGCGCTCTATGTCGTGGCCATCGGTAGCCTGGATAATGGCTTCCAGTTCGCCCTGTTTCTTGGCCAGTTCGTCAAAGTCCGCATCCGGCTCGGCGTAGGCGGCGTAAACCTTGTCCAGCTCCGCCAGAGCGTTGTGTACGTGCGAGACGGACTCGTCAACGATTTCCTTTACGGTCTTCTCCTCGTCCAATTCCGGCTCCTGCGGCAGGTAGCCCACATTGATGCCGGGCTGTGGCCGGGCCTCACCGATGTAATCCTGGTCCACACCCGCCATAATACGCAGCAGGGTGGATTTACCGGCGCCGTTCAGACCAAGTACGCCGATTTTGGCGCCCGGGAAGAAGCTCAGAGAGATGTCTTTCAGAATTTCCCGCTTGGGCGGTACCACCTTGCCCACGCGGTTCATGGTGTATACGTATTGAGCCATTTTGGCATATTCCTTTTATCAAACAGTAGCTTGAAAAATGAAAGCACGTCAGGCGACTGATCGAGGACTTCGGGGTGAGCGATCCGGGATCGTCAAAATCAGGGATGATTTTGTCGAGCGTACAGGGACGTATTTACAGCGTATCCCGGATCGCTCACCCCGAAGGCCGATACCACGGACGTCGGTACCTGAGAACAATAACCGGGTAAGGTATCTAAAGCGTTCCGCGATAGCAATTGACAGCCTCCGGTGTGCCGGTATCTGCGGACGGCATAAAGGATGATTTTCAACCCGCTTTCAAGATAGAATAGCGGCCCAATTTTTCAGGGGTTCCGGCTTGCAAAGAGGCATCGCCGGGCCAGCCATACAGACAGGGGCAGCACATCCATGTTTACTCGTGATATGAAAATCGCCGGTTTCGATGACGAACTTTGGAACGCTATGCAGGCGGAAGAAAAGCGCCAGGAAGCACACATCGAACTGATCGCGTCTGAAAACTACACCAGCCCGCGGGTGATGGAAGCCCAAGGTAGTGTGCTGACCAACAAGTACGCTGAAGGTTACCCCGGCAAGCGTTACTACGGTGGCTGCGAGTTTGTGGACATCGCTGAAGATCTGGCCATTGCCCGCGCCAAGGAGCTGTTTGGTGCCGCCTACGCCAACGTGCAGCCGCACTCCGGTTCACAAGCCAACTCTGCGGTGTTCATGGCGCTGCTCAAGCCCGGTGATACCGTTCTGGGTATGAGTCTTGCTCACGGTGGCCACCTGACCCACGGTGCCAGCGTGAACTTCTCCGGCAAGATCTACAACGCGGTTCAGTATGGCCTGAACCCGGAGACCGGTCTGATCGATTATGACGAAGTGGAAGCTCTGGCTGTCGAGCACAAGCCGAAAATGATCATCGCGGGCTTCTCTGCTTACTCGCAGGAGCTGGACTTTGCCCGTTTCCGTGCCATCGCCGACAAGGTGGGCGCGTATCTGTTTGTTGACATGGCCCACGTGGCCGGTCTGGTCGCCGCTGGCGTCTACCCGGATCCGGTACCTCACGCCCACGTGGTTGCGACCACCACGCACAAAACCCTGCGCGGCCCACGTGGCGGCCTGATCCTGGCCTGTGACGACGAAGATCTGCAGAAGAAGCTGAACTCTGCTGTGTTCCCGGGCGGTCAGGGCGGCCCGTTGATGCACGTGATTGCGGCCAAGGCCGTGTGCTTCAAGGAAGCCATGAGCGACGAGTTCAAGGCCTACCAGCAGCAGGTCGTGAAGAACGCCGCCGCCATGGCAGAGGTGTTCATCGAGCGCGGCTTTGACGTGGTTTCCGGTGGTACCAAGAACCACCTGTTCCTGGTGAGCCTGATCAAACAGGACATTACCGGTAAAGACGCGGATGCCGCACTGGGCAAAGCGCACATTACCGTGAACAAGAACGCCGTGCCGAACGATCCTCGTTCACCGTTCGTAACGTCCGGACTGCGCATTGGTACTCCGGCGGTGACCACACGCGGCTTCAAGGAAGCCGAGTGTCGGAATCTGGCGGGCTGGATGTGTGACATCCTTGATAACCTTGAAGACGAAGCGGTTAATAGCCGTGTGCGGGAGCAGGTGGAAGCTGTCTGCGCGCGGTTCCCGGTCTACGGCTAACAGGCTTAGAGACAGGTCAGCCCGGGCGCTCCGGTGAGTGCCCGGGTTCTTTCTTTCCGGAGCAGGTGATTTATGCATTGTCCTTTCTGTGGTGAAGCCGATACCAAGGTGATTGATTCGCGCCTGGTGGCCGAGGGTGACCAGGTTCGCCGCCGCAGGGAGTGTCTGTCCTGCCGTGAGCGATTTACCACCTTTGAAACTGCCGAGTTGGTGATGCCCCGGGTCGTTAAGCAGGACGGTACCCGGCAGCCATTTGATGAAGAAAAGCTGCGGGCCGGCATCATGAAAGCTCTGGAAAAACGTCCGGTCAGCATTGAGGAAATCGATGCCGCCCTGAACCGTATCAAGTATCGTCTCCGCTCCACTGGTGAGCGCGAGGTCAAGTCGATGCAGTTGGGTGAGGAGGTAATGACCGAGCTGCGCCAACTGGACAAGGTTGCCTACGTGCGTTTTGCGTCGGTTTACCGCAGTTTTCAGGACATCAACGAGTTCAAGGAAGAGATCGAGCGGCTGTCCCAGGGCAATGGTGATGCCGCGGTGGATGTTGCCAGGGCATTGGTGGATAACGGTACAGACAAAGGCAAGGCATGATTTCGGACCGTGATCGGGCAATGATGGCCCGGGCCGTTCAACTGGCCTGGCGCGGTCGCTATTCCACCCATCCCAATCCCCGTGTTGGTTGTGTTATTGCCAAAGGCGATCTGATTGTGGGCGAGGGCTGGCACGAGCGTGCCGGTGAAGCCCATGCGGAAGTGCGTGCTTTGAGCCAGGCAGGCCATGAGGCTCGGGGAGCCACCGCCTACGTTACGCTGGAGCCGTGCAGCCACTACGGGCGCACGCCGCCCTGCGCACGGGCACTGATAGATGCCGGTGTGGCCCATGTGTTTGCCGCCACCAAAGACCCCAATCCGTCTGTGTCCGGTCGGGGGCTGGATATGCTCAGGGAGGCTGGCATACGGGTGACCGAAGGCGTGATGGCCGATGAGGCTGCGCGTCTGAATCCTGGCTTCATGAAGCGTATGAATACCGGCCGCCCCTGGGTTCGGCTGAAGATGGCGGCCAGTCTCGATGGCCGGACCGCCATGGCCAGTGGTGAAAGCCAGTGGATAACCGGCCCGGAGGCGCGCGCGGATGTGCAGCGTTTGCGGGCGATCAGCGACGCCATCCTCACCGGGGTAGGTACGGTACTGGCGGATGACCCCTCGTTGACCGTTCGGCGGGACGAGATGGGCGATATCGGCGATGCCACGGATCCGTCCCGGCAGCCGTTGCGGGTGATCGCCGACCGGGATGCCCGTACGCCGGCCACCGCCAGGATTCTTCAGGGTGGTAATGTGCAGGTATTCTGCGCCAGTTCGACACTGGCCTCCGGCCCGGCCCAGGATCTGGCTGCGCTGGGCGTCAGCCTGACCGGGGTTGCCTGGAAAGATAACGGTGTTGATGTCGCCGAGTTGCTGGACGCGCTGGGAGAGCTTGGTATTAACGAGTTGCTGGTTGAAGCCGGCCCTACGCTGGCCGGTACGTTCATCGGTGAAAATCTTGTGGACGAGCTCTGGCTCTACCAGGCCCCGGTTTTCCTGGGTAGTACCGGCAGGCCGACAGCGCATTTGCCGCTGGAGACCATGGCCGACAAAGTGCAATGGAAGGTGCTGGATCGTCGTCAGGTGGGTGAGGATCAGCGTCTGATCCTGGCTCGCCACTAATCATTCAATCCATTCCCCGTGAACCGGCTAGACTGTCGGGAGGGGTGAAAGGGTGCAGAACCGTATGGCACTGAACAGCATTGAAGAAATCATTGAAGACATTCGCCAGGGCAAAATGGTCATCCTGATGGATGATGAGGATCGCGAGAATGAGGGCGACCTGGTGATGGCGGCGGAGCACTGCACGGCAGAGGCCATCAACTTCATGGCACGCTTTGGCCGCGGACTCATCTGTATGCCCATGACCCGTGATCGCTGCGAACAGCTGGGTCTGCCGTTGATGGTTCAGCAGAATGCTTCTGGCTTCGGAACCAAATTTACCCTGTCTATCGAAGCCCGTGAGGGTGTTACCACGGGAATTTCTGCAGCGGACCGGGCTCGTACCGTGCAGGCAGCGGTTGCCCGGGATGCCAAGGCTTCTGACCTCGTTCAACCGGGACATATTTTCCCGTTGATGTCCGATCCTGGTGGCGTTCTCAGCCGTGCCGGTCACACCGAAGCGTCGTGCGATCTGGCGGCCCTGGCTGGCTGTGAGCCTGCCGGTGTGATCTGTGAAATCATGAATGATGACGGCTCCATGGCACGGCGCCCGGATTTGGAGAAGTTCGCAGAAGAGCATGATCTGAAGATCGGCACCATCGCAGACCTGATTCATTACCGCACTATGAACGAGCGCACGGTGGAGTGCGTGGAACAGAACGAACTGGATACCGAGTACGGCCTGTTCAAACTGCACACCTACCGGGACAATATCCAGGGTGCTACCCATCTGGCTATGGTAATGGGCGATATCCAGCCGGAGGAGCCGGTGTTTGTGCGTGTGCACATTACCGATACCCTGCGCGATCTGCTGGGTGCACGCCGCAAAGATTCCCGGAGCTGGCCGCTGCATCACGCACTGGAGAAGGTTGCGGAAGAAGGCAAAGGCGTGGTGGTGCTGCTTAACAGTGCTGAAGACAGCTACAACCTGGAAGACCGGATTCAGGAGTTCTTTGACAAAGGGCAGGGATCCTCAGGCAAGGGCAGTTCCGGCGTGTATTTTACCGTCGGTACCGGTTCCCAGATTCTCCGGGATCTTGGAGTCGGTAAAATGCGCTTGCTCAGTCCGCCGGTTAAATTCTCCGCCATCTCCGGTTTCGACCTGGAAGTGGTGGAATACGTACCTTACGCCCCCGAATGATAAACCCGGTTATCGCCAATAAGGCGATGACCCGTGAAGGAGCCCGAGATGGCAGATATCAAAGTAATTGAAGGTGATTTTACCCAGTGCAGCGGCCGCTATGCGCTGGTGGTTGGCCGGTTTAACGGCTTTGTGGTGGAAAGCCTGGTGGAAGGTGCAGTGGATACCTTGCGTCGTCACGGCATTTCCAATGATGACATTGCCATTATCCGTGTGCCGGGTGCCTATGAAATGCCACTGGCGGTCAAGCGTGTTGCCGAAACCTCGGACTACGACGCCATTATCGCCCTTGGCGCGGTAATTCGTGGTGGTACTCCGCACTTTGAATACGTGGCGGGCGAGGCCTCCAGCGGCCTGGGCGCTGTCAGCCTGGAAACCGATGTCCCGGTTACCTTCGGCGTATTGACCGTAGATTCCATTGAGCAGGCCATCGAACGCTCCGGCACGAAGGCCGGCAACAAGGGCGCGGAAGCCGCCATTACTGCCCTGGAAATGGTCAGTCTGTTCAAAAAGTTGGGTGAGTAATGAGCGAAGCGGGTGACACTTCTCCCCAGCCGGGGAAAACCGGCCAGCCCAAGGCAGGCGATCGCCGCCGGGCACGGGCGCTGGCCATGCAGGGTTTGTATCAGCGGCACTTCAGCAAAACGCCGATTTCTGATATCGAAGCCGAGTTCATGGTCGACAACGACATGAGCAAGGTCGATATCATGTATTTTCGGGATCTTCTGCGTGGCGTTTACCGCGAGCAGGCAGAGCTCGACAAACTGCTGGAGCCGTTTCTGGATCGTCCCCTCAAGGAGGTCGACCCGGTTGAACTGGCGATCGTTCGCCTGGGCGCCTATGAGCTGAAACACCGCATCGATGTGCCCTATAAAGTGGTCATCAACGAGGGTATTGAAATGGCCAAGCGCTTTGGTGGCACCGAAGGGCACAAGTTCGTGAACAGCATTCTGGACAAACTCAGCCGCCGGCTTCGCCTGGCCGAGACCCGCCCGCGTTGATTCATGGGTGAATTTGAGCTGATCCGGAAGTATTTCCAGCCGCTGGCCGATGGTGCCGGGCAGGATCAGCTCCTTCTCGGTCCCGGCGACGACTGTGCGATCCAGCGGGTATCGCCGGGGCTGGATCTGGTGTTTTCTGTGGACACCCTGGTAGAGGGCGTTCATTTTCCTTCCGATTATTCGCCAGATTATCTCGGATGGCGAGCTCTGTCGGTTGCGGTAAGTGATTTGGCCGCGATGGGCGCAAGCCCGGTCTGTTTTACTCTGGCTTTAACCTTGCCAGACGCCAATCAGGGCTGGCTGAAGCCGTTTTCAGAGGGGCTGGCCCGGGCCAGCAAAGCCTTTGGTATCGCCCTGGCGGGCGGAGATACTACCCGTGGCCCCCTGACAATCAGCATCCAGGTGCACGGAACTGTTGAGAGTGGGCGTGCGCTGTATCGATCCGGCGCGAAGCCCGGCGACCTGATATGTGTCAGCGGCACGCTCGGGGCGGCCGGTGCCGCTCTTGATTACCTTGCTGCCCCCGCGCCCTCACCGGCCCAGCTCGCCTTGTTGTCACGTTATCATTTCCCGCAGCCTCGTCTGTCACTGGGTCAGCAGCTGGCGGGCTGCGCCTCCTCTGCCATAGATATTTCTGACGGGCTCCTGGCGGATCTCGGCCATATCCTTGATGCCTCGGGGGCCGGAGCGCGAATCGACACGGAACGTATACCGATGATGGCAGAGTTGGTTGCATTAAAGGGTGAGAACGCCCGGGATCTGGCGTTGGGAGCAGGAGATGACTATGAGCTTTGCATCACCATCCCGCCAGAAACCTTCGGCACTCTTGACGACTCTGTGGCCCGTGAGCTGACGGTCATTGGAGAGATTACTTCGGAGCCTGGCCTTCAGCTGAGCGGGCCGGTCTCTGGCGTCATTCAAGGATATGAGCACTTTGGGAGACCCGCATGAGTGATGAGCTGATGCCTGAACCGGACGCCGCCCAGGTCATCTTGCCCCCTGGCTTTCTGAAAAACCCGGTCCACCTGTTGGCCTTCGGTTTTGGCAGCGGTGCAGCGCCCAGAGCGCCGGGAACCTGGGGTAGCCTCGCCGCTATTCCGGTTTGGTATGCCTTTTCCTGGATGCCTCCGTTGGCCTACTGGCTCGTGGTTCTGGCGGCGTTTCTGGTGGGTATCTGGTTGTGTGGCAAAACCGCGACAGACCTGAAAGTGCATGATCACGGCGGTATTGTATGGGATGAATTTGTGGGGATGTGGATTGCCCTGGGCCTGTTTCCGGATCAGCTTTACGGGGTGCTCATGGCGTTCATGCTGTTCCGGCTGTTTGACGTGTGGAAGCCCTGGCCCATTAACTGGCTGGATGAGCGCTTGCCCGGCGGGCTCGGGATTATGGTGGACGATGTCGTCGCCGGGGCCATGGCGCTGGGTTGCCTTTGGGCGATTGACGTCTGGGTGATGCCCTATATTATCTAGCTGGGCATCACCCATTCGGTCTGTCGGGTAGGTTAGTGCACCTGCTGCTCTTCTGGCAGCATGCGAACAACATGCAGAAAGCGTTTAAGGCCGACTTCTGCCCGCTCTCTTGAGGCAAAAGGCCCGCTATCGAAGCCCTCGCGGGTTGTAAAGTACCATTTGCTCCCTACGCAGAAAAAACGACTGCTGCGAAACGGGACGGGGCCTTGCTCTCCTGTCCTGCGCTGAGTGTCCATGGTTTCTCCTGAGCCCACTTGTTCTTTTCTTCTCGGGCTGTGCGTTGTGTAAGCCGACTTGTTTAAAATTAATCCAATTGCAGCCGAATTCAACAATTTTTTACATTCTTACGTTGGGCGTCACATTCCGGACCTTCCTGCAGTGAAAGTGAATTCCGTTGCGTGCCTTGCTCTGATCCGCCCGGATGGTCAGAATGCTTGGCAGAGTTGTCCTCAACATTGCAGGCCGTGCCAACGGCCATCCCTATGGATAAGGAGATGAAGTGAGTATGTGTCACGTTCAAAGGCTTTTCAAGTTGCTGGCTGTTCTGGTGAGTGTGGTCATGGCGGGTTGTGCGTCTACCGTGGCCAGGGTCGATACCTGGGAAGGCCAACAGCCCGCGGCAACGGAGCCGGCAGTGCTTCAGGCGCCCGGTGCGATACAGGTGGTCAGCGTGAATGGCCGGAGCATGACTAACTTCCTGATCGACGACCTGGCACTGGATTACGGTTTGCTGCCTGGTGAAAACGAAGTGGTGTTCAACTATAAAACCATCTGGGCCAAGGCCGGTGTGGTGCGCAACGGCGAATCCAAAGTTCATGTCATTGAGAGCGGTCCTCAGGTGGCGCGGTTCGAGGCGAGCCCGGACGCGGTCTACCGTTTCGAGTTTGATAAGCCGGGCAGCCGCCAGGAAGCCGAAGCCATGATGGAGAGCTTCTCGGCAAAGATTGTTGCCGGTAACGGTACCGTGGTGGCGGTATCTGAGGAATGGGACGGACAGTCCCGGCTGACAGCCAACCGCACTCCGGTACCGGTGTCTGACGCAGAAAGTGTCGGGCGCACCCAGGACGGCACCGCACTGGAACAGCTCAAAGCCATTTGGGCCGATGCTTCGGACGAAGAGAAGAAAGCCTTTCTGCGTTGGGCATTCGAATAATCCCGGGCCGGGCCTGCGGGCCCGGCTATCTTCTGAATTTGCCCAGCCCACTTTTCAGCAGTTTTTCTACATAGGCCAGGACATCATCGGTCAGGTTGTGTTGTGGTTCCGGAAACTGCTCATGGCCCTGATCGGGGCCCAGCTCTACTGCTGCTTTCTCTATCGCTTCCAGGCTGTCATGTACCAGCTCCGGTAGCTGATCGCTGTCGGCGACCACGTCCGGGCAAAGGGTAAAGTTCAGGGTCAGCTGGCCCTGGTAGCTGACCGCGACAATCACCAGCCCGAGGCTGTCGAACAGGGGGGCGCTGTTGTACTGGCGCACCAGTCGGGCACCTTGCAGGTACAGCGGCACCTGCGGACCCGGTACGTTGGTAATCGGCACATTGAACAGTGGCTGGTAGCGCTGTGCCACCTGCAGCTCGGAATACAGGCGGGCGGACAGTGCCAGCAGCGTTGATGGCAGCAGTTCGGTCAGCCGGTCCGCGGCTATGGCTTCACGGTAGGGTTCCGATTCTACCGCGTTACGGTGAATTCGCCGGATCCGGGCTGCCGGGTTGGGTTCTGCGGTGGCCAGGTCCAGCAACATGGCCGACATCTGGTTGCCCGTGGCCTTGCGAAGACTGCTGGAGCGAACCGAGATCGGCGTCATAGCGACCAGCGAGGATTTCGTTTCTATGTTCTGGTTGGCGAGGTATCGGGCCAGGGATTCGGCACACAGGCCGAGGACCACATCATTCAGGGTGACGTCGACCAATGAGCCCTTGATGGCTTTGAGCCGGGACAAGTCCACGCTGGTTGAGATAATTCGCCGGTTGGCGGTAATCTGCCGGTTGAAGGGGCTGTGGGGCGCGGTGAACAAGGGCAGTGGCAATGGCAGCTTGTGTAATTGCTTCTGGATCAGCCCACGGGTGGTGGCTTCGGCGGCGTTATAGGCCAGAGAGGCCAGCTGCATCGGCGTTTTCAGCATGTTGGCGCCGGCCTGCAGGAAAACCCGCTCTTCTGAAGGTTCCTGCCTTGGCAGCCAGGGACGTGGTGGCGTGATGGTTCTCGGGCTGGGTGTGTACTCCAGTAGCTTGCCCATGATTTCCTCACCGCTAAACGCGTCAATGGCGGCATGGTGCAGCTTCACGATCAGTGCAAACCCTTCTTTTTCACCCTCCGGATCGTCGATCCGGAAACCATCGACAAAGGTGATGTGCCAGAGTGGTCGGTCCCGTTTCAGCGGCTCTTCAAGAATCTTCGAGGCCAGGGATATCAGGCTGGCCTGCTTGCCGTGTTCGCCAAGGTTTACGTAGGCCAGGTGCCGCTCGATGCTGAAATCGGCGTCGTCCACCCAATAGGGGCGGCCAAGCCGGAGAGGGATTTCTTTCAGCTTCTGGCGGAACAGAGGTACCACGTGGAGCCGGCTGCGCAGATAGGCGACGAAGGTGCTGAATGCCAGTGGGTTGGACAGCCCGCTGGCATCGAACAGATAAATGCCGCCGATGTGCATCGGTGTGGTGTCCGATTCCAGATACAGGAACGAGGCATCCAGTTCCGACAGCTGACGCATGGAACGCACTCCTTGTGTTTCTCGTTGTATTCGGCTGGTCAGTATACTTCAGGTCGTGAATTCGCCGGTTGGCCCCTTTGCCTCAGGAATCGGCAGGCTTGAGCCACTGGCTGAGGTTCTGGTCTTCGCTCAGCCTATTCCAGAACCACATCAGTGCCTTGCCTTTGTCTTCACTGTGGCGGGCCAGGTGAATGGCGATCGGGGGGCGTGGTTCGTGCACGGCTTTCGCCACCAGCCGGCCTGAAGCCAGTGCCTCCCGGATGCGTGGCAAGGGCATCCAGCCAACGCCAAGGCCTGCTTCCTGTATGGCAATTTTCTGGTCGATGTTGGTGACGGTCAAGGTTCGTTGGCGCCGGAAGATGCCGGCATGGCCGGGTGGCAGCGCGCGGGAGGTGTCGGCGGCAACGGCAGCGGGAAATGGGGCGATGTCGCTTTCTGTCAGGGGTTCTTCTGCCTGGGCCAAAGGGTGGTTGGCCGCCACGGCAAAGACGAAAGGTATCTCGCCCAGTGGCTTGGTGGTAAAGCTTCCGGCGGGCTTGCTGAGCTGGTCTGCGCCGATCACCATGTCGACGCGCCGGCTTTGCAGGGCGTCCCAGGCGCCTGCAAAGACCTCCTCCACCACCTGTACATCCACTGGAACGCCCAATTGGTAAAAAGCGTCAATCGCCGGAAACAGGCATTGTGCCGGCAGCAGCGAGTTGAATCCTATTCTAAGCCTGGTTTCCCAGCCCTGAGCTACCTGGCGGGTAGAGTGAGCCAGGTTCTCGGCGGCTTCAAGCAGCGAGCGGCCTTCCTCCAGCAGGTAACGACCGGCGGGCGTGAGCACGGCTTTGTGGCCGGTTCGGTCAAAGACACTGACGCTGAGGTCTTCCTCAAGCTTCTGAATGGTGTAACTGATGGCCGAGGGAACCCGGAACAGTTCGCTGGCGGCACCGGCAAAACTGCCCTTGCGGTCGATAGCGTCCAGTACTTTGAGTGCGTCGATGGTAATGGCTGTATGCATGTTCGAATAATCTGAAAGTGTTTGCCAGAAATGCTTGCTATCAGCCTAGCAGCACAGTCGTTAGCCTGTCTCTATTAATTCAGAACCGGGTCGGCCCCATCACACTTCATCAGGGCAAATGTCATGGTGGCTGACCTCGCAGGAGGGTAGTTATGGGCTTGTTGGTTGACGGCTGTTGGCACGATCAGTGGTATGACACGGGCAGAACCGGCGGCAAGTTTGAGCGCGAAGCGGCGCGGTTCCGGAACTGGGTAACCGCTGACGGCTCCGCCGGGCCGGCCGGAGAGGGTGGTTTTCCTGCAGTGAGTGGCCGGTATCACTTGTATGTTTCCATGGCCTGCCCCTGGGCCCACCGCACCCTGATTTTCCGGAAGCTCAAAGGTCTGGAGAGCCATATTTCGGTGTCTGTCGTGCACCCGGACATGGTGGAAAACGGCTGGGAGTTCCGGCCCGGTCGCAAAGAACATCAAGACGACTTGTATAATTTTGACTTCATGCACCAGATCTATACCCGTGCCGCCCCGCATTATTCTGGCCGGGTCACGGTGCCGGTGTTGTGGGACAAAGAGCGCGAAACCATTGTCAGTAATGAATCCGCAGATATTATCCGGATGTTCAATTCCGCCTTTGATGGCCTTGAGGGCGTGAATAACGACCGGGATTTCTACCCGGAAAGCCTGCGTGGTGACATCGAGGCGGTGAATGAGCGGGTTTACCACACGGTGAACAACGGTGTTTACAAAGCAGGGTTCGCGACTGCGCAGGACAAGTATGAGGAGGCCTATCAGGCCCTGTTCGACTCCCTGGACTGGCTGGAAGAAAGGCTGGCGGAGAAGCGCTATCTCACCGGTAACCGGCTAACCGAGGCCGATTGGCGGCTGTTCACCACGTTGATCCGATTTGATGCGGTGTATTACAGCCACTTCAAATGCAACCGCCAGCAGATCCGCGACTATCCGAATCTGTCCGGCTATGTGCGGGAGCTATATCAGGTGCCGGGCGTGGCTGAAACCGTGGATCTGGGCCAGATCAAGCGTCACTACTACGTAAGTCAGCGCACCATTAACCCAACGCAGATTGTGCCGGTGGGGCCAGAGCTGGAATTCGAAGCACCCCACGGGCGTGAACATCTCGGCTGAAAGGGCCTGGTCTACTAGCTGACCCGGGCTACCGCCACTTCGGTCAATAATTCCAGCGCCTGCCGGTGCTCAGAGCCCGGCAGGCAGGCCAGCAGGTCTCTCGCGATCTGCGCCTGCTCTTTTGCTTTTGTCATGGTGTATTCGATGGCACCGGACGCCTTAACGATATCCAGTACCTTCGGCAGGTCATCCAGCCCTCCCTTCCGGATGGCCTGGCGGATCAGTTGCCTTTCGGCTTCGCTACCATTGGCCATGGCGTAGATCAGCGGCAGGGTGGTTTTGCCTTCCGCCAGGTCGTCTCCCACGTTCTTGCCCATGGTTTCGGCATCGCCCTGATAATCGAGAACGTCATCAACCAGCTGGAATGCCAGCCCGAGGTGTTTGCCATAGTCTTTCAGGGCATTTTCCTGTTCCCTGCTGGCTCCGGCCAGCAGGGCGCCCGTGTGGGACGCGGCTTCAAACAGCATGGCGGTTTTGTTGTGGATAACGACCATATACTGGTCTTCGCTCAAGTCCGGGTTCTTCACATTCATCAGCTGCATGACCTCGCCCTCGGCAATAACGGCCGTGGCGTGCGACAGCACGTTCATGATCGGCAGGCTCTGCAGCTCGACCATCATTTCGAAGGCCCGGGCATAGAGGAAATCGCCGACCAGCACGCTGGGCGCGTTGCCCCATTTTGCGTTGGCTGTGCTGCGGCCGCGGCGCATATCGGAGGTGTCTACCACATCGTCGTGCAGCAGGGTGGCGGTATGCAGGAATTCAATCACGGCAGCCAGCTTCAGATGATCGTCTTTCTGGTAGCCGGCGGCCTGGCTGGCCAGGAGAACCAGCAAAGGTCGCAGGCGTTTGCCGCCGCTTTCGATAATGTACTGGGCGATTTTCTCAACCAGCGGGACATCGGAAGCGAGCCGCTTGATGATAAGGTCGTTAACGCGGCTGAAATCATCCGCTACGGTGTCGTAGATGCGCTGGGCTGTCATCGGGCCGGTAAGTCCCTTGCTGGTGTTTTCGTTGAGTTTTCGGGCAGGTCGCGGCAATGCTAGGTATTGCTGCTTACAGTGTCAACTTGAGCCGGAATCCGGCTTGTATTGGTCGACGGGTTTTCGTACAATCACGCGCCCAACTCATCCCAACCTGCGCTCCCTGCAATAGGGTCGCCAGAGCGCTTCCCTTAGAACCAGGTGGATAAGAGCAGGGATGGGTCAATCGCGGAGACTATGAATGTACGCAGTTATTGTTAGCGGTGGTAAGCAGCACCGTGTAAAAGAAGGCGAAACTCTGAAGCTGGAAAAGCTGGAAGTTGAAACCGGCGGTTCCGTTGAGTTTGATCGTGTTCTTCTGGTTGCCAATGGCGACGACGTAAAAGTTGGCGCTCCGGTTGTTGAAGGTGCCAAGGTGACCGCAGAAGTGGTTAGCCACGGTCGTCACGACAAAGTGAACATCATCAAGTTCCGTCGTCGTAAGCATCACATGAAGCGTCAGGGCCACCGTCAGTGGTTTACTGAAGTCAAGATCACGGGTATCCAGGGCTAAGCCCTCGAATAACCCCTTAATGAAGGAGGCTGGTAATGGCTCATAAAAAGGCAGCAGGTAGTACCCGTAACGGTCGCGATTCCGAGTCGAAACGACTTGGTGTCAAGCGCTACGGTGGCGAGTCTGTATCTGCAGGCAGCATCATCGTTCGTCAGCGTGGCACCCGTTTCCACGCTGGCAGCAACGTAGGCATTGGCAAGGACCACACCCTGTTCGCGAAAGCGGAAGGTCAGGTGAAGTTCGAAACCAAAGGCCCGCAGAACCGCAAGTTCGTAAGCATCGTTCCGGCTGCGTAAGCAGCGGCGATCCGGTTCTGTTGAACCTTGGGTTTGCCTGATATGCTGATTTAGTCAGTTCTCAGGTGAATCCGGAGCCCCGCAAAGCTTCCTTGAGGCTGCGGGGCTTTTTAGTTTATGCAAAGGCATTTGGCGTATGAAATTTGTAGACGAAGCCACCATCATTGTTGAAGCCGGTAAAGGCGGGCATGGTTGCCTGAGCTTCCGGCGGGAAAAGTACGTGCCAAAGGGTGGTCCCGACGGCGGTGACGGTGGGGATGGCGGTTCCGTCTATCTGGAGGCGGACAGCGCACTCAATACCCTGATTGATTACCGCTTCCAGCGTAAATACAAGGCCCAGAATGGTGAGCCGGGCGCTGGCCGTAACTGCACCGGTACTAAAGGCGAAGATCTGGTGCTACCGGTGCCGGTTGGCACGACAGTGGTGGATATGGATACCCATGAAGTGCTGGGAGATCTCACCAAAGAAGGTCAGCGTCTGAAAGTGGCTCAGGGTGGTTTTCATGGCCTTGGCAATACCCGTTTCAAGTCGTCCGTTAATCGTGCTCCGCGCCAGACCTCCAAAGGGTCTGAGGGTGAGGCGCGTAATCTGCGTCTGGAACTGAAGGTTCTGGCCGATGTCGGTTTGCTGGGTTTGCCCAATGCCGGCAAGTCTACGTTCATCCGGTCGGTTTCCGCCGCGCGCCCGAAGGTAGCGGATTATCCCTTCACCACCCTGGTACCGAATCTTGGTGTGGTCAGTGTGCAGGCTCATCAAAGCTTTGTTATTGCCGATATTCCTGGTTTGATTGAGGGGGCAGCCGAGGGTGCGGGGCTTGGTATTCGTTTCCTGAAGCACCTGGTCCGGACGCGCTTGTTGCTGCACCTGGTGGATGTTGCTCCTTATGACGGCTCGTCCCCGGCCGACGCGGTCAGGGCGATTGCCCACGAACTCGAAAAGTTCAGTGAAACGCTGGCCAGCCGTCCTCGTTGGCTGGTGCTGAACAAGGTCGATATGGTCGCCGAGGAAGATCGTGAGGCCCATTGTCAGGCCATTGTTGATGAGCTTGGCTGGGAGGGGCCTGTGTTCCGCATTTCCGCGCTGAGTGGTGAGGGCACCAAACCTCTGGTGCAGGCCGTGATGCGCTGGATTGAGGAACAGGCCGAGCAGGAAGCCGACAATCCCGATTTCGCTGAGCAGGAAGCCGCGCGCAGGCGCCGTATGGACGAAGAGGCTCGTCAGAAGATTGAGGCGGATCGTCAGGCCCGCCGAGCGGCCCGTAACGCGGATGATGACGACGACTTTGACGACGATGATTACGACGTTGAAGTGGTTTACGCACCGGAATAACTCACTAACGGAAGAGATCGTACCGCTATCATGAGTGAACGCCTTCAGCTTCGACAGGCCCGCCGCCTGGTGGTCAAGATCGGTAGTGCCTTGCTGACCAATGATGGCAAAGGCCTGGATGTGGCCGCGTTGGGGTTGTGGGTAGATCAGATCGCAGAGCTGATTGCCGAAGGGGTGGAGGTGGTGGTGGTGTCCTCCGGCTCGGTCGCCGAAGGCATGAGTCGCCTTGGTTGGACCGTTCGCCCCCAGCACCTGCACGAGTTGCAGGCTGCGGCTGCTGTGGGGCAGATGGGGCTTGTGCAGACCTGGGAGGCCCAGTTCAAGCGCCATGATATCCATACGGCGCAGATTCTGCTGACCCACGACGACCTCTCCGACCGCAAGCGTTACCTGAACGGCCGCAGTACCCTGCGTACGTTGCTGGATTACGGTGTGGTGCCGATCGTGAACGAGAACGATACGGTGGTGACCGACGAGATCCGCTTTGGTGATAATGACACCCTGGGTGCGCTGGTGGCGAACCTGATTGAGGCGGATGGTCTGATCATTCTGACCGATCAGGTGGGGCTGTTTAATAAAGACCCCCGCAAGCACGGCGATGCTGTGCTGGTGACCGAGCGCAGGGCGGAAGATCGCGAGCTGGATGCCATGGCCGGCGGTGGTGCCGGAGCGCTCGGGCGCGGTGGTATGCAGACCAAGCTGAGGGCGGCCCGGTTAGCGGCCCGCTCAGGCGCGTTTACCGTGATTGTTGGTGGCCGGATTGAGCATGTGATTGCCCGATTACGCCAGGGTGATGTGATTGGCACCTTGCTGTTGCCGGAGCAGGGGCGGCTGGCGGCCAGAAAGCAGTGGATTGCCAGTCACTTGCAAACCCGGGGCAAGCTCACGCTGGATGATGGTGCGGTGAAGGTGTTGCGCCAAGGTGGACGGAGTCTGTTGCCGGTGGGTGTGAAGGCGGTGTCAGGGCAGTTCCGGAGGGGGGAGATGGTCTCCTGTGTTGATCTGGCTGGCAAAGAAATCGCGCGGGGGCTGGTTAACTATGACGCTGATGAAGCCAGGGCCATCTCGGGTCGGTCCAGTGATCGCATTAACGATGTTCTGGGCTATGTGTCCGATGAGGAGATGATCCATCGGGATAATCTGGTGGTGGTTTGATCTTCTTTGCTTGATTCAGACACAAAAAAACCGGCTGATTAGCCGGTTTTTTTATTTCGCACAGAATCAGGCGCTTTTCAGGGCCTTGATTTTGGCGTTCAGACGGCTCTTGTGGCGAGCAATCTTGTTCTTGGCGAAGATGCCTTTGTTGACCATGCTGTCCATGATCGGCTGAGCTTCTTTCAGAGCAGCCTGGGCTTCATCGTGGTTACCGGCCTTGATCTTGGCGTCGACCTTTTTCATGTAGGTGCGTGCCATGGAACGCAGGCTGGCGTTATGCTTGCGGTTTTTCTCGTTCTGACGAGCGCGCTTCTTGGCTTGCGGGGAATTTGCCACCGTAAAACTCCTGAAAATTCGTTGCTATAAAAAAGAAATTTTTACATCGCGGGCGCGCCAAAACCAGCGCGTCGAAATAAATGACGCGGAACTATGCCGCTGAATGCCCGAAATGTCAAGGCCACCGCACGGTTCGTGCCTCGCCTGCAAAGCCCTGTGATACACTCCGGCATCGCAGCGCTGGGGCTGGCCGGGGGGCGTTACTCCGCCTTGTGGATTACCGAGATGGCCCGTAGCTTCCACTCAGGATTCTGGACGCCGAAATCATGTCTTCCGAACAACGAAAGCCACCCTCAACAGGGAAGTCAGAGCCGCCCAGGGCGCCGGGATTGTTGAGATCGTCTGGCGTGGTCGGGATGATGACCATGCTGTCCCGGGTGTTGGGTCTGGTTCGGGATATGGTGATTGCCCGCTATTTTGGCGCGGGAGCGGGGGCTGACGCGTTTTTTGTGGCATTCAAGATTCCCAACTTCCTCCGGCGTCTATTTGCCGAAGGTGCGTTTTCTCAGGCTTTTGTGCCGGTGTTGTCATCCTATCGGGAAACGCAGGATATTTCGCAAGTGAAACGCCTGGTAGACGCCGTGGCCGGTTCTCTGGGTTTGGTGCTTCTGGCGGTAACTCTTGTTGCGATGCTCGGCTCGCCGGTGCTGACCGCGGTGTTTGCGCCAGGCTTTCTGGGTGACGACGTCAAGTTTGCGCTCACCAGCGAGATGCTGCGCATTACCTTTCCGTATCTGCTGTTGATCTCCCTGACCGCCTTTGCGGGTGGCATTCTCAACAGTTATGACCGGTTTGCGGTGCCGGCCTTCACGCCGGTCTTACTGAATCTGGCCATGATTTCGGCGGCCATTTTCCTCACACCGGTGATGGATGAGCCGGTGATGGCCCTGGCCTGGGGTGTTTTCATTGCCGGTGCCTTGCAGTTGTTTTTCCAGTTGCCGTTTCTGATGCGCCTCGGGCTTCTGCCCAGGCCCCGGATCGATTATCGGCACGAAGGGGTAAGCCGTATCCTGAAGCTGATGGCGCCGGCGCTGTTCGGGGTTTCGGTCAGCCAGATCAATCTGTTACTGGATACCGTGCTGGCCTCCTTCCTGCAAACCGGGAGCGTGTCCTGGCTGTACTATTCCGACCGTTTGTCGGAGTTGCCATTGGGGGTGTTCGGTATTGCGATCGCCACGGTGATTCTGCCCAGTCTGTCGCGCAAGCATGCGGCTGCATCTGCGGACCAGTTTGCGGCGACCCTGGACTGGGCTGTGCGTGCCGTTCTGCTGATCGGCGTGCCGGCCGCCCTGGCGTTGGCTTTGCTGGCCGAGCCCTTGATCGCAACTCTGTTCCACTACGGCGAAGTGACCGATCGCGATGTCGCGATGTCAGCACAAAGTCTGCGGGCCTATTCTGCTGGTTTGCTGGCGTTCATGTTGATCAAGGTGCTGGCACCGGGTTTTTTCGCCCGGGAAGATACCAGAACCCCGGTAAAGATTGGTGTGATCGCCATGGTCGCCAATATGGTGTTTAACCTGGCGCTGATCGTGCCGCTGGCGCATGCCGGGCTTGCGCTGGCGACATCGCTTTCTGCCTGGCTCAACGGTTATCTGCTCTGGCGCGGACTTCGCAAGGAAGGCGCCTGGAAAAGCCAGTCGGGCTGGCCGAAGTTCCTGATGCAGCTGGCGGTTGCGAACAGCGCGCTGGCAGCGGTGATCCTCTGGCTGAACGTGCCGGTTGGCCAATGGCTGGCCTTTACTGGCCTGCAGAGGGCTTCGGAAATGACGATTCTGGTTGTGGCTGGGGTTCTCGCCTATTTTATTGCGCTGGCCCTTGCAGGTGTCCGCGTGCGGCAATTCCGCCAGAAGTAAGGCGTCGTCATTTCTACCACGCCCGCTCCTGGGGTATAATCGCGCGTTTTCTCACCAGTGCGTCGCGCGTTCGCGCCGGCGCGCCGAAAGCCATTGGCAGCATTAGGGTTCGCAGTACATGCGTCTGATTCGAGGCCTGACCAATCTCAAGCGTATCGCGGGAAGTGCGGATTCTCCGCTGGCCGATGGGTGTGTGGCCACTATCGGCAACTTTGACGGCGTTCATCGGGGCCACAAGACCATCATCGATCAGGTCAGAGGCAAGGCTCAGGCACTTAACCTGCCGTCTGTGGTGATGATCTTCGAGCCTCAGCCCCAGGAATTTTTCAAGGGGGCGGAAGCGCCTCCCCGGTTGATGCCGTTTCGCCAGAAATTTGAAGCTCTGCTTGGCGAAGGCGTTGATGTGGTGCTGTGTATCCGCTTTGACGAAACCTTCCGCAGCTATTCCGGCATGGGCTTTATCGAGGATGTGCTGATCCATGGCCTTGGGGTTCGTCACCTGGTGGTGGGCGATGACTTCCGCTTCGGCTGCGACCGGGCCGGCGACTTCAGGCTGTTGCAAAGCGTGGGGCAGGAACGGGGCTTTACAGTTGAGAATACCCGCACCGTTGTCGTGGACGGAGAGCGGGTGAGTAGCACACGGGTGCGCAACGCCCTGAATGTGAACGGACTTGAGGAAGCCGAGCGACTGCTGGGGCACCCTTACCGGGTCCATGGGCGGGTGGTATATGGCCGGCAGCTGGGCCGGCAGATCGGCGCGCCCACCGCCAATATCCTGCTGCATCAGATGCCGGCGCTGAGAGGGGTTTACGTGGTGAGGGCCCGGCTCGATACCGGGGAATGGCGTGATGGCGTGGCGAACATCGGCCTGCGCCCCACGGTAGATGGCAAGCGACCATCGCTGGAAGTGCACCTGTTTGACTTTGCTGGCACACTTTATGGCCAGCACCTGGAAGTCGTGTTCCGCCATGGCCTGCGGGACGAAGTGAAATTCGACTCTGTTGACGAACTTCGGCAACAGATCGCCCGGGATTTTGAGCATGCCCGGGCCTGGTTGGCGGAGAACCCCGCCACCCCGGAAACCTGATTCAACTGACCAACCAAGAGTACGCACACAGACATGAGCGACTACAAGCATACCCTGAATCTGCCGGAAACCGCGTTCCCCATGCGCGGTAACCTGGCCAAGCGCGAGCCGGACATGCTCAAGCACTGGCAGGACCTGAACGTTTACGGCAATCTGCGCAAGCAGCGCCAAGGTCGTGAGAAGTTCATCCTGCACGATGGCCCTCCCTACGCTAACGGCAGCATTCACATCGGGCATGCGGTCAACAAGATCCTGAAAGACATGATCGTGAAATCCCGCAGTTTCATGGGCTACGACGCACCCTACGTGCCGGGCTGGGATTGCCACGGTCTGCCCATCGAGCACAAGGTTGAGCAGGAAATCGGCAAGGCCGGCGTGAAGGTGGACTACAAAACCTTCCGCCAGGCCTGCCGAGACTACGCCACCAAACAGATCGAAGGCCAGAAGGCCGACTTTATCCGCCTGGGCGTGATGGGTGAGTGGGACAAGCCCTACCTGACCATGGACCCGAAAGTAGAAGCGGGCATCGTGCGGGCGCTGGGCAAGATCGTGGCCAAGGGCCACCTGGTGCGTGGATTCAAGCCGGTTTACTGGAGTGTGGTTGGTCAGTCCGCACTGGCAGAAGCCGAAGTTGAATACCAGGACAAAACCTCAACCCAGATTGACGTGCGCTTCACTGTCGTGGATCAGGACGCCGTACTGAAAACCTTCGGAACCAGCGAAGGTGAGGGCGATGTATCCCTGGTGATCTGGACCACGACTCCCTGGACGATTCCCGCGAACCAGGCGGTGTCCATCGGTGCCGATATTGAATACGCACTGGTACAGTTAGATGTCGGCCACGGCGCTGAGCGAATGATTCTGGCCACGGCCATGGTGCAGGGCATCATGGCTCGCTGGGGTGTGGAAGACTACAATGTGCTGGCCAACGTCTCCGGTTCCGCACTGGAAAACCAGTTGCTGCAACATCCGGTGTACGACAAGCAAGTGCCTGTGCTGCTGGGTGACCACGTTTCCCTGGACGCCGGTACCGGTGCAGTACACACAGCGCCTGACCATGGTATGGAAGACTTCGTGGTGGGTAAGGAATACGGCATTGGCACCCTCAACCTGGTGAAAGCCGACGGCACCTATACCGACGCGGCCGGCGAATTCGCTGGTGTGCACGTATACAAGGCCGATGAGCCGGTATGCGCCGCGCTGGAACGCGAAGGCAAGCTGGTACGCTCGGAAAAATTCCGCCACAGCTACCCGCACTGCTGGCGCACCAAGACCCCGCTGATCTACAGGGCTACGCCCCAGTGGTTCATCAGCATGGACAAGCTTAACCTGCGCGCCGATGCCCTGGAAGCCATCAAAGGCGTGCGCTGGGTGCCGGCCTGGGGCCAGAATCGCATCGAGGCCATGTTCGAGCAGAGCCCGGACTGGTGTATTTCTCGTCAGCGCACGTGGGGCGTGCCGATCACCCTGTTTATCCATAAGGAAACCCAGGAGCTGCACCCGAACACCCAGGAGCTGATCGAGAAAGTCGCCCAGGCGGTGGAAACCGGCGGCATTGATGCCTGGTACGACATTGACCAGAACGAACTGCTGGGCGCCGATGCTGACCAGTACGAAAAAGTGCTGGATACCCTGGACGTCTGGTTTGACTCGGGTGTCACCCATGACTCTGTATTGCGGGTACGTGAAGAATTGGGCCAGTTCCCGGCCGATATGTACCTGGAAGGCTCCGACCAGCACCGTGGCTGGTTCCAGTCATCCCTGAAAACCTCCATCGCCATGAATGGCGTGGCGCCGTACAAACAGGTGCTTACTCACGGTTTCACTGTGGATGCCAAGGGCTACAAGATGTCCAAGTCCCTGGGTAACGTTATCGCCCCACAGGAAGTCATGAACGAGCTGGGGGCAGACATCCTGCGTTTGTGGGTCTCTGCCACCGACTACAGCGGTGAGATGAGCGTTTCCAAGGATATCCTGCGCCAGACTGCAGACGGCTATCGCCGTATCCGCAACACTGCACGCTTCCTGTTGAGCAACCTGACCGGGTTTGATCCGGAACAGCACATGGTAGCGCCTGAAGACATGATTGCCCTGGACCGCTGGATGGTCGACCGCGCCCTGCAGCTCCAGAACGAACTGCACGAAGACTACGGCAACTATGCCTTCCTGAAGATTTACCAGAAAGTGTACAGCTTCTGTGAAGCCACCCTGGGCGGCTTCTACCTGGATATCATCAAGGACCGCCAGTACACCACCCAGGCCGACAGCCTGGCGCGACGTTCCTGCCAGACCGCGCTCTATCATGTAGCCGAAGCCCTGGTGCGCTGGATTGCGCCAATCCTGAGCTTCACCGCCGACGAAATCTGGCAACACCTGCCGGGCAAGCGCGGCGACACCGTGTTCTACGAAACCTGGTACGAGGGCTTGAGTGCGCTGCCTGAAGGCTTCGAGTTAGGCCGTGACTACTGGCGTGAAATCTACGCTGTGAAAGAGGCGGTCAACAAGTGCCTGGAAGAAGTCCGTGCCCGAGGTGAAATCAAAGGCTCATTGAGCGCGGAAGTGACTCTTTACTGCGAAGGTAGCCTGGCCGAGCGTCTGAACTATCTTGGTGAAGAGTTGCGCTTTGTGCTGATCACCTCTGAAGCCACCGTTAGGCCGGTGAGCGAAGCGGCCGGCGTAGAGCAAACCAACCTGGAAGGTCTGCTGGTGAAGGTGACCCCGGCGACTCACGCCAAGTGCGAGCGCTGCTGGCACCACCGTGAAGACGTGGGGCAGAACGAGCAGTACAGCGATCTGTGTGGCCGTTGCGTGACCAATGTGGAAGGCCCGGGTGAAACCCGTGCATACGCCTGATGGATGCGGTCATGACTGAAAGCACTGGCAGTAAACTGAAATGGCTGTGGCTGGCGGTGCTGGTCATCGCCATTGATCTGGGCACCAAAGCCATAGCTACGGCTATGCTGACCTACGGTGACCCGGTACCGGTACTGCCCAGTTTCAACCTGACGTTACTGCACAACACTGGCGCGGCATTCAGCTTCCTGGCCGATGCCGCCGGCTGGCAGCGCTGGTTCTTTGTCGCCCTGGCGGTCGTGGTCAGTGTGGTGCTGGTGGGCTGGCTGAGAAAACTCAAAGCCGATGAAACCTGGACCGCGATTGCCATCGTATTGATCCTCGGTGGCGCCATCGGCAACGTATACGACCGGGTGGTGCATGGTTACGTGGTGGACTTCCTGCATTTCTACTGGCAGGACTGGCATTTCCCGGCCTTTAACCTGGCTGACACCGCCATCACCATTGGTGCTGCCATGATGATCATCGATGCATTCCGCAAACCCGCTGGTGCCAGCGGCGATGCTGACAGGAGCAACTGAACCCCATGAAAGAACTGCCCATCGATAAGGGAACCCGAGTAAAACTGCACTTCGCCCTGAAGTTTGAAGACGGCGAAACTGTGGATTCCACCTTCGACAAAGAGCCGGCTACCCTGGAAATCGGTGATGAAAACCTGCCGGAAAATTTCGAAGCCTACCTGATGGGCCTGAAAGCCGGCGACCACAAAACCTTTGAAGTGCCGCCGGAAAAAGCCTTCGGCCAGCACAACCCCAGCAATATCCAGACCTTCAAGCGCCACGAATTCAGTGCTGACATGGTTCTGGAGCCGGGTGTGGTGATTTCCTTCGCCGACGCGCGCCAGCAGGAACTGCCCGGTGTGATCAAGCGGGTAGAAGGTGACCAGGTGGATGTGGACTTTAATCACCCGCTGGCAGGGCATACACTGAGTTTTGAAGTACAGATACTTGATGTTGAACCAGCAGGGCCGACACACTGATTATGCAAATCCGACTCGCTAACCCCCGTGGCTTCTGTGCCGGCGTAGACCGTGCCATAGAAATTGTAAACCGCGCGCTGGACGTGTTCGGAGCGCCCATCTACGTGCGCCACGAAGTGGTCCACAACAAATTCGTGGTAGACAACCTGCGCAACCGGGGCGCGATCTTTGTCGACGAGTTGGACGAAGTGCCCGACGACAAACTGGTGATCTTCAGCGCCCACGGCGTCTCCCAGGCGGTACAGAACGAAGCTTCCCGCCGCGGCCTGAAAGTGTTCGACGCCACCTGCCCGCTGGTGACGAAGGTGCATATGGAAGTGATGCGCTACAGCCGCGACGGCCGCGAGTGCATCCTCATCGGCCACCACGGCCATCCGGAAGTGGAAGGCACCATGGGCCAGTACGACCACAGCAACGGCGGCGATATCTACCTGGTGGAAGACGAGGCCGACGTAAAAAAGTTGGAAGTCAAAGACCCCAGCCGCCTCGCCTACGTCACCCAGACCACTCTCTCTATGGACGACACCGCCCGGGTCATCGACGCCCTGCGCGCCAAATTCCCGGAAATCGAAGGCCCCCGCAAAGACGACATCTGCTACGCCACCCAGAACCGGCAGGATGCCGTAAAACAACTGGCCGGAGACTGCGACATCATGCTGGTGGTGGGCTCCCCCAACAGCTCCAACTCCAACCGCCTGCGGGAACTGGCGGAGCGTATGGGCACCCCGGCTTTCCTGATTGATGAAGCATCGCAAATCGACAAGCAGTGGCTGGAAGGCAAGAAAGCGGTGGGCGTGACGGCCGGGGCTTCTGCGCCTGAAGTGCTGGTGGCGGATGTGATTAACCGCTTGAAGGAATTGGGTGGGGAAGAGCCGCAGGAGATTGCCGGTCGGGAGGAGAATATCGTGTTTTCTATGCCTAAGGAATTGCGGATTGATGCGGTGAATGTGGGATAGTGCCAATAAGCGCTAACAAGATCCTCGGTCTGCCCAGACAACAAAAAAGCGTGA
>NZ_AXCC01000050.1:0-1191 GCF_000475315.1 Marinobacter sp. EN3
TTACTCGATGATCTTGGCGACCACGCCGGCACCAACGGTACGACCACCTTCGCGAATCGCGAAGCGCAGGCCATCTTCCATGGCGATCGGAGCGATCAGGGTGACGGTCATTTTCACGTTGTCACCCGGCATTACCATTTCTACGCCTTCCGGCAGTTCGCAAGAACCGGTCACGTCAGTGGTCCGGAAGTAGAACTGCGGACGGTAGCCCTTGAAGAACGGAGTATGACGACCACCTTCTTCTTTGGACAGTACGTACACTTCACACTCGAACTTGGTGTGCGGCTTGATGGAGCCCGGTACACACAGAACCTGACCACGCTCAACGTCGTCACGCTTGGTACCACGCAGCAGAACACCAACGTTCTCGCCGGCACGACCTTCGTCCAGCAGCTTGCGGAACATCTCAACACCGGTACAGGTGGTCTTGGTGGTGTCGCGGATACCCACGATTTCCACTTCGTCACCAACCTTGATGATGCCACGCTCAACACGGCCAGTTACTACGGTACCACGACCGGAGATGGAGAATACGTCCTCGATCGGCATCAGGAACGGCTGATCGATCGCACGCTCCGGCTCAGGGATGTAGTCGTCCAGGGCTTCTACCAGCTTCTTCACAGCGGTAGTACCCATTTCGTTGTCGTCTTTGCCTTCCAGCGCCATCAGGGCAGAACCGGTGATGATCGGAGTATCGTCACCCGGGAAGTCGTACTGGCTCAGCAGGTCACGAACTTCCATCTCAACCAGCTCCAGCAGCTCCTCGTCGTCTACCATGTCAGCCTTGTTCAGGAACACGACAATGAAAGGAACGCCAACCTGACGGGACAACAGGATGTGCTCACGAGTCTGCGGCATGGGGCCGTCAGCTGCGGAGCAAACCAGGATCGCGCCGTCCATTTGTGCCGCACCAGTGATCATGTTCTTCACATAGTCAGCGTGGCCCGGGCAGTCTACGTGGGCGTAGTGACGGGTCGGAGAATCGTACTCTACGTGAGAGGTCGCGATGGTAATACCACGCGCACGCTCTTCCGGTGCGTTATCGATCTGATCAAAAGCACGGCTCTCGCCAGTGCCCCAAACTTCGTGACATACACGAGTCAGGGCGGCTGTCAGAGTGGTCTTACCATGGTCAACGTGACCGATGGTGCCCACGTTTACGTGCGGCTTGTTACGCTCAAACTTTGCTTT
>NZ_AXCC01000051.1:0-2379 GCF_000475315.1 Marinobacter sp. EN3
ATAACCCCAAGACAACTGATCACGAATCCACACTCATCACCAGGCAAGCCTGATTCCGAGGTATCTTCGAGACAGTCACTTGAAGCAATAGAACAACCACTTCAACGACAACACCGGATAACGCTTGAAATCGCTATCACTTTGAACATCTTCTCTCGGAGATAATGAGAGAAAAATATTCGTGTTCTATCTCGTCCAATTTGTTAAAGAGCAAATCTGACCCAGTGATCAGAAAGGAAGGCTTCATCGATATGAAACATTCGTTTCTGTACACTGCTAACCGAAGTTAGTCAGTAAAGTTTGGTGGAGCTAGGCAGGATCGAACTGCCGACCTCCTGCGTGCAAGGCAGGCGCTCTCCCAGCTGAGCTATAGCCCCAAGAAGCTATCTACAAGAATTGATCAGATCTAGGCGTCGAAGTGCGCCGCATAGCCTGCTATGCAAGTACTTCGACAACGACGAGCTGAGCAATTCTGGTGGGTCTGGGTGGACTTGAACCACCGACCTCACCCTTATCAGGGGTGCGCTCTAACCACCTGAGCTACAGACCCAAAACACGGGCCTGCATAGACCCATCTGCTCTCTTTATTAGCCAACCAAGTAATTCGTGTGGACTCTGACCGAAGCATTCGGCTTCGTTTAAGGAGGTGATCCAGCCGCAGGTTCCCCTACGGCTACCTTGTTACGACTTCACCCCAGTCATGAACCACACCGTGGTAATCGTCCTCCCGAAGGTTAGACTAACTACTTCTGGTGCAATCCACTCCCATGGTGTGACGGGCGGTGTGTACAAGGCCCGGGAACGTATTCACCGCGACATTCTGATTCGCGATTACTAGCGATTCCGACTTCACGGAGTCGAGTTGCAGACTCCGATCCGGACTACGACGCGTTTTAAGGGATTGGCTCACTCTCGCGAGTTGGCAGCCCTCTGTACGCGCCATTGTAGCACGTGTGTAGCCCTGGCCGTAAGGGCCATGATGACCTGACGTCATCCCCACCTTCCTCCGGTTTGTCACCGGCAGTCTCCCTGGAGTTCTCAGCATTACCTGCTAGCAACCAGGGATAGGGGTTGCGCTCGTTACGGGACTTAACCCAACATCTCACGACACGAGCTGACGACGGCCATGCAGCACCTGTCTCAGAGTTCCCGAAGGCACCAATCCATCTCTGGAAAGTTCTCTGGATGTCAAGGCCAGGTAAGGTTCTTCGCGTTGCGTCGAATTAAACCACATGCTCCACCGCTTGTGCGGGCCCCCGTCAATTCATTTGAGTTTTAACCTTGCGGCCGTACTCCCCAGGCGGTCAACTTAGTGCGTTAGCTGCGCCACTAAGACTTCAAGAGTCCCAACGGCTAGTTGACATCGTTTACGGCGTGGACTACCAGGGTATCTAATCCTGTTTGCTCCCCACGCTTTCGCACCTCAGTGTCAGTGTTGGTCCAGGTAGCCGCCTTCGCCACTGGTGTTCCTTCCTATATCTACGCATTTCACCGCTACACAGGAAATTCCACTACCCTCTACCACACTCTAGTCTGACAGTTCGAAATGCCGTTCCCAGGTTAAGCCCGGGGCTTTCACATCTCGCTTACCAAACCACCTACGCGCGCTTTACGCCCAGTAATTCCGATTAACGCTTGCACCCTCCGTATTACCGCGGCTGCTGGCACGGAGTTAGCCGGTGCTTCTTCTGTAGGTAACGTCAAGCCTCATGGGTATTAGCCATAAGGTTTTCCTCCCTACTGAAAGTGCTTTACAACCCGAAAGCCTTCTTCACACACGCGGCATGGCTGGATCAGGGTTGCCCCCATTGTCCAATATTCCCCACTGCTGCCTCCCGTAGGAGTTCGGGCCGTGTCTCAGTCCCGATGTGGCTGATCATCCTCTCAGACCAGCTACGGATCGTCGCCTTGGTAGGCCTTTACCCCACCAACTAGCTAATCCGACTTAGGCTCATCCAATAGCGCAAGGTCCGAAGATCCCCTGCTTTCTCCCGTAGGACGTATGCGGTATTAATCCGGGTTTCCCCGGGCTATCCCCCACTACTGGGCAGATTCCTAAGCATTACTCACCCGTCCGCCGCTCGTCAGCGGGTAGCAAGCTACCCCTGTTACCGCTCGACTTGCATGTGTTAAGCCTGCCGCCAGCGTTCAATCTGAGCCATGATCAAACTCTTCAGTTTAAATCATACAAGAACCCGAAAGTTCTTAATTCTTGCTCAAGACAAAACTCAATTTCGACGAGTCACTGTCCTGATATTTCGTGTCCGAAATACCTCGGCCAGCGCCCACACGAATTACTTGGTTAACTTTTTAAAGAGCGTTTGAGCTGTTGCTCAATCAAGGCCGCGTATTCTACATCGTTCCGCTGCCCTGTCAACC
>NZ_AXCC01000052.1:0-227794 GCF_000475315.1 Marinobacter sp. EN3
TTACTTTGTTTCGGATTAGTAAGGGCACAGCTCTACTCGGTCGTCAATTTCAATTTATGGACTGACCGCTCACCAAGGACTTCAGTTCAATATCCGGATCCTTCAACATTTCAGGATTGACCTGCCTGCGTTGTTGAACGAGGGTCTTGCCGACCATAAAAGCGATGGGCAGGTTGACCGCATCAACAGCAATGACACAGCCATCGCGGAGATAGAACACCGCAAATCCCTTGTCTTCCGGGCTTCCGCGCAGCACACGCTGATCATGATGTTGCGACAACCCCACCATCTGCAGACGCACGTCATATTGGTTCGACCAGAACCATGGAGCGCTGTTATAGGGTTTCTCCTCGCCCATCAGGGTTGCCGCCGCTGTCCGGGCCTGATCAACCGCGTTGGCGACAGATTCAAGGCGCTGCATCTTCTCGAAGAAAAGATTCCGGTGGCGGGTACAGTCGCCGATCGCCAGGATGGCGGGATCTTCTGTGCGGGTAAACTCGTCAACAATAATGCCGTCATCACAGGGCAGGCCGGCGGCCTCAGCCAGGGCGGTTTCCGGCACAACACCCACTGAAACGAGCACGATGTCGGCCGGTACAGTGCCGCCGCTCGCCAAGGTCACGCCAGCCACATGCCCCTGATCGCCCGCTTCGAAACCGGTTACCGCCGTGTTCAGCCGCAGATCCACGCCGGCGCTGCTGTGTTTGGTGTAAAAAAACTCTGAGATTTCCGGGCCTGTTACACGCTGCATAAGACGCTCGGCCGCTTCCAGTACTGTGACATTAACGCCTTTTTTGGTGGCACTGGCTGCCACCTCAAGTCCAATGTAACCACCACCCACGATGACCAGGCGCTTCCCCGGGAGCAATTCTTCACGCAGGGCATCCGAGTCAGCTATGTCGTGCAGATAATAAATGCCCTCCAGGTCAGCCCCGGGTGCGTTCAGGCTTCGGACGTGGGACCCCGTGGCCAGAACCAGTCGATCGTATTTCAATGTGCTCTGGTCCGACAGGCTGATGGTCCTGTTGTCCCGATCAATCTGTTCGGCACGCACACCAAGCCGCAACTGATGGCCGGCGTTCTCGAACACCGAGCGCGGCTTCAGGTACAGCGACGCCTGATCAACCTCTCCTGCCAGATAGTTCTTGGACAGGGGCGGCCGCTGATAGGGTGGATGTGGTTCTTCGCCCACCAGAATCACTTCCTGTTGATATTTTTTTTGCAGCAGGGTTGTCAGGAGCGCACCCGCTGCGTGCCCGCCGCCAACGATGACTGTCGTCTCTTTCTGTTGGTTTGCCATAGTCTGTCTCTGCCTGTTGTTCTCTGGGATCAGATTGATCAGAAGTCCGGATGCCAGCTGTGCGCCGGGATGCCCCCCGCAGCGCTAGCCGACCGTCTCCCCGGCATCCTCAAGTATCATCGCGGCGCCTTTCTCGCCGATCATGGTTGCCGGCTGATTGGTGTTTCCGCCGACCAGCGTCGGCATGATGGAGGCATCGACCACCCGCAGGCATTGCAGGCCATGCACGCGCAGGCGCGGATCGACCACCGCCATCGGATCAACACCCATCTTGCAGGTGCCAACCGGGTGGTACGCTGATTCACCGCTGCGCCGTACCCATGCGGCGAGATCGTCGTCATTCTGGAGCGCCGGCCCGGGCGAGACCTCAACCTCGTGGTGCGGGGCAAAGGCCGCCTGCGCCAGGATTCTGCGCACCAGATGTACCCCGCGTACCAGTCGCTCGACATCGGCGGACTCGGCCATGTAGTTGGGGTCGATCAGCGGCGCCGCAAACGGGTCGGCACTGTGCAGACCGACGCGCCCGCGCGACGATGGCCTGAGCCCGTAGATCATCACCGCGTAGCCATAACCGCTCATCGCGGTCTTCAGGTCTCGCCCGTGATCGTCGTACAGCATTGGCGCGAAGTGCAGCTGCAGGTCGGGTATCGGCTCCTCGGGCCGGGAGCGGATGAACCCGCCGGCCTCGGCGCCGTTGCTCGACAGCACGCCCCGCCGGCCGCTCAGATACGTCAGAGCGCCCCACAGCCCCTTGAGCCAGTAGCTCGGATGCATCGAGATGCTTTGGCGGCTGCGGGCGCTGACGCGCACGAACACGTCGATATGATCCTGGAGATTCTGCCCGACGCCCTCCAACGCATGGCGCAGTTCTATGCCATGCCGGGACAGTTCCTCCCGCGGACCGACCCCGGACAGCATCAGCAGTTGCGGCGAGTTGAACGCGCCGCCGCAGAGCACAACTTCGCGCCTGGCACGAACCTGCGTCTGCCCCGTTGTATCGCGGTATTCGACACCGGTGGCGCGGGTGCCTTCGAGTAGCACCCGGGTGACATGCGCGCCGCTGCAAACCGTCAGGTTGGAGCGCCCCGCAGCGGGTTCCAGATACGCCCGCGCATTGCTACAGCGTGTGCCGTCTTTCTGGTAGGCGTAGTAGAAGCCCACGCCCTCCTGCTCACTGCCGTTGAAATCTGTATTGAGCCGGTACTTCGCCTGGGTTGCCGCCTCGACAAACGCAATGCTCAGCGGATTGGTATAGCGCCGCTCGGCAACGTTCAGCGGACCACCCTGACCATGAAATTCTGCCTCATTCAGCGTAAGTTTGGGCTCGAAATGTTCCGATCGGCGGAAGTAGGGCAACACCTCGGCGTATGACCACCCGTTGCACCCCAGCCGTGCCCACTCGTCGTAGTCCCGGGCATGCCCGCGAATATAGACCTGCGCGTTCATGGCGCTGGAACCGCCAAGCATCTTGCCCCGCGGCTGAAAAAGCGCCCGGTCGTGCATGTGACGCTGCGGTTCGGTATTGAACTGCCAGTTGTAGCGGCGGCTGAACATCAGCTGCAGGAAACCCAGCGGCATGTTCACGAAAGGGTTGCGGCGGCTCTCCGGACCGGCTTCAAGCAGCAGCACAGAATGGCGACCGCTCTCCGACAGGCGGCTGGCGACAGCACATCCGGCCGAGCCCGCGCCAACCACGACATAGTCAAATTGTTCGGTCGTCATCCTGGTCAGCCTGTTCATTAACTTTTTGGTGTCAGCTGGACCATCAGCTCCGAATAGCCCCGCACGAAGTTGGACTGCACCCGCTCGGGCTCTTCGACGACTTCGATGTTGTCAAAACGCTTGAGTATTTCTTCCCAGAGGATGCGCAGTTGCAGTTCAGCCAGACGGTTGCCCATGCAACGGTGAACCCCATAGCCGAACGACATGTGGTTTCGTGCGTCCTTGCGATCAATGATGAACTGATCGGGGTTGTCAAATTTGCGCTCGTCCCGGTTACCCGACGCGTACCACATGACAACTCGATCACCCTTCTTGATGGTCTGGCCGCCCAGTTCGACATCCTGCTTGGCGATTCGGCGCATATAGGCCAGCGGCGTTTGCCAGCGGATGATTTCCGACACCATGTTCGGAATCAACTCCGGTTTTGCCTTCAATTTTTCAAATTCCCTGGGGAATTCGTTCATGGCCACCAGGCCACCACTCATCGAGTTGCGCGTCGTATCGTTGCCGCCGACTATGAGCAGCGTCAAATTACCGATAAACTCCATCGGCCGATTGATCAGGTCTTTCGTTTCTTTGTTGCTCTGCAACAGGCTGATCAAATCGAAACCGGGCTCCTCGCCTGCTGCGCGGCGCGCCTCCTTGTCCCGCCAAAGCCTGGAGAAAGACCGGGCCATGTCTGCCGCGTCGTCAAACATGGCATTTTCATCGGCAAACTCCCCGCCGGTGGCCGATGCTGCACCTGCCATTCTGTCCGACCACTCAACCAGCTTGTGGCGTTCCTCGTAAGGAAAATCCAGAAGCGTCGCCAGCATGCGGCCTGTGAGTTCCTTGGAAACAGCAGGTACCCAGTTAAAGGGTTTGTCTGTAGGCAGGCTGTCAAGCACATCGCCGGTGCGTGATCGGATCAGCCCCTCCATCTCCTTCAGGTTTTTCGGTGCCACTACTCCCTGCACCGAGCTGCGCTGCACATCGTGTTTCGGCGGATCCATCGCTATGAACATTTCCACCGACAGCCCCTCCGGAGGGTCACCGAGAATGATTTGCGGCTCGGCGGAAAACAGATCGTGACTCTTATCCACGAACAGGATGTCTTCAAACCGAGTTACCGACCAGAAGGGGCCGAAAGGACTGTTCTTCTGGTAATGGACCGGCGCCTCATCACGCAACCGTTTGAAATAGGCGCGCCACTGACCCTGCCGGTATAAAAACGGATTGCTGACATCGATGTCCTCAAGGGCCAGCGTGTTAACGTCCGGGATGGGTGTTTCAACGAATTCGGGCATCGGTCGGCGTTGGCCGAAGGTCTTCCTCTTGGCGCTCATTAAGAATTTCAGTCCCTGGATTTGCCTGTGCATCGGCACCACCCTGGAGGTGGCGTTAATCAGTCGGGACTGAATGTCGTCAAATGTTCTGGGCAGTGTTGGCATGCGTCCTCCTGTGTTCACATCTGGAACTCGGGTAAATGCACGGTCATGCCGTCCATTTCATCAGTCAGTACCACCTGGCAGCCCAGGCGCGAAGTGCTCGCCCGCTCCGGTGTCATTGACAGCATTTGTTCTTCCTCATTGCCAGGCGTGCCTGTCTTGCTGAACCATTCGTTCGTGACGATAACGTGGCAGGTACCGCAGGCGCACTCCCCCCCACAATCCCCGTCGATACCGGGAATGGCGCTATCAACAGCGATTTGCATTACCGAGGAACCAGCTTTGAATTCTACGACATGTTCAGTTTGATCATGTTCGATAAACGTAACTTTGCCCAATGTTGTTCTCCTTCCCGCATTGATGACTGACGCATATTGCTTGCCTGCCGGCACATATTTCAGGTCATTTCTTGACAAGTAGGGGTCATTTGAAGACAAAATGGCGAGACTTCAGGAAGGGGTGCATCAATGATGGTGGCGCGGAAGAAGGCGGAGGACTTGCAAAGGCCCGGTCCGGATATTCCATCGAATTACTCACGGCTAGTTGCACGTGAGCTGAATCTGACAGCCAGACAACTTCCGCGTCTGCTGCGGGGCACTGGACTTGGGGTGACGCAATTTTTGAGCGAGGACGGACTGCTTACTGTGGCTCAGCAGATACAGATCCTGCGTAATGCAATGGATCTGTCCGGCCAGCCAGAATTTGGGTTAAGGCTGGGTAAACGAATGACTCCGGCAACCCACGGAGCAATGGGGTTCGTGGCTTACAGCAGCCCCGACCTCCTCACTGCTCTACACGCGATTCGGACATTCCTGCCCACGCGCGCGAGCTTCATCCAGTTGCACTTGCAGCAAGTCGGTGAGCGTTTGGAATGTATTCTGCAGTACCTGGGGCCATTAGACGATGACATACAGCGTTGCCTGTCGGATGCGATGGTCAAGGCACTTTTCGAATTCGGCGAGTTCATGGTTGGCCGCCCTTTGCGCGAGGCTGAAGTATGCTTTGCCCATCCGAAACCCGAGTATCACGCAACGTATTCGGACTTTTTGTCCGGGCAGATTCACTTTGATTGCAGCCAATTAAAACTCAGCTTGCCGATGGCCTTGTGTCGGGAACCAAACGCCTCTGCCAATCATGAAAACTATCATCTGGCCATGCGACAGTGTGAAGCCATGCTTGCGCAACTTCAGTCCGATAAGCCAAGCTACCAGACCCGGCTGAAGAAGATGATGTTGTCCCGGCCGCCGGGAACGCTCAGTGAAGAGGAAGCGGCTGCTTCTCTGTTCATCAGCAAACGCACCCTGGCGCGTAAACTCAACCATGAAGGCAGCAGTTTTCGAAAAATCCGTGACGAGATTCTGTCTCAGCAGGCAGCGCTATACCTGCGTGACAGCGAACTGTCAATCGAGGCCATTGCCGCGTTGATGAATTATCACGACAGTGCCAATTTCAGACGCGCCTTCAAACGCTGGTTTGGCCAGCCACCTGAGCAATTCAGGCTAAACGTCAGATCACACACCATCTATACACGTGATTAACAAACATAAACCGGCGCTAATTACGCTTGGGGAGCCAGTGCCTATGTTCGTACACTTTTCCTGATTACACCATCCATGATGACGTTCCAGACAAAATCACCAATGCCGTCGAGTGTATAGACACCTTTCGGATCAAACCAGGTTGCGACCCAGTTGAGCGCCCCGAGGCCGATTAGGCGAAGCAGGCGAGCATTGACATCCTTCCGAATCACGCCTTGCTCAATCATCGTTTCGATGATCTCGGCCCAAAGGGATTCATACTGGTCACGCAAAGCGATGATGTCCCCGCGGGCCTCCGCGCTCAGTGAACGCCACTCAAACAAAAGTACGTAAACCGTATCCGAATCAACCAGCAGGGCGTGCAAATGTGCGTTGATACAAAGACGCAATCGTTCCACGGGATCGTCCGAGCTGGCGTACGCGGTTTCAACCTCTGTTGTAACCAGGTCTACTCCCCGACGCATCAGCTCAACGAGCAGCGCTTCCTTGCTGCTGTAACGATAATACAGACTTCCGGGCAGCATATTGCAGGCTTCTGCAATCTCCTTAAGAGATGTCCTTTCAAAACCTTTCTCACGAAACAGCCGGGCGGCGTTAGACAAAACATTACCCTGATCGCCTAGTTTGCTTGCAGGGGTAATCTGTCTGTCAACCATGGCTTAAACATCTCCTGAGCAATCCCGTTTATTAATCATCAGAGCAGCCATCATTCGATTCGTTTCACTGATCGTACGCCATTACACCGGTGCCGTGCCATTTGGATTAACAAAGTGTTGACTTTTGGTTGGTTGACCAACCAAACTTTGGAAACAATGCTACTCACAAGAGAACGCCATGGCAATGACCTATGACAATCCACTGGTCCTCTACACTTCCGCCCCTGCGCGAAATGCATGTCAGACTGGGCGGATCTGATGAACGATCTGAACAAACTTCAGCACAGTGACGCTGTGACGACGGCGTGGCAGTTCACCGAACAGGTTCCTCACGGCAGGGATCTGGGCATGCAAGTTGTCTCGGTAGACCAGGGCCAGGTCTGTATGCGGCTAACCCCGCAGTCATGGATGTTCGCCCATAAGGATACAAAAGAAATCTGCACCAGCGTACTTTACTCGCTGGCAGACTCCGCCGGAGGCTTGGCGGTATTCGCGGGTGCCCTGGAGTTGATGCCCATTGCCACTCTGGATCTGCGCATGGATTATTTGCGGCCTGCCATCGGCGACCGGGCCCTGTCAGCGGTGGCCACCTGTCGTCATTTATCGGACGATGTCGCGTTTATTCATTGTGACATCCTTAGCGAGGGAAATCGCGAGTTACTAGCGACGGCAAACGCCACCTTCATGCGTAACACCCAGGGACAGCAATTGCATGCAGGTGGACCAGGAAAGGAGAGCGCATGAGCACGACTGGCGATTCGGCCCCACAAATCTCAGGCACTGCGGAAAGTGCGAAAGAATGTGCTGACTGGCAGGCTCTTCTGGAGCGCATTCCCTATGCACAGCACCTCGGGCTTGAGGTTCAGCGCGGTGATGTAGGCGTATTGGTTCATTTGCCGTGTCGTGAAGCGCTGATTGGCAACTTCATGCTACCAGCCCTCCATGGCGGCGTGCTTGGAGCCCTGATCGAACTCACCGCGCGGGTGGCTGCGCAAAGCCAGGATGCAGAGACACGTTGCCCGCGCATTCTCGACAGCCACATCAATTACCTCCGCTCCGCGAAGGCCCGATCGACGTTCGCCAGGGCCGACATTATTCGGCAAGGCAGGCGCACCAGCCTGGTCCAGGTGACCTGCTGGCAAGGCGATGATAAAAAACCGATCGCCACTGGTCAGGTTCAGTTATTGCTCCCGACAATGGCCGCCCAACAAGAAGACCGTCATGGACATTAAGCACAACACACCTGAACGCGACGAATTCCGGGCGACGGATGGCGCCGATATCGCACTGTGGCGCTGGCCGCAATCCAAAGCGCGACCCACACTGCACTGGGCCCATGCCACGGGTTTCCATGGCCGCCTGTACCATCCACTGCTTGACGAGCTCGCCACGGACGTCAATGTCCTGGCTTGGGACATGCGAGGACACGGGGCCAGCGTTGGTGCAGCCAACCTGTCGACATTCCGGGGCTGGGAAACCTATTATCGCGACCTGATCGCTCTGCTGGAATGCCTGGACGAACCGGTCTGGCTTGCCGGCCATTCCATCGGTGCCACCACCAGCATCATGGCCGCTGCCCGGCGGCCTGACAAAGTGCTGGGTCTGATTCTGGCGGAACCGGTGATCATGGATCCGGTGCAGGGCCTGAAGTTGGGGCTGGCCAAGCTGCTGCGTCAGTCACATCGGTTGTCGCTGGCCGCCGGAGCGGCACGTCGGCGCAGGGTATTTGATTCGCACGCTGCTGCGCTGGACAACTATCGTGGCCGCGGTGGCTTCAAGACCTGGCCCGAAGCATGGCTGAACGCCTACGTCCAACACGCCTTCGTGCCGCAGGGTGACCAAGTTCAATTGGCGTGTGCGCCCGAATGGGAGAGCACCACCTTTGCCCATACCGAACACAACCCCTGGCCCGGTATTCGTCAGTTGCGGTGCCCGGTTATAGCACTGGCCGCGGAACGCGGGTCAACCTTCTCACCAAAGGCACAAAAACGCCTGAAGGCCCTGCTGCCTTCGGCTGACGTCAGGGTTCTTGAGGGCACGACCCATTTTCTGCCTATGGAGCAGAAGGACATCGTTCGCGATGCTATCCTGCAACTAGCTTTATCTGGATGCCGCGAGAACTGATATCCACACCTTAATCTTGCCGATCGAGACATCTGCCATGCGCTTTCTGCTGACCCTGTTTATCTCGCTGCTCATTCTGTCAGGTTGTCAGCAGTCCGCGGAACCGCCTCCAGAGGCCCGCCCCCCTGTTCCCTGGGTAAAAACAGTGGAATTGAAGGAGGCAGGTCCAACATCTCAGAGGTTTTCAGGAACCCTGCGAGGCCGCCACGAAGTTCCCCAGGCCTTTCAGATCGCCGGCCGGATTCAACAACGTTTCATCGATCCCGGTCAGCGCGTGGAAAAAGGCGACTTACTGTTCAAACTCGATTCACGAGACCTTATCGCAACCGCGGAGGGGGCCGCCGCAGATCTGAGGCGTGCAGAAGCGGCCCTGGCCATTGCCACTAATGAGCTCCAGCGACAGCAGGAACTGGTAGGACGTCAGTTTGTCAGCGAACAAACCCTGCAACGCCTTGAACTGGCGGAGCGTGAAGCACGCAGCCAGGTGGAAACGGCTTCTGCACGAAATCAGCAGGCTCAGAATGCTCTGGGATATGCGGAACTAAAAGCCGCCAATGCAGGCGTGATCACCGAGGTCATCGTTGAGCCCGGCCAGGTTGTGGGTGTCGGTCAAACCCTTGCCGTTCTGGCTGAAGATCAATCCCTGGAAGTCGAGGTCTTTTTACCTCAGGGCAGCAACCCGCCCCGGCAAGGTTATGTTCCTTTACCCAATGGCGAACAGCTTGCGGTGAATCTGAGAGAGATTGCCGGGGCTGCCGACGCCAGAAGCCGGAGCTGGCGTGCCCGATACAGCCTGGAGGGGCCCTACCCTTCGTCTTTAACGCTTGGTTCAGTGGTGAGTGTCCGGCTGATGCAGAAACAAACCACGGCCAGCCATCGTGTACCGCTGGGTGCCCTTGATGAGAGAGGAGAAACGCCGCAGGTCTGGTTGGTCTCCGACGGCATGGTGACCCCCCTTGCGGTCGAGGTTATCGATTTGGGTGAGGAGTATGCGCAGATCCGGGCCAACATCAACGCGACTACGCCGATCGTCGCATTAGGGACACACCTGCTCACGCCTGGCATGGCGGTGCGGGAGCTGGCTCAATGAGCCTGCCTAATCTTTCCGCACTGGCAGTGCGCGAGCGTTCGGTCACCCTCTTTTTTCTTTTGATGTCCGTTGTTGCGGGCTTCTACGCGTTCTCATCCCTTGGTCGGGCGGAAGACCCTGCGTTCACTGTCCGGGCAATGGTGGTTTCTGTGGTTTGGCCAGGAGCAACCCCTGAGGTGCTACGGAATCAGGTGGTGGACCGCCTGGAAAAACGAATACAGGAAGTGGCGTATTTCGACACTGTTGAAACCACCATTCGGCCCGGACAGGCCACCATGCTTATCCGGTTCCAGGATTATACGCCTAGTGAAAAAATGCCCGATCTCTTCTATCAAGTTCGCAAGCGCATGTCCGATGAAAGCCCCAATCTCCCCCGTGGTGTCATCGGCCCCATCGTTAACGATGATTTCTCAGACGTGTATTTCTCCCTGATGGCCCTCACAGCACCGGGAATGCCAATGCGTGAACTGACCCGCGAGGCAGAAGCGATACGAGATCGCCTGCAACGGCTACCCGGCTTGCAAAAGGCACAGATCCTGGCCGAGCGTCCTGAGCGGGTGTATCTCGAGTTTGATCAGGACCGGCTCAACAATCTCGGCTTGTCGGCAGAAGAAGTGTTGCAGGCGATAGAGGCCAACAATCGCCTTGAGCCTCTGGGCTTTGTTGATCTTGCCGGCCCGCGGGTTTATGTCCGCAGCAACATTGACCTGTCTGACCTTGAGCGCCTCGCCTCAGTACCTCTGCGTATCGGAGACCAAGTTATCACCGTGTCTGATCTGGCCGAGGTGCGTTTGGGCTATGAAGATCCGTTGAACTACATCGTCCGTTCCAGCGGTGAGGATGCGATCCTCCTGGGCGTCGTCATGGAGGCGGGCGAAAATGGCCTGGAGTTTGGTGAACGGCTCAGTAAGTTTGTCAGCACTGAACAGGCCAGGCTGCCCCTGGGGATGTCAATACAGACCCTGACCAACCAGGCTGAGGCCATCACTCAGGCCGTTGATCTTTTTCAGGTCAAGTTTCTGGTGGCATTGGTCGTCGTAATGGGCGTCAGTATTCTGGCGATCGGCCTGCGTGCGGGTTTAGTGGTGGGCATTGCGATTCCCGTTACTCTCGGGCTGACCTTTTTATTGATGAAAATAGCGGGCATTAACCTGGACCGCATCACCCTGGGCGCGTTGATTATCGCACTGGGCCTGTTAGTGGACGATGCGATCATCGCCATTGAAATGATGATTGTGAAGATGGAGAGTGGCTGGGACCGGGTACGGGCAGCCAGTCATGCCTGGAGCGTCACAGCCGCGCCCATGCTGTCTGGAACGCTAGTAACAGTGGCCGGTTTTGTCCCCATCGGCTTTGCTCAGTCGGGTGTCGGGGAATACACCGGTAACATCTTCTGGGTGCTGGCTTTTGCGTTGCTGATTTCCTGGGGGGTGGCGGTCACCTTTACGCCTTATCTGGGCGTCAAGCTATTGCCCGATTACATCGGGCATACTGGCCAGGACCTTTATCAAAGCGCTTTTTATCAGCGGTTGCGTGGGGTGATTGCAGCGTGTGTAAGGTACCGGAAAACCGTCGTTTTTCTCACAGTGGGTTTACTGGCTCTCAGTGCTTTCGGTATGGCAGCCCAGGTACAGAAGCAGTTTTTTCCCAGTTCTGATCGCCCCGAGGTTCTGATCAGTGTCTATGCTCCGCAGGGGAGCGCTATTGCCACCACGGATCAAAGCGTCAGACGCCTTGAAGCGATATTGATGGACATGCCGGAGGTTAAAAGCCTGTCCGCTTACATCGGTGCCGGTGCACCCAGATTCTTCGTATCGGCAAACCCCGAGCAGCCGGACCCGGCGTTTGCCAAGTTGATTGCCATCGGGCAGGACGTTGAAGGGCGCGATCACATCATCTCGACGCTGGAGGCCAAAATCGCGGCGGGTGAGTTTCCTGAGGCGAGAGTGCGTGTAACGCGTTTGCTGTACGGCCCGCCGGTGGCCTGGCCGGTCAGTTTTCGAGTGTTGGGTCCGGAACCCGATCAACTCAGAGAGATCGCGCACCAGATTCGGACTCTCATGACCGGGCATCCGAACATCGTCATGCCGCACCTCGAATGGGATGAGCGTGTGCCCACGCTCTATCTTGAGTTGGACCCGGAAAACCTGGGTTGGATGAGCCTGACCCCGGCAGAGGTCGCCCGGCAACTCCAGTTCCAACTCCGCGGAGTGACCGTCACCGAGCTACGCCAGGGCATAAGGAGCGTTCAACTGGTGGCGCGCAATGCCCGCGGTGACGTGATAATGCCCGAAGATCTTGAGATCAAAACCCGCGACGGCCGCAAACTGTCCGTACAACAACTGGGCCAGTGGCAGGTTCGTTATGAGGAACCCGTTATAAAGCGTTACAACCGTGCTCCTTTCCTGGCCGTCCAGGCGGATGTAAACGGCGCCCAGCCACCGGATGTCACCAAAGAGATCTGGAGTACGATGACAGGCCTGCGTGAACGGTTACCGGACGGTTATCGTATTGAAATTGGCGGTACGGTGGAGCAATCCGCCAAAGCCAACGCCTCCATCCAGACATTACACCCCGTGATGTTGGCGTTGATGCTGATCTTCATCATGCTTCAGATGCGTTCATTTATCGGCACATTGACCGTTCTGGCCACCGCGCCATTGGGGCTGATTGGCGCTGTGCTGGCTTTGCTGTTGTTTAATCAACCTTTTGGCTTTACCGCGTTGCTGGGACTGATTGGCCTGGGCGGCATCCTGATGCGAAACACCATGATTCTGACGCAGCAGGTGCAGGACAACTTCACAACTGGGATGGCTGCCCGGGAAGCCGTGGTCGAGGCAGCCGTCCAACGCGCCCGCCCCGTGGTACTCACTGCCCTGGCGGCCGTTCTGGCGTTTGTACCTCTGACCTTTGACCTTTTCTGGGGGCCGCTCGCTTATGTGCTTATAGGGGGCGTAGCAGTCGGCACTCTGATCACCCTACTGTTTGTTCCGGCGCTTTACGCACTCTGGTTTCGGTTAAAGGAAAAGTGAGCCAGGTGTTTGAGCTCCGAAGTAATCCTTACATAGCCGACGAAGCCAGAACCGGGAGATTCAGGGGTTACTTGCCCCTTCCCGTGACATGAATTGCCCCGGTCCCCGGAGACATTCAGAATCGGTAACTCATAAACACACCGGTGTAGGCTTGGGTAGCCTCCCCGATGTCACTGACAATCGGGCTATCCTCGGCATCGCCGGTTAATTGTGACACCCCAGCAGTCGCGGTGACCGACCATTGCGCAGACAACGAATAGGTTAAACTGCCTGTCAGGCCATACCGGGCATAGCCATCAGGGCTATAGGAGGCCAAGCCGGAGCGGGCACTTTCCGTATCGGAAATACCAAACATATCGTCCGTCCAGTCATCACTGCTATAGGTCAGGTTTGGACCCAGGGAGGCAGACCATTGATCGCTGAGCTGGTTCCGCCATCGCGCCTTAAGCACCACCTGATAGCCATCGACATCGCCGGTGAAGGGAGACTGGACAGCTGCGCTGTACGACCATGCGTCGTGAGTGTAAGCAACGCGCAAGCCGGCGATCGCGCCGCCATCAATCTTGTCCAGGCGTTCGAGATCCTCATCATTATCGCGCCCCGGAGTGTATCCAATAAAGGGCGACAGCTTCCAGTTGCCGTGGCGAATCAGGTTCCAGCCAAGACCATCGCGAATGTTAAAGTAGAAACGGTCACCATAGCTCACATTGATCGTCGGCCAGACCCTGGTTTCATAATCGTCGCTGCCAAGGTAGTCCGGAGCATAGAGCACACCGGCTCCCAGGCTGGCATCCCACTGCGTGTTTGCCAGGCTCGGGGTTGAAACGACCAACAGAGTCGTGGAAGCGGCCAGTAGCCACCGACGTTCTGGTTTCGACAACATAAACGGATTCTCCAGTTGAATAGCTTCGCTGCGCCGCCGGGGCGCAGCACGCTGTGACGATTGGGTTGGTTTCGGAATCAGGACTCGGTAGAGTCTCGGTACCCGGCCATCATTTTCATCATCCAGCCTGGGTACTCCTCCGGTATACGGCTCACCTCGTCGAGCGCATTAAGTTCTTCGCCAGACAACCGGATCTGCGCTGCCTGGATATTGGCTTTCAGCTGCTCCGGCCGCTTGGCGCCAACGATAATGCTGCTCACGACGTTTTGGTGCAACAGCCACGCCAGGGCGATCTGTGCCACGGTAACCGGCTCGCCGTCCATCTGCTTTCCGTCGGCAATCTCCCGCATCACCTTGATGACTTTGCTGCCCCGCTCACGGTCGACGGGCGGAAAGTCAAACTTGGCACGCCGGTTTTCCTCGGACACGTCCGGCCCCTCGTATTTACCGGACAGATAACCGCCTGCCAGGGGGCTCCACACCATCAGCCCGACGTTTTCAGATTCCAGCATCGGAATAATATCCCGCTCCAGGTCGCGACCCACGAGGGTATAGTGGGCCTGCAGGGATATGATCGGGCACAAGTTGCGGGCCCGGGTGATGCCGATGGCTTTCATCACCTGCCAGGCGGCCCAGTTGGACAGACCCACATAGCGCACATGGCCCTGTTGCACCAGGGTGTTCAGTGCCTCCAGGGTCTCCTCGATCGGGGTGGCCGGGTCAAAACCGTGGATCTGGTACAGGTCGATATAATCCGTTTGCAGGCGCGCCAGGCTCGCCTTGCATTCGCTCATGATGTGGCCGCGGGAAGCACCGCGGGCATTGGGGCCCTCGCCCATGGGGCCGAGCACCTTGGTGGCCAGCACGACATCTTCCCGGCGAACGCCGAGGTTCTTCAGGGACTGGCCGACGATGCGCTCGCTGGCCCCGAAGCCATAGATGTTGGCGGTATCGATAAAGTTGATTCCCGCCTCCAGAGCGATCTTCACCAGTTCGTCGGCCTGTTCCTGCTGCAACTGGCCGATCAGGCCCCAGATGTCTTCATCACCGCCGAAGGTCATGGTTCCCAGGCAGAGTTCGGAGACGAACAGACCCGAGTTGCCCAGCGACTTGTAGCCTGGACGATTGTCATCATTGAACCGCGGTAAACTCTCAGTTGCCATGTTGCACCTCCTCATGTTTTTCGGTTGGTGTTCCAGAATTCACTGTAAATACTGCCGGTTTCGGTTTGTTTGCATTCGCTTGTGTTACTCGGCGAAGATGGCCTTATAGAAACGCATAGCGCCCTCCCAGGAGCGGGCGGCAGCCTCTTCGTCATAACCCACCGGCATGCCGAACTCCTCGGCGATCTTGTCAGCACCCGGGTTGGTAAATGAGTGCAGCACTCCGGGGAAGCTCACCAGTGTCAGATCGACTTCGGCATCCTGCATCTCTTTGACCAGGCTCGCCACCTGATCCGAGGGGACCAGTTTGTCGGCACCGCCTGTGTAAACCTGGATCCTGGCTTTTACGGACCCGGGCTCAGCCTGGAGAGGGCTGCCGAGCGCACCGTGGAAGCTGACAACGCCGTCCAGATCAGCGCCCATGCGCGCCATGTTGAGAACAACGGCACCGCCAAAGCAGTAACCTTGTGCTGCAATTCGGGACGCGTCAACACTTTCGTGGTTCTTCAGGATGTCCATCGACTTCATGAAGCGCGCCTTGACCTGGTCCATGTCCTTGGTGGCTTCCTGCATGAATTGCTGGGCAGTATCAGGGTGGTCGGCTTGTTTGCCAGAGCCATACATATCCAGTGCAAACGCTGTATAGCCGGCGGAAGCAAGCCGTTCTGCCTGATTTCGCGCGAATTCATTGTGCCCCCACCATTCATGAACAACCAGAACCCCCGGGCGCTTCTGCCCGAATTCATCATCCCAGGCCATGTAGCCGGTGAAGGTCTCGTTGCCGACTTGATACTCAATGGTTCTGGTTTGCGTTTCTGCCAGTACCTGCGTACTTGCAACAGTGAGTGACAGCGTGGCTGCTGCCAGTGCTGTTTTCAGGGTGCTCATCATCTGTTTGCTCCTTTTCGCTCGTTATGAGTCAATTTGCGTAGCGATTATGTACGGGTAGACATCGACCAAAGCTCACAGGAAATGTCGCCGGGTGAGCGAACACGAATGTAATCGCTCGCTCAAAGCGCGATTCCTGTCCCGTCGTTACTGGCAGCGGGCGCGCAGCAGTCGCGTTGCGGCATCAAACACGGCGAGGTCTTCTTTGGTGCGCGCGGCGAGGTGAGCGCCTTCCAGCATCGCCAGGGTGGCCGGTGCTTCATCACTCGGATCACCGATGGCCGAGACGGTCCCATCCCTGTGTCCCAGTTCAAAGGTTGCCGTAATCCACTGCAGAACCATTGCGCGAACGGCGCCGACTCTGGCAATGACGGTGTCGGACAGGCTCTCGCGGCAGGTCGAAAAGGCAACACACAGACACACGGTTTGTCCATCATGCAACGCACCGCGGTACAGGGCAATGAGTGCCTTGAGGCGCGCAGCGGCGCTGGCATGGGCTGCGTCTATCTCGGTCAGACCCTGCTGCAGACTGGTCTGATAGCGTTCGATCAAGGCTTCGGAGAGCTTCGCCTTGGTGGGGAAATGGTAATGGATCGAGGCCTTTCGAATGCCGATGGCCTCAGCCAGATCCGCATAGCTGAACCCGTCAAAGCCCCGTGACCGAACGGTGTGCTCGGCAAGGTCCATCAGGGCTGTTCTGGTATCACGGTTCATGGTTATCCACCTGTCTGCCTTTGCAATCCCGCTATTGCCGGGCTTATACCCTCGGCGCCCCGGCAAATCGCAGGTGCCCCGTTTTCATCCAGATCTTGGCGCCGTCGTCCCCGGCCGTCAGGGACAACCGGTGTCCTTCAGGGAGGCGCAGCCAGTCATGCCTGGCCAGCACCTCGCCATTGCCGGTCACCGAGCCTTCGATTACCAGCAGCTCGATTCCGCCGGGCGCCTCAGATGTCAGTGTCGCTCCTGCTTCGAGCCGGCTGTAGGTCACGATCTCACGATCGTCCTCATGCAGCTTTGCGGTGGAAACGCCGCCGACCGGGGCGCCCAGCTCGGCCTCCATATTCTTGCTGAACTGAGTGCGGTCGGCCAGGTCGAACTGCCACAGTTTCACAAATATCGTGCAGCCCGTTTCAGAGCCCGGACTATGTGACGTGGTTGGGGGGTTGCGCACATAGCTACCCGCGGGGAAGTCGCCGTGCTCATCCTGGAACACACCATCGAGTACGATGAATTCTTCTCCACCGGTATGGGTATGCGCCGAGAAATGGCTCCCCGGCGCATAACGCACGATGGTGGTGGCGCGGGCAACCTCCTCCCCGATCCGGTCCAGCATGCGCCGCTCCACCCCTTTCATGGGCGAGGGCTGCCATTCAATCTGGTCGGAATGCATAACCACCGGTTCGGAGAAATCTGCATTAATCTCCATGTTATTCCTCCCTTTTGTGCGCTTCATGGTTTCAGCGCTTGCATTAAACCCGAAGGTTTCGGGTCATCCGGCGATTGAAGGACGGGCTGCGACTCTTGCGCGCCAGGCCTGTAGATGGGTCAGGGACTCGGGAATGTCAACCTTCGCGAAATCCGCAAACCCCAGGCCGGCAAAGGCGGTGATGTCTGCGACCGAGAAGCTGTCGCCTGCAAGAAACTCGTTGTCCGCCAGAACACTGTCAAGGTAGGCCATGGTTGCGCTGGCCACTTCTTTCTGTTTATTGCCCCACTCAGCGCATTGCCAGGTTTCCAGATCCGGACCGAGCCCCGGGGTCGCGTGGTGAAAATAGGCACCCACGGCGTTCATCAGCCCGTTTTCTGCCCGCAGATTCATCATCGCGATAAGGGCGCGCTCCTTCGGGGTTGTGCCCGTAAGGGACGGACCATCGAAGACGCCGTCGATATATTCGGTAATGGCGTTGCACTGGGCGATGCAGGTGCCATCGTCAAGTTCCAGCATGGGCACGGTGGCATCGGGGTTTTTCGTCTTGAACGCGTCGGAACGGTGTTCGCCGCTCATGACATCTACCGGGACGAATTCCACCTTATTTGTTGCGCCTTTTTCTGCCAGGGCGATGCGAACGCGGAGCGGGTTCGGGAAGCCTTCGATATCGTAAATTTTCATTGCTTACCTCTGTTGGTCATTAAGCATACGACGACTAATTTACCTATCAGTAGGTAGGCTGGCAAGAGGCAATTTAATTATTCTGCTTTGCTTTGAGCCGCTGACAAGACATTCCAAACAGCAAGGACGGTCCAGGCCTCCTCGCAGTAACACCAGCCAGGGTTGCTCTGACATAGCCAGCGTTTCACTCAGCCCCGGATGAAATCCAAGGTTAAACCTTTGATGTTATTATTTGTTATGTCCGTGGATTCAAGATTTCAGCTGCTTTAAAAGGTCTTTGGAGCTCTCATAATACAGGGTGTAGAACTGATCCAGATCAGCCAGCTTGGCAAGCGTTTGTTCATTGGTAATGGTTGCCTTGGCTTCGGCGATCACCTCCTTTCTGGCCTCGAGCCGTTTCATCTGCCCTTCCACCAAGGCAGCGTAAGGATGGGGACGAATTGCGAAAAAATCCTCGCGCTCACCCGGCATTGTTCGACGTTCAACAATGCCGAGTCTTTCAAGAAAGCACGTATTCGTACTGACGCTCGCCTTACTGACACGCAACGTATCCACAAGCTGCGACGAGCTGACCGGACCATCCGACACGATCAGTGTCGCCCAAAGTTGCCCGGCGATGCGGGAAAAGCCTTCAGATTGAGCCTGAAGACCGAGGCGCTCAATAAAACGCCTGTCTGATTCAGTCAGTGTTTTCATAATCAGAAGATTGCAATGAATTCTGCCAACCCCCGCCCAGCGCGCGATACAAATTAACCGTCGACTGCAAGTGATCGCGCCGCGTTTCCACGAGATCAAGTTCGGTTGTAAACAGGCTTCGTTCAGCGTCCAGCACCTCCAGGTAACTGGACGCGCCACCCTCAAAGCGCAATCGCGCAAGTTTAGCCGTGCTTCGCAGTGCTGCTACCTGCCGGGCCTGCGCTTCCAGGCGATCTTCGGTACCACGCACCCCGGCCATCGCGTCGAGCACCTCCCGAAACGCCACCTGAATGGCCTGACGATACGCAATCAGGGCCTGGCGTTGACGCGCCTCCGCCTGATTGACTAGTGCCTCGGAACGCCCGAAGTCCAGCAACGGGCCGACTAACGAGCCGCCCAACTGCCACGTGGATGCCGAACCCTGGAACAAGTCGCCACCGGACGCACTTCGCAGGCCCAGCAGCCCCTCGAATGAAATCCTGGGCAGAAACGCCGCCCGGGCAACACCGATTTCGGCGTTGGCCGCGATCAATTCCTGTTCGGCTGCGGCAATGTCGGGTCGCCGAACCATCAGATCTGCTGGTCGGCCTGCAGGGATACTGGCCGGAACATCCATCTCACCAATGGTATTCGCTACGGAAATATCACTACGTACAATCCGTTGTGGATCTCGCCCCAGAAGCACTGCCAAGGCGTTTCGCTGAAGGGAGCGCTGTTGGCGAAGCCTCGGAAGTTCGGATTCAGCGGCCGCAAGCTCGGATTCTGCCTGCCGCAGGGCCAATTCATTAATCTCGCCTCCTTCAAACCGGGCCCGTTGCAGGGCGACCGATTCGCGGCGGGACGACACGGTGCGTTCCGCGATGTCGATCTGACGATCAAGCGCACGCAAATTGAAGTAACCATTGGCCACCTCACCAATCACGGCCAGTCGCACGGCCTCGCGATTCGCTGCACTGGCCAGAAGCCGTGCCCGGGCTGCTTCGCTGGCATTGGCAAGCCGCCCCCAGAGATCCAGCTCGTACGATAGAACACCGCCAACCTGGATATCATTGAAGGGTTGACCACCAGTACTGTTGACGGACTCCTCACTCGGGCCCTGGCGCACCGCGGAGCCCTCCACCTCCAGAAGTGGGTATCGTTCTGCCTGCTGTCCGGTAAGGAGCGCCCTTGCTTCGGCAACCCGGGCAGCGGCGAGCTGCAGATCGTTGTTGGCATCAAGTGCCTCCTCAACAAGCGTGACAAGTGCCGGATCGCCATAGCCACGCCACCAGTCCAGAGGGAGTTTCTCGTCCGCCGAAAGTCGTGCGGACGTCCAGTTTTCCGGCATCGACGGCTCGGGCTTCTTAACAGTCGGCGCGAGTGAGCAGCCACCAAGTGACAACACCATCAAAGTGGTCAGCAATACCTTAACGGTCATCAGCCACACCTCCATTTGCCCGTCCGGGAGCGGCCGCAGCCGAGTCATCCTGGTCTCTGGAGCCACTCAGAAAATCCGTGATACGGCGGACGACCACATAGAACAGTGGAATAAAGAACGTCGCCAGTATCGTTGCCGAAATCATGCCGCCAAGAACCGCCGTTCCTATCGCAATACGGGTGGTTGCACCGGCACCACTGGCGAAAGCAAGCGGCAACACACCCATGCCGAAAGCAACCGATGTCATCAGAATCGGCCTCAAGCGCACTCGCGCCGCTTCCTTGGTTGCCTCGATCAATTTCATTCCCTGATCCTCTAACGAGCGGGCGAACTCCACCAGAAGTATAGCGTTGCGCGCAGTCACACCAACGGTGGTCAGAATGCCAACCTGGAAGAAGACGTCGTTAGGAAGCCCGCGAACCATCGCTGCAAGTACCGCCCCGAGTACGCCCAAGGGCACCGCCAGCATCACGGAAATGGGTATGGTCCAACTTTCGTAGAGCGCGGCGAGCGCCAGAAACACCACCAGTGCCGACAGCGCGTAAAGCAGGGATGCCTGGGCACCGGCCTGGCGCTCCTGATAGGACAGGCCGCTCCAGGCGCCGGCCACACCGTCCGGGAGTTGAGCGATCAAACGTTCGACCTCCGCCATGGCCTCACCGGTACTGTAGCCCGGTGCCGGCTCACCCTGAATCTGACGGGACGGAACACCGTTGAAACGCTCAAGGCGCGGTGAGCCATACTCCCAGCGTCCGTTCGTCACTTCGCTCAACGGGGTCATCTCTCCGTTAGCGGCTCGCAGATACCACGCCTCAAAATCCTCAGGCAGCATCCGGAAAGGGGCATCACCCTGAACATAGACTCGCTTGACCCGCCCCTCATGGAGAAAATCGTTAACGTATTGCGAGCCCCAGGTCACCGACAGAAGTCGACTGATCTCGGACGGCTCTATGCCAAGGGCCTGCGCCTTTTCGTAATCAATGTCCACTTTGTAGCGGGGATTGTCCGCCAAACCGTTGGGGCGCACACTCGTCAGCACGGGGCTTTCGGCCGCCAACTGCAGCAATTGACCTTGCGCTGCCATGAGCGCTTCATGCCCGATGGCACCCCGATCCTGTAAACGCAATTCAAAGCCCAGGGCCTGCCCCAATTCCGGTATCGGTGGCAAATTGAAAGCAAAAGCCCGCCCATCACGCACCAGCCCGGCAAGCGCCCGGTTCGCCCGCTGAATGATCGCGTCGGCGCTTTGCGTCTCGGGATCGCGCTCACTCCATGGCTTGAGATTGACGAACGCCAGTCCCGCGTTCTGCGCCCGGCCAGCGAAACTGAAACCAGCGATTGTGAAGAGGCCCTGTACCTCATCCTGCTCCATAAAGTAATCTTCGATAACCTCAATGGTATCGATTGTGCGCTGCTGCGTTGCACCGGGAGGCAGCTGGTACTGAACCACAACAAAGCCCTGGTCCTCCGCCGGCAGGAACCCTCCGGGCAACCGCAAAAAGAGAACCGCGACCAGTCCGACGATCCCGAAGAACGCAAAGGTGTAAATCCATGCGTGGCGCGCCGTATGGTCAACCAGCCGGACATACCCCCGGGTTATTCGCGCCAGGCCGGCTTCAAACCAGCCGAACAGTTTTTGCAACAGGGTTCTTTCATGTGTGGGCTTGAGTATCCGACCGCACAGCATGGGGCTGAGAATCAGAGCCACCAGCACCGAAAGGACCATGGCACCAGCAATACTCAGGGAAAATTGCCGATAGATTGCCCCTGTGGAGCCTGGGAAGAACGCCATCGGGATAAACACAGCAGACAGCACCACACCGATACCAATCAGAGCGCTGGCTATCTGCCCCATGGACTTGCGCGTCGCCTCCATCGGGCTCAGGCCGTCCTCATGCATCACACGCTCGACGTTTTCAACCACCACGATGGCGTCATCCACCAGAAGGCCGATCGCCAATACGAGACCGAAGAGAGTGAGCATGTTGATGGAAAAACCGAAAGCCGCCATGATCGCAAAGGTGCCCAGCAGCACCACCGGGATTGCGATCGCCGGCACCAGGGTGGCTCGCCAGCTCTGCAGAAACAGCAGCATTACCAGCACCACCAGCGCGATTGCCTCGATGATGGTCTGCACCACTGCGTCAATGGAGGCCTCCACGAAGGGCGCCGTCTGGTAGGGGTACCGAATCTCCACCCCTTCGGGAAAATATGGCTCGAGCTCCTGGAGCCGCGCTTTAACAGCCTCTGTGACCGCAAGCGAGTTGGCACCCGGCGCCAGATTGATGCCAAGGCCGGCTGCCGGCTCGCCATCGTAGAAAGTGTCAATCTGGACTGCACCGCCGCCCAGCTCAACGCGGGCAACATCCCCCAGGCGCACCCGGGACCCGTCGGGCATACTCTTGAGCAGGATGTTGCGGAACTCTTCGGTTGAGGTGAGCAAGGTCTGGGCGGTGACCGTGGCATTGAGCTGCTGGCCCTCGACCGCGGGCAGCCCGCCGAGCTGGCCGGCGGTGACCTGGGCGTTTTGCGCCTCGATGGCGGCGCTCACGTCGGCGACGGTCAGGCCGTAATTGGTCAACGCCGAAGGGTCCAGCCAAATCCGCATCGCATATTCAGAGCCGAAAACCTGCACGCTGCCGACGCCGGTTATCCGTCCGATGGGTTCCGCTAACTCGGAGCTGATGAAGTCAGCGAGATCCAGTTTGCTGAGGCGACCGTCGGTAGAGACGAATGCCATTACCATCAGAAAGCTGGTACTGGATTTCTCGACACTGATCCCCTGCTGGCGCACCACTTCCGGGAGCCGCGGTTCCGCCAGTTTGAGCTTGTTCTGCACCTGGACCTGGGCAATGTCCGGATCGGTGCCCGCCGCAAAGGTGAGAGTAACCGTAGCCTGGCCTGAGGAATCTGCTGTCGACCCCATATAGAGCAGATTGTCGAGGCCGGTCATCTCTTGTTCAATGACCTGAACCACCGTATTGGACACGGTGTCCGCCGAGGCACCAGGATAATCGGCCTGAATTTCCACCGCCGGCGGCGCCACCGACGGATACCTCTGAACCGGCAAAACGAAGATCGCCATGATGCCTGCCAGCATGGCGACAATGGCCAGAACCCAGGAAAAAACGGGCCTGGAAATAAAGAAATTAATCATTGCGCGGGGCCCTCCTCTTTGGAGGCGTTCTTCTTCGGATTATTCGTGCCACTGGCTTGCTGGTTTTGGGTGGGATGTAATGGAATATCTGCGGCAACCGGCTTCACCTTGGCTCCTGGCCGAACCTTCTGCAGACCGGAGACGATGAGACGATCCCCCGGTTCCAACCCCTTCTCCACCAGCCAGAATGCGCCAATGGCCCGCTCTGCCTCTAACTGGCGGGCGACAACTTCACCCTCCGGGTTGACCAGCAACGCGGTGGCCTCTCCTTGCGGGTTACGGCTCACGCCCTGCTGCGGCGCCAGAATGACGTTCTCCCGAACTCCCTCACTCAGACGAACGCGCACGTACATTCCAGGCAGAAGGTCTTCGTCCGGATTGGGGAAAACGGCTCTCACCGTGACAGAACTGGTGCTTTGGTTGACGGTTACATCCGTAACGTCAACGCGTCCCTTATGCGGATAGGGGGTACCGTCTTCGCGCAACAAAACAGTCTCGGCTTCATTTGGGCCGGCCTTAGAAGCCGCGCCCTCCTTCAGAGACGACCGAATTCGAGCCAGTTTTTCGACCGGTAGCTGAATATCGACATACATGGGATCAAGCTGAACCACGCGCGCCAGGACCTGGGGCTGATTGGCGGTTACCAGCGCACCCTCCGTGTACAGTGTCGGGCCAATGCGCCCGGCGATGGGAGCCTTGACCTCGGTATACGCCAGATCGATACCCGCCGTTTCGACCATCGCCTGGGATCGGGAGACATCCGCCCGGGCTGCCTCCAAGGCCGATAGCGCTTCATCACGTTGACGCTTGCTGACCGCGTTCTTCTCAAACAAGTCTGACGTACGTGCCCACTCCCGCTGCGCCTGTCGCAATTCGGCCTGTGCGCGCTCCAGTTCTGCCTGGGCCCGCTGATGGGCAGCACGGTACCGCTTGGGATCAATCTGGTAGAGAACCTCACCTGCTTCGACCTGGGCGCCTTGTTCAAACAAGCGCTCCTGCAAAATGCCCGTGACTTGCGGCCTCACTTCCGAGATACGGTAAGCGGCGGTCCTGCCCGGCAGTTCCATTGAAAGGTTCACACGCTGAGGCTGCATTTCAACAACCCCGACTTCCGGAGGCGGCGGCGCTGACCGTTCAGCCTTTGCCTGACCGGAGGAATTGTCACAACCAGCCAGCAAAAGAACCGCCAACCACATTGGCAGCATGCGGGCACCAAGGAGACGCGCCATCAAACTCTTCTCTGTCTGCATATCACTAACCTCTGAATGGGCCAAAGACTCAAAAACCGTTCGATCCATGCCTTCATTTATAACCAGGTAGACAGAACGATCGATCCAAACTGATCGACACCGTCCTTTTCCTCGAATTCTTCGCTGCGCCACAGGTAGGTGTAAGCGATCTGCCAGCGATCCCAGGTCAATGCCGCACCCACCTGGGCATCGCCAACCCACTCGCGACTATCAACGGAGTGGCTGTCCTCGAAACTGTTGCCGTCGAGCAGCAGGTTGTGTGCCACATAGCGCCCTTCAGCGGCAGCGAAGACGTACCAGCTAAAGCCCCGATCCCGCCGAAAAGAGGATTGCCCGCCTTGCGAGGGGGCGACTGACGGAATGCCGAAACTACGATCAAGCCCCTCCCCCAAACGAAACCCCAGGCCGCCGGAAGCGTAGGTATACAGGTTGCCGAGCGCGAACCCGGCAGACGGCCCATATTCAACAGTCAGCTCAGCGAGATCCTGTTGAACTAGCCAGGCACGTTCGTAACCAAAATTAATGACTGGCTCGTTGTCAAGCTGGTTGTCCCAGCCCCTCGGTTTGTCTGCCGCAATCAGTTCGTGGAAATTTCGTTGGACTACTTCAGCTCCGGAAGCCGGTCCTACGATGCCCACGTCGATATGCAGGCTGTCTGCCAAACGCAAACCACCGTGCTCCCTTTCGCTCAGTAGCGAAATCCCGCCAAACAAAAGGCCGGCATAGGGGCGGTCATCTTTAATAAGCGTTTCGACCTCTATATCTTCGGGCGTATAGATCTGTTGCCCGAGCCGGTACGTTACGCCCGCAAGAGTACTGCCAGACCAGCCCGGAATGACGTCCGCAAGACGGCGGGTCCAATGTCGATCCGGGGGCTCAAAGGCCCAGATCACCTCTACGCCGTTGGTGTATTGACCATCGCCACCGGCGGAAAAGGCATCGTTTTCCACTTTCAGGGACAGCAGGCCTTCAGCGGAAGCTGATGTCACAAGAGAACCCAGCAACAAACCTGAGCACCAATTCCGATAACGCTTTCTGCAACGTCGAGATTTCAATGAAGAGCCCTCTGCCAAGGCGGGTTGCTCAGGATGCAAAAAAACTTGCCCCAGGATGCTGACATACTTTCCGCTACGGCGACTTTTTGGTCGCCGGCCAGAAATGATGAGACGGTTGCCCGCACAATTTGTTCAATCTGTTCAGTATAAACTGAACGTAACACAATTACTGATTGACGGCTAGCCGTGATGGAATGGTTCTGCACCGGTGGAATGTGCGGAACGCTCCAACTCTAATCTTGTCGCTCGCGCTTGAAAAATGTCTCGGGTTCAGGAAATTTTGAGGTTGGCGGAATTTTCCATAACCCGTTCAAACACACGCAGAGCGACTTCCAGATCCTGGTCTTCAATGCCTTTCAGCATCTCCTCTCGCAAGAGATTCGCCCGCTCATTCAGTTCGCTCGAAAAGCGCTCACCGGTATTGGTAAGGTACAGCAACCTGACGCGCCGATCATGCTTACAGGGCCGTCGTTCAATCAGCCCCTGCTCTTCAAGGCTGTCAAGCAGACGGACCAATGTCGGATTCTCGATCGTCATCAAATGGGCTAACTCCCGCTGGGTCAATCCTTCACCACCACGCTGCAGGCAGACCATGGTGAACCAACGAGCTTGGGTAACCCCCAGGTCTTTCAGGCGCTCATCCAGTAACTTGCGCCAGCGCCTTGCCACTCGGGCATTGGCGAAGGGAAACTGATCTCGAGGGATTTGCGGGTCCATATCACTGTCCTGATATTGCTGACTCAGTAACAGTAAATCGTAAGCTAATCATTGAGGCAAGTCTGCGTTACGCACTAACCAGGTTTGCGCCAATTCGACCTGCAATTCAAGCAGGTTCTCAGGCCAGCTACTAAGGAACTTCTCCGAAGGGCTCCGTCAATAGCCCGCCAGCGCGTTCGTTTATAGTCAACGAGACACCAGCACAGGGATTGACGCTTGACAGAGTACAGTTCGAGTAGCGCTACCCAGCACCAGTCGGGTGAGCCGCGTATGGCCATAGGCGCCCATCACCAGCATGTCGGCATGGAACGCCCGCGCCTGCTCGAGTAGCACCGGGCCGACCTTACCACCGTCGACTTGTTCCAGTGTTACCTGTACGCCATAACGCGCGAGGTGGCGACACAGGTCCGCGCCGAAATCTTCTCTACACTCCAGCTCGCCATCCGGTTCATCGCAGACACAAACCACCTTCACTGCTTCTGCCTGGGCCAGGAAGGGTAACGCATCGCCGACAGCTCGTGTTGCCTCCCTGCTAGCGTTCCAGCCAACAACGATACGTCGTCCAATCCGTCCGGCCGGCCACTCGTCAGGAATGAGTATAGTCGGGCGTCCAGACCCGAAGATAACATGCTCGGCCATCCTGACCGTCATGGAAGGTTCAGGGGAGCTTTCGAAGGGAGGGACCAACGCCAGCCCTGCATAGCGCGCGTGTAGCATTAATTCCTCCGCCACCTCGCTCTCGGACAAGCGCCACTCTGCGCTAATACCTCTTGCGCGAGCCATTGCCTCAAACCGCTCCCTGACCTGAGTCTCTGCGTCCCGAACACGCACGCGATGCTGTTCGAGCAAGGCGCGCATGGCGGGGCCGGCCACAGCGTACGCATGAGGCATCGCTCTCAGTGGCGTTGCCACAAACACCGCTATCAGGCAGGCATCCCAGCACGCAGCGATGTCAGCGGCGATCGCCAGTCGCCGGTCATAGGGCCGAGCCTCTTCAAGAAAGACAACGATATCCTTAGGTAGCATGCTTCACCTCCTGGTCACGCGCTTTCCATAACCTACTCAAAAACACGCAGGCGGACCAATGTCGGATTCTCGATGACCATCAGGTGGGCTATCTCCCGCTATGTCAGCCCTCCACCATCACGCTGCAGGCAGACCATGGTGAACCAGCGAGCCTGGGTAGCCCCCAGGTCTTTCAGGCGCTCATCCAGCAACTTGCGCCAGCGCCTTGCTAACCGGACACTGGTGAAAGGAAACTGATCCCGAGGGATTTGCGGGTCCATGTCACTGTCCTGATACTTATTAAGCCCTCTCCCCAGTCTAGCGGTTGACCGCTAAGCTGGAAGGCGACCAAACACCACAAGGGAGAAGACTCAATAAACTTTATCGTAGCACCTACCATCATTATTGTGGAATCAATCTGCTGCATGCCTGTACGTCTGTATCATCAACCAGCAGGGGGAGGTGTTGCTACACAAGGAAATCAAAGGACGGCAACTTCCCGCTGGCCTACACCTATCCCAACGAGATGCGGGCCACCCGCGACCTACTGCGACGACGCTTCCGCATCGTCCAGCACGGGGCCATGCTCAAAACCCACGTGGTGAACACCACCAGCCAATACAATCCGCCACCCAATAAGGTAAACCTTAAGAATGTGGGAGTCCGGGAACAGGTTCAGGCGGCCTTTGCCGGACAGAATGTCCAGCACAACATCAATCTCGACCTGGCCATCATCGAGTGCTATCACCGTGAGCTGAGCAAGCTTGAAGAACACCTGGAGCGGCAAGCCAAACAACATAATCCCACTTCTCTGAGTGTGCTGAGGACCATTCCCGGTGTAGGGCGCATCCTAGCGCTGACCATTCTCTACGAAATCGGTGATATCCAGCGCTTTGAGTCAGTTCAGAAGTTCGCTTCCTATGCCAGACTCATCAACTGCAAAGCCGAGTCTGCCGGCAAGGTGGATCCTGGCCACCGCAAGCGACGGGGCCTCGGGCTGTTTGTTCTGTCGGTCAGGATGACACCACTTCGCCAGCATCGCCAGACAGCCGCCAGAACCAGCCGGATCTCATCTTGCCTTTTTGGGGGCCTGACCGGCCCTGGTGGCCGGCCTTGATGAGCGTTTCGTCGATGGCCAGTACCGGCTGCGCGGCACGTTGTCGGTCTGCGCATCCACAATGGGGCGCAGCAGGTCGATGGCTCGCTTGACCAGCTTGGTCAGGGTACTGCGGCTGATGGTGATGCCGGATTGCTGGATGCGCTGGTGCTGACGATACAACGGCAGGGGGACTGAAACTTGTCCACCAGCAGGCTGACATCGGCCAGGCTGTTGTGCAGCACGTTAAATAGAGCCGGTGTTGTCGCAGGCTTCTCGGTGCCCTTTGCGCCGGAACACCGGGCGTTCCACCTTCAGCACCACGTAACTGGAGGCCCGCTGGGCCAGCCGGTAGGAGGTTTTGGTGCCGAGGATGTCGTACTGGTCGGCGTCCGGCCCGATCTGCTCCGATGGCATGTGTTCAATGACTTCCACCGGCACATCGGCACTAAAGCGCAGACCAGTATCGTTCAGGCAGTCGTCATCCCGCTGTTTCTTGCATGAATAGAAACTTTTTCTCTATTGGCCCGGTCGGTTACTACCCATGCTTATAAACTGGGATAAGTGGGAAACTGGGAATTTCTGATCCTTTTCCGATTTACCAACACCTCGCCTCAACCGAAAAAAACCTACTGGCAAGTCTAGCAAGAGCGGCACTCCCGATGCACCACTGCGGATACACCGAAGTTTGTACTGACAGCGCAACACATTGATTTTATTAAATATTATTTTGATTTTCCTCTTGCATATTTGAAACTTCGTGCGAATATTTTAGAAAACGCAGGAGTTCAAAATGACCAAGTTGAAGACCATTTGTTTTGCTGTAACTACAGCCGCGCTCGCGGGTTGCGCTGTCATGCCTCGACACTATGACGACGAATCATCCCGCGCACTGAATCTGGCCCGTGCCGGCGGCGTCTACGATCAGGACCTGCGGGATTCACCAGACGGGACGCGCTCGCATCGAAAGGGTTTGCTGGTAAGCGCCCTCGACCTGGCCAGATTGGCCACCTCATTAGATGCGCCGCTTCGTCATCTTACCGGCACCCAGACGCTGTTCTTCAACGCCACTGACATCATGATGACGCCGGACAACCCTTCGGCGCGACCCAGCCTGATGGGCTGGATGCCGGAATCACTGGCGGCGAACGAGGATGACGCCTATGACCACTATGTTGCCGTTGTAGATGAGGCCATCACCCAGGCCGCCGAGTCGATGGCGATAAATGTAACGAAGCTCACAGACGTGAAGACGCCGGAGATTGATGGGAACCCGCTCATGCTGTGGTCGGTAACAGTCGAGCGATATGGCTGTGCCGATAGCAACTGCATCATCGCCTATAACATCCAACAACCGAATCACTGGAAGACACCAAGCTATGTCATCGGCCGTGAAGCAGCCAGTTACAACATCGCTGCCAACCATCCCGAGAAATATTCCCGACTGGTATTTCGGCAGTCCGGCCATGAACGTACCTTTCCTGTAGATGAATTCTATGGCGCTGTCAGCGCCGGCATGCCTCCCTGGATAGTGATGTACTTTCCACCGAACACCGTGATCCAGGACGGCGAGCCGCTCCCCTATCCGGTGTTGTATGAACAGGGCCAACAGCTGATGTTCAGGGAGCCCGACCATGAGTGACTGGCACGATGAACTTGAGTTGGCACTGCTGCCGCTGGAGGACCTGAGAGTCGATAGCGTCTACATGACTTTTGTGATCAGCAATGCCCTGAGCGAGCGAGGCATTTTCCATCAATGCCGGATCGGATACGCGGAGGACCGACTGAGCCGAATGACCACCGCTCCCCATTGCTGGGTCGAGCTCGAGCAGGACTTGAGGGCGATGACGAACGATGCCTACAGCAAGGTGAAACCGCCGTGGCTGGCCGGGCAAGCCGCAGCGGCCTGACGCCGGGAAAAACTTGCATTTTCTCAGGTTCTGGTAGCTTCGAAGTAAAGCACTATCGGGGACTGAGGCCATGGTAAGAGTGGCAAAAATCGTAACAGTGGGGCTCGCCGGGATCGGCGTTGTGGAGCTCGCCTTTAGGGGTACCGATGCAGCGCTTTACGCATGGTATTTATTGTTCGTGCTCTGGGTGGTCGCACTGTTCATTCGCTTCGCACTGGCCGTAGTCGATGCCTACAAGACGGTTTTCGCCAAGGGACCCGATGGGGAAATGACGTTTCCTGAATTCGAACAAAAGATGGCGTCGTTCAGTCGAGGCAGTGATGAGGAGGCAACCGGCGCGGGCAACAAGGCAACTTCCGGCAATGGGAGCAATGGCGGTACAGAGGGTTTCTTCGATGACGACAGAATCAACCAGATTTATCGAGCGGACGATCCGTTCGGGGAGTTTCTCGACTCTTGAGGTGGTTCCTTATGGGTACAGATCAGGAGAACCAGAGGTTCGAACCCGGTAACGGCCACCAGAACCACCTAAACCAGACCGGCCAGAGAGAACCACTTATAACAGACTGAGGAACCGACGATGTTTATTCGAGCCTACCTTCGGGCATCCACGCAGGAACAGAATGCGGAGCGAGCCCGGGAGTCACTGGTACAGTTCGCAGCCAACCACGGTCAGCGTATTGCCGCTTTCTACGTGGAGAACGTGTCCGGCGCTACTTTGCACCGACCCGAGCTGATGAAGCTGATCACAGATTCCGGTGAGGGTGACATTGTGCTGGTCGAACAGATCGACCGGCTAGCCCGCCTCAAACAGAGTGACTGGGACTCTCTCAAGCAAAAGCTGGCCGCCAAACGACTGGCCATTGTTTCCCCGGAATTGCCGACCAGTTGGCTCGCCCTGGAGAAGAAAGACAACACCGGCTTCACGGACTCTATTCTTCAGGCAGTCAACGCCATGATGCTCGACATGCTGGCTGCGGTGGCCCGAAAAGACTACGAAGATCGCCGGCGCCGCCAGTTCCAAGGCATCAACAAAGCCAAAACGGAGGGTAAGTATCAAGGGCGGCAGCGAGACCTGAAGCGCAGGCAACACATCGCCAGCCTTCTCAAGAGCGGCCACAGCTACAGCGAAATCCAGGAGATTCTGAGCTGCTCCCGGCACTTGATTGCGTCTGTCGCCAAAGAACAAAGACAGGCCGATGCTGCGGCCTGAAACCAACAAAGTGACCTCAAAGGGCCATCAACCATTGGAGACCTGAATATGCTGAACCTATCTGCCACATTGATTGCATTCCTGAGCTTTGTCGCGGTTGTGCTTTTTATCTGCGTTATCGCCTACCGCAACGCCGAGCGACTGGAAGCGTTTGTGGAGCGAAAGTTTCCAAAAAGCGCTTCCCGACCTAACCGTAGCCACGAATAAATATTGGGCAAACTGTTGTTCGCTGCCGTTTCCATTATCCGCAGTCTTCGCGCTTTGACTCAACCGGACAGGTTCATTCCGGCTGCCAGGAGCAATCTACCCAGTGCTCTTTATAGCGTTTCACAAAGTTTTTCATCTCGCGAATGTTAGCGGCAGGTTCTCGGCAGGCACGGGCACAGGTAGAAACGACATCCTGGTAGAACTTCGGAGCGACAGCCCTAACTCCGTCATAATTCATAAGCAACTCCGGAAGGCGCTCCGTGATTTTGGCTCCACGGGGCGCCATCACGAGGCTTGGGGGCTCTCCATAGGTGTTGATCAACACGTATCGCCAGCTGGGGTCTGCGGCACCTTGGCGTGGGACTATCTCACAGGGGCGTGCATCTCCGCCGCCGGATATGCCTTCATAGACTTCCTTAAGGGCCAGTGGTTTGTGGGCTATCAGGACATAAGGCCCAGCCTCTACATATCTGCCCATTCGTTCGTCGTACTCGATGCCGAGCAATGCTTCCAGGTCAAAACGCGCATGCGGGTCAAGGGACGACTTTCCCGAGGTGAACCATTGAAGTTCCCGCAGGGTGATCCCGGCACGCCTGGCAATCTCTGCAGGTGGATTGGGCCAGCACGCCACGAGGTTCTTGGCAATCTCGGCCGCGTTGTCATAGTCACTGTCGGCCCAGAAATCATCATCCTCGACGATATCCTCCGGTGCCGCCTCACCTGAAAGCAGCCAGGTACTGCCATCAAACCCATCCAGAGCCAAATATCGGGGCTTACAGGGCGGTAGCGAGGTCTCCCAGGATGACAGCCATGGACCGGGTTTCCAGTCGAGCCCACCGGTCGCTGTAGGCACCGGCAATTGCACCGGTAACGCCAGCCACTGCTGGATTCTGTCTTCAACCTCACGGTTATTCACACCTCTGTGACCACCCCTGACACGAAAGTCGTGCTCATCCTGAGCGTACCGGCAAAGAGCCTGGATGGATCCGGCAGGAGACCGGTCTTTTCCGTTGTGCTTCCTCAGCAGCCACCGGCTGGAGTCCTGGGCTGAACGCAGAGACGCTGGGAGGGATTTCTCCTTGGCGTCGGCGACCTCAACCTGGACTCCGATTTTTGCCATGTCCTCTACCAGCCTATGGCTGGCCGTCGCGATGTGGCGGTTGACCCGAAGGGTGTCGGGGCAACCACGCAAGCCTTCCGCGTTACGCCATGCATCCAGGAGAACATCCTGGAAAGCTCTGGGTTGATCGACTGGAGTGAACGTCATCCAGCGAATGGGCAACCCGCTAACAGTAATGCCATAGAGTATGAGGGGGCTGAGCCCGTACCGATTCGCGTCCTTGATCTTGATCGGGTCCCGCACTGACACAATGCCATGCTCCGGATGGTGGAAAAGGAACTTGGCAATCGCTACGTAGAAATGATGTTCTCGTGGTGAAAGCATCGCCTGTCGATTCATTTTCAAGTTAACCTGCCTCTACGGCCCGCTCTGTAGCGCTCAACCCGCCGCATCCCGGCCCCGATATCTGGCTTCTCCCGCCAGTTTGAGGTGTAACCTGGATCTGCGTGCTGATACGCTCCTTCAAGGCAGGCACGTGTGAAATAACGCCGATCAGCTTGCCGTCCTGCTGCAGACCCGAGAGAGTTTCCAAGGCAGTATCAAGGGCTTCATCGTCCAGCGTGCCAAAGCCTTCATCCAGGAACAGCGAGTCCACACGGACATTCTTGCTGGCCATATGGGACAGACCCAGAGCCAGGGAGAGACTGACGATAAAGCTTTCACCACCGGAAAGATTCTTCGTGGGCCGAATCTCCCCAGCCTGGTAGTTGTCAACCACGTTGAGCTCCAGGGGCTGAGCATCATGACGGACCAGCAAGTAGCGGTCGGTCATTTTTTGCAGTTGTCTGTTGGCGTGGCCAATCATCATTTCGAAGGTCAACCCCTGGGCAAAGTTTCTATACTTTTTACCGTCTGCGGATCCGATCAATTCGTGCAGGTTTTCCCACCTGCGACACTCTTTGCCCTGGGCCTCAATAGCCGCTTGTTTCTCTTTTATCCTCTCTTTGGCGGCCGTATTTTCGCTCAGCTTGTGCTTAAGACCGGCAATGATGTCCCGCAACTCCCTCAGAGACTCCTCGTACTCCTTGAATTGGGGTTCGAGCTCTTCAAGAGATTTGTCGGTCACTTTTCGAGCCATCTCTGTGGCCAAGCGCGTCTCCCGATCCTTTTGCCTGGCTTTCAGATCTGTTTGACGCTCATCCAGTTCATTGGCCTTAACCGCCAGCTCACCTCTCCGCTCAGAGGTCAATCTGGCTCCCAGAAACTGTTCTTCATCTGAAAAACCAACTGGCGTAAGTGCTTCGGAGAAATCAGTTTCCATCCTTCCCAGTTCCGGCTCTCGCTGGTCGATCCGCTTTCTCAGGGATTCGACATGGGCCTTTGCGGTATGCCACCTTTGCTGTAGTTGATTATGCTGATCTCTGGCCTGCCTCTCGGCAACTTCGGCGTCAAATACCGCCTTATTCAAACCGCGCTCTTCTTCGTCGGGATTCCTGTCGTCGTAAAGTGCTTTGCGCTCATCATTTCCTGCGGCAAATTCCGTTTTCAGTGTTTCCAGGCGCTCCCGTTTTTCGGCAAGGGAAGTGCTTTGGGTTTCGATAACCGCATCCAGTCTCTTGATCTCACTGTCGAGGTCGGCAACCTGTTTCTCGATGTCTGCCTTCTTCTTGACTTGGGCCTGCCATTCCTTCAGCCGTGCTTTGAGGGTCTCGAGCAGCGATGAAATGTCCGTTTCAGGGATGTTCTCAATACCAAGCGGCAGGAGCCTGGAGGAAACGGCGTGCCTGCGTTCGGCAAAGTCTGCACGGAGCTTTTCCAAGCTGCCCTTTACCTCGGCAAGTGTTCTTTCGGCTGCCTTTTTGTCATTAGCCGCCGCTGACTCCAGCTTTTCAGCCTCCGTCAGGTTTTTACGGGCCAAGCTTTCAGCTACTTCGAGCTTCTTGATGGCGGCTTCCTGATCCTCGGCTTTGTTGATCAGTTTGGTCAGCGCTTCAATCTTCTGTTCGGTTTCATCAGAGGCAGGCACATTCCCTTCCGCGAAGGGATGCTCGGTGGCCCCACAAAGTGGGCAGGGCTTGCCGTCTTCCAGTTTCGCCCGGTGATCTTCAAGCTCCGCTATTTTCGTCAGGAAGGCCATTTCACGCAGCAGAGTTTCCTTCTCCGTGCGATATTCGCGCAGCAAGCGGCCCCCCAGTAGCTGGCTCAAAACATCTTTGCCTTGCTGAAGCTGCTTTGATGCGTCCTCCAGCTCCTGCTTCCGAATGCCGGATTGCTTCTGACAGTCGTCGAGTGACGTTGTCGCCTGTTTCAAAGCGTTCTCGGCCGTTTCTTGATCGCTCTCTTTTTGAAGGGCTTCGCTTTGCCTAAAGAGCAGGCCTCTCAACTGCTCTTCAACACCAGCCAGGCCGCCGATCAGCCATTCATCCCGGGCATGCTCCTTGAGATACCCTTCAACAAGCTCCAATGCCTGTTGGGCCTTAATACGCTTCTCCTGTTCCTTGAGCCGGGTTTGTGTATCTGCGTCAATCTTTGCCGAATCCTTCTTGCAGGCCTCATCACCCGCCGTAACTGCCTTTTCCTGATCGGCAAGCTTCTGATCGAGGGAGCGAACCTTTTGCAATATCGGTGCGGCCGCTTTCAGCTCTTCTTTGGCCCGAGCGGTTTGTTGCTCAGCCGCGCTCATCGTCTCGGCTTGCTCCTTGGCGGAGGATTCCAATCCAGGGAGCGCCTCCTCCTCAGTTTTCAATGCCTCTCTGTCATCTGCCTGCTGTTTGCGGGTGGCCATAAGCGTTGCATATACGCCATCAAGCGAGGAGGCACTCAAAGCCCGGTTGAGCCTTTCACGATCGGGCTTGAACGCCCTAATATCAACATGCAGCTTGCTATCCTCATCGGCAAGATTGACGATTTCCTTCTTTAATCCATCGATGATGGAGAGCCAGGCAATGGCCTTTCCGGCCTCGGCGGACTTGGCGGCGAGGTCTGTTTCCTCCTTCTGCCTTGTCTCGAGTGTCTGCGCAATCTCTTGTTCCTGCTCCGGCTCGAGAATCGCGATGCCTGCTGTTTCAGCCTGCAGTAGGCTCAGCTTTTCTCGCTCTTCTCGCTGTCGCTCATGGACGCGAACGGATATCTGGCTGTAGATCTCTGTGCCCGTGATCTGCTCCAGGATCGGAGCCCGATCATCCGGTGCCGCCTGAAGGAACGCGGCGAAGCCGCCCTGGGCAAGCAACATGGAACGGGTAAAACGATCAAAGTCCATACCGGTAGCCGACTCGATCTGGTCGGCTACACCTCTCATCTTGGATTCGAAGATCTCGCCGGAATCAGCATTGGCAATTTCATGTTTCGGAGCCTGGAGCTCGCCATCCGGCTTCTTGCGTGCCCGATGTTGGCTCCAATGACAGCGGTAACGCCCACTCTGGGTTTCGAAGGTCACCTCGGCAAAACATTCGCCGGTCTGCCGGGACATGATTTCGTTTCCGCTCTTGGTAACCTTGTTCAGGCGAGGCGTCCGCCCATAGAGGGCAAGACAGATAGCATCGAGGATCGTAGTCTTACCCGCGCCGGTCGGGCCGGTAATGGCGAAGATGCCGTCAGACGCGAAGGCTGGGTGCATCAGGTCGATTTCCCACTCGCCTACCAGGGAGTTCAGGTTTTTGAAGCGTACCTGCAGTATTCTCATCGACAGCCCCTCTATCCCGCTTTCACGTCGTCTTCATAGAGAGACGAAACAGTTTCCTGGTAGGCCCGTAGCAGTTCAGGCCGCTGGTCTTCAGGCACTTCATGAACGGCTAGGCAGCGCTCGAACACGTCGTTCACATCCAGGTCGTCGAGTGTCTCCTCTTCATGGATTTGTCCCAGCACGTGGTCGATGATGCGGTTGTTTTTGATCCGGAGGATCTCCACTCCAGTGCCAGAGACGGCGGTCTCCAGACGTTCGCGCAGGTCGCCAATGACCTCCTCACCTTCGTAGATGACTTCGACCCAGCCTTGAAAGTCTGTTGCCGACAGCTCGAGCATACGGCTTGAGATGCTCTCCCAGTCTCCCTTAACGCGCTCCAGCTTTTGAAACACTGGCACGTCGATCAGTTGCACGGATGGCGGCTTGCCCTGGCCCTCTTCATGATTAAAAACAACCAGGCAAACGCTCTTTTGCTGTTTTGCCTCCCCGAACCCCATGGGCAGAGGGGAGCCACTGTACCTGATGGTCTCTAGGCCATTCACCTTCTGAGGGACGTGGAGGTGTCCAAGCGCCAGATAGTCAAAGCTCGCTGGAAAAATCCCGGCCGTCACATGAGCCAGGGAGCCAACGTAGAGTTCGCGTACACCATCACCATCGATGGTTTGTCCGCCGGCAGTAAACAGGTGCCCCATGGCCACAATGGGAATATCCACTCCGAGTTCCTCACGTTTCTGCTCAGCGAAGGCGGCGACTTCGGCGTAATGAGACCGGATCCCCGCAAGTAGTTTCCGCTCCTTGTCCTCGACACTCTCACCCGCCTCCGCCACCCGGATATCCCTGTCCCGGAGGTAGGGCACGGCGCAAACAATCAGCTCCGGAGCGTTCAGCTCACTGCGGAGCACCAGCACTTCGTCTTCCAGGGACTCAGAGCTACTGCCGACCACGTGGACATTCAGCGCTTTGAGCAGCTCCCTGGGGGCATTGAGGAAGGAAGGCGAATCGTGGTTGCCCGCGATGACGACAACATGCCGGCAGGATGAGGCAGCCACCCGGCACAGGAACCGATAATAGAGCTCCTGGGCACGATTGCTCGGAGCGCTGGTGTCAAAGACATCACCTGCCACGAGCAGTGCATCGATTTCGTTTTTCTGAATCGACTCAGCCAGCCAGGTAAGAAAATTCTCGAACTCCTCATACCGCTTTCTGCCGTAAAGGGTGCGGCCGATGTGCCAGTCGGATGTGTGGAGGATTTTCATTGAGCCTCCACCGCTGTCTGTGGTTCCTCAATAGGCTCTTCAGTCACGCCGATACTTTGAAGTAACGCGGCATACTGATCAGGGTCCTTTTCCTTAATCTTCCGCAAGATGAAATTTGCTGTGGTCTTCATCTCAGGAACATCGATAGGTAAAACACTTCGTTCAAATACACCCGCCAAATGGGAAAACTCATTATTGATACGATCCGTAAGTGATGCGGCCAAGGCATCATCTCCAAAAAACCGCGTTAACTTGTCATCTTTCTCTACGGCATTTGGATATTTGTAGTACAAGAATGCCTCAAGAAACTTACGGGCATTGTTCCCAAAGTTGTAGTAGCAATCATGATTTTCATCACTCTCGATCTGTGCGTGGGCACATTTATAAATTTGATGAAACAAGAAATTGAACTCAGTAACATAGTCCTTAAGGTATCGAGGCATCAACGTGATGTTGCTGGTCTGATTCGTTCGCGTAATGATGAGAAATTGAGATTTATTTTTGTTCATCGCACCAGGAAGCCGCTTAAGATACTTCAGAAAATCCAGGTTGTGAGTCGATATAAATAACTGCTTAAAGCGGTCGCGTTCTTTTTCCTCCTCGCCATCTTCATATTTCTCCGGGGTTACAATCTCTGCATTAATAAGGCTGTAGACAAAAAATATATGGTTTGCATCAAGACTGGATATGGGATCATCAATCCAGATGATAGGCTGATTACCTTTAGTCTCGATATCATCAAGCTTTGCCATGAAGTAACAAAAAGCTATCAGGCTACATTCACCCTCACTTAGGTGGAATGCCTGCTTGCCGTTGCGTGTTACTTCAAACCGGTATCCCGATGAAGTATCTCCGGGATTTTCTTCAATGGCTCTGAGTGAAAGGGACTGGTGGCCGAAGAAGTTATTCAAATAGTCGTTAACCCGGTCAGCACCCTTGCTTTCATCTTTCAGTTGGGCCTTCAGTTCACTGATCTTTGCTCGTTTTGTATCAAGCTTTTCCTTTACAGAGTTCTTAGCTTCCTCCGCTTTTTCCATTGCCTTATTCAGCACGTCAATGGCTGTGCATTCTTCTTCATATTTTATGTCGTTAACGAATGTATGAACTTCATGAAGGCGGAGTGAAGCGCGCGCTTCCGATTGATCCTCGCTCAGCGAAGCAGTGAACTCATTTGATTTTTTCCTGAGCTGTTCAAATGAATCTCTAACCGAATTCAAAGAATCCTCAACGGACTCAGGTTCATCAAATGTTAGAGGAGTGAAGATTTCATTTTTCCGTTTTTCGGCCTGTTCTTTAATAGAATCCAAGCTTTCACAATAAGCAGCGGATTTAGCTGACAACTGTTCTGAAAGCGAATCCAAATCCATGGTGAAGTTAGAATAGAAATCCGAATTCTTGATTTTCAGTAGACTGGGAAGTCGTGACCTCTCACGTTCAATCGATCCAAGCAGGTTATCCAGCGCTTGCCGAAGCTCTTCAGACTCCTGATTGAAATGCTTGTCCAGTTTTTCCCATAAATCTTTCGGTAGGTCGCTACCACAAAATGCGCACTTGTCTCTTTTCCCTTGATGATGCTCGCGACCAGTCCTCACCCATGTCGCCAATGCAGCATCGTTTAGTAATTCCTGAATCGGGTCAGATGCCTGAATCTTTTTTTCAATTAAATCTTTAGCCTTTGATACTATCGCGGAATATTGAAGGTTAAAGGATGATGATTCTGGGATTTCCGGCTTGGGTTCTTCTCTGAGAAGGTCATGAAATTGGTCTACCTGTTCATCAGTAAGCGGGGAATAAGTATCTCTGGTAACAGTAGCGATATCTGCTTTAATTTTGGGAACATTGTAGTTGGCATCGCCAAACGATTTGTTGTGCTTAATTCCCGAGCCTGCCTTATTGGCTTTATCCCGTAACTTTGTCTCCAATTCTGTCGACTTATCGCCATGGGATTTTTTGGCTTTTTTGAACTCATCCTCAGCACCAAGGAGGTCACCAAGCAGACCTGATTTATCCTCTTCGCTTCCGAGTTCAGCTTCATGCTTTTCTATCTCTTCCTCAAGCTTGGCATTATCTTCTCCCAATATGGCGAACGAGTTTATGGCCTGCTCGTCATCAACGATGAAATGCAGATTATCTCTGACAAAATCTTCATTAAAAACCCGAACCACTTGGCCATGGCTATTCAATGAGTTTTGCGTGGCATTGGTGCCGCCATTGAAAGATAGCTGAAATTCAGGCGAGCTATATTTTTCGGAGACTGAACCGGTTTCGAGAGCCCTAAAAATCCGTGATAAAGTTGTTTTTCCGGAGTAGTTTCGGCCATATAAAATGTTGATCTTTCTAAATTCAGCAACATTATTGCCTTCATCCCTTACAGATGAAGCCCATCGAAAGTCCTGAAAGACCGCCATGTCTTTGATCGATTCTATTCTCTTTACCTCGCCGCTCATCTCGTCCCCCCTAATTTTTTTGTTCTTGCCTGATAAACGTCACCTCAAAGGCCTTGCTAGACCGAAACTGCTGCAACCGGTTGGCAAACGCGAAGGCTTCATTCATCTCGTAGTGCTGGAAGATGTCCAACCCCCGATCCAGCGATATCTTCCAGCCGTGGTCCGTAACGATATGACGGGCGTGAATGGTGCCGCTTTCGTCAAACGCCCAGGTGAAGTCGATGCCCACGGTGCGAGCGGATTCCTGGATTTTTTCAAAACTCTCGTCTTGCAGGTCACCCTTGAACTCGTCCCTGACGGTGACGAGGTGAACCTCCACTTCATCTTCTTCGGCCTTGTTCTTCACGATGGCTTCGAGAAACTCCATGAAATTGCGGATCTGGTAGAAAAGCCGGATGTAGGGGTCTGTGACGGTGATCTTGCTGGCTCCTTTCAGGTATGCGCCAAACAAGCCGTCGAATGAGATGCCCTTCTGATTTTCCTGGAAGGTCAGGTGCTTTTCTTCCAGTACTGGCTCGGGGGCATTCAGCTCTTCTGGCTCGACACCTTTAACGTCCGCTGTTGGCTCGGGTTCTACTCCCTCGTCATCAGGAGTCGAGACCGTCTGGTGGTAGTAGCCTGGGTACTCTTCCTCCTCAAGTGTCGTGACCAGTATTTCCTGGCCTTGTTGATCCTGATAGGAAAAGCGTACTTCGCCGTAAGTAGTATCAATCCGCTGTAACTGGTCCTTGACCCGCTTGCGCCCCTCGATGGCAAAACGCAGCACTTCTTCAACCTCATCCCTGGTTGCTCCGCCCTGGGGAAACAGGATCTTCATCAAGCCGGAAAAGGTCTTGTTGATACCGTCCCGGTCACGGGTCGAGATATCAGAAGAAAGGGTAAAGTGCTCCCGGTACTGATCGGAATAATCGTAGTTCCGCATCGAGCGCAGGATTTCTGCAAGGTAGTCCACCACGAAGCCATAGCCGTCGGAGAACATCTCGCCCCGGATGATATCGACCTCCCACCCGGGGATGTAGAAGTGGATTCGGTCCAGAAAGGCAGAATCGTAGAACTTGTCCGGCAGCTCATCGAACAGGTCCGAATGCTTCAGCATGTAAGGCACGGTATGCCGGGTGTTCCCCACGAATACCATGGACGCCTCGGCGCCCAGGGTTTCCACGCCACGGGAGAAGGACTTGTTGGCCATGTAGTTCTTCATGATGTCGACCAGGGCCTTGTCGACTCGCTTCTGTTTACCGGCGAATTCGTCAAAGGCCACGCAATCCCAGTAGCCCACCAGGCCGATTTTGCCGCTGGAGTTATTCACAAACAGCTTGGGTACGGTGACTTCACCACCGGAAACCAGGATCCCATGGGGCGAGAATTCGGAGTAAACGTGGGATTTACCCGTCCCCTTGGGGCCAAGTTCGATAAGGTTGTAGTTCCGCTCGCAGAACGGAATCAATCGGACCAGTTGCGTCAGCTTGCTGCGCCGTCCGAACATCTCCGGGTTAAAGCCGATACTCTGGATCAGCAGGTCAATCCACTCATCGGTGCTGAACTGCTGCCGCGCGGCAACGTAGGCGTCGTAGTCGAAGTGCGATAGCTGAATCGGCTTGAGGGTGGACAGAATCCAGGGGCTGACGTTCTGGTCTTCAGAAAATACGTATTCGATGTCCGCAATGCACCATACGCCGCTTACCAGCAGTTTGGGGTGGGCCTTGACGGTCCCAGAATCCACCAATACCTTCTTGATTCCCAGGTTGGAAAACTGCGCCTCGTAGGCATCCGTCTTCTCATTCAGGGCCACGCTGATCTTGTCGATCACCTTGTAGCGCCCCTTTTCCTTGATATTCGAGCGCACCAGACCGGCCTCGTTCCGGTGAACATAGTGCTTGGCCAGAATTTCCTTCACCGTTTCAATCCCGGTCTGAATCGTGGCCTCATCGCTGGTGGCGCAGTACTGGCCGAGCAGATACTCCAGCACGTATGAGGGGACGATGGCGTTGCCCTTGACCGTTTTCACCAGGTCTTTGCGCACCACCAACCCGGGGAAGTGTTCGTTGATCTTTTGGTCAAGCGTACTCATTGGCTATAACCCTCAGAAATCAAAATCGCTGGTAAAGGACCGCCGCATCAAATACCTGAGCGACTTGTATTCCTTGTAGTGGGAGGTGCCGGCGTGCTGTTCTTCCAGCTTCAGGAAAACCTCCTGGCCGTTGGCCTCGTCCGCCTTGCGGCTGAGCACAAAGCGCACCTGAAGCTCCCGCTCGCGGGGGTTCTCCGAGGTCAGGTCAAACGACAGTTCGTGACTGTCCGAAATCAACTCCCCTGACTGGGTATAAATCCCAGCCCGCAGGTGGCGAGGCTGTACTTTCTCGGTAACCGGTCCGGACTGATACAAGGTGACGGCCAGTTGGCCGGAAGTGATCACCGAGCTGGCCCCACGCAGGATGTCCACCTCAACGGCGCTGACATCACTCTGGCGCTTCTTGTTAACCTTCAGGACTGGAATCACAACCTCCTGAAGGGATGCGCCGCCATGCACAAAGCGGCTGCCAGAGCCTTTAAGACGCAGCCGGTTGATGGACTTGGGAATCTGCACTTCCATATCGCCATCCAGCCCAAGCTGCTCAGACGAGAAGTGATGGAAGGCCGGAGAGGCGGACAGCCCCTTACCCAGCACGAACCGACGGTCCCGGTAGCGAATATCATCGCCAGAAACGGCATCGCCCAGGAAATCACTCTCATCCAGCTCACGGTTCTGGTAAATAAAGCCATGGTCAGCGGTGATCAGCAGGTTATTGGCGTTGGCCGCCGTGAGCTTCTTGATCAGTCGAATCAGGTCATCCAGGGTTTGTTCTGCGGCTTCAAAGGCCTGCCCCTCTGAATGCATCTTGTCGCCGGTGTGATCGATGCGGTTGTGGTAGATGTACAGCACATCATTACCCTTGAGCAGCTCACGGCTGTCTTCCCGGTTGAGCTGCATAAAATCCTCCGCCTTGACGGCCTGGCCCCGACCATCCAAGGCGGCCTGCAGGATTTTGGTACGGTTGACCGTGCCCTGTGAGCTTTGGCCATCCACCAGTACCGTACCGGTATCGTTGTCGGCGATTGCCAGGGACTTGTTGGGCAGTAGCGCCGCCATACCGAGCTGGGTATAGCTGGGAAGGGTCGAGAGTGCCGGTTCAAGCTCCGCGCTGTAGCGATCTTCCTGCCGGATAAGGCCCAGCAGCTCATCACCAATCTCATAGCGCATGGCGTCGGAAATGATCACGCAGATCCGTTTGTCCTTGCACAGGTACGGGCGAACCCAGTGCTCGAAAAAGGCTGTTTGCTGAACGACCGGATAGGCCTCCCAGCGCGGCGCGGCATCCACGTGAACCTGGAAGCCGTCGCCCAGCTTGAGCAGGTAGTTGTTGGAATACAAATTCTCCACCTGCTCACTGAGATCGCCCATTAACGATGCCTGGCCGGACATGCGCACATGGTAGGTAAATTTGCGGTAGAGCTGATCCAACTGGAACCAGGAACGGCTGTATCGCTGAACGCCGTCGGAGAGGCTGTCCATGGTGAGACGAGCCTCACCGAGCATCTGGACAAAACGGGCCGCAAACTCAATGGCTTCATACAGGTGGCGGAACTCCCCGTACCAGTGGCCCTGGCGCCGCTGCCGTACCCACAATGCCACATCGCCACTAGTGACCGTGCGGCCTACCACCGCCCGCACCAGGTCACTGATAATCTTCTGGTCGATTAGCCGGAAGTAATCCAGCTCAACCAGGTCCCGGAAGTCCCGCTTACCCAGATCCTGCTCAATGCCCAGCACCTCGGCACACTCGGCAGACAGGGTTTCAAACCCCTGCTCGAACTGCCGGCTGTCTTTCCAGCGCTTGAGGAACACCAGGGCGTCGCCGGTCAGTTTGACATCGCCATCGGTACCCATGGCGTAGCAGGACTTGAACAGCTCGATCACGAAATCGCGCAGGCTGGGTTCACTGGCCTCGTAGCCGTAGAAACGGGTCAGTTGCTCCCACAGGAAGCTGCCCAGACCACAGCGCTCAATCAGCCGGATGCCATCATCACGGTCTTCAGCCAGTTGCTGCAGCAGGGTTTCCACCACCGAGTCCATACGGGGCTCGCTACCGGCACACACGGCCAGCATCTTCAGGCGCAGCTGGCCGGCGGTATCGTCCGGCTTCAGCAACTTCTTCAGTGCGTCCTTGCGCTTGATTGCCTGGAAAAACTCCGCGTGGGCCTGAGCTATCTCGGCGAACTCCAGGCCCAGCTCCAGTTCGGACAGCCAGATAGCCACCTGGTCGGTCCGGAACTCGCCGTGGGCCAACTGTACGTCAAGCAACCAGTTATCCAGATCCTCTGGTTGCGGCCCCTCCTTGTACAGCAAGAATTTCTGTTCCGGTGCCTCCCGCAGGATGCGATGTTTCAGGCCGTACTCGTTGTTGGCGATTTCCAGCTTCTCCACGTGCGGGATGGAAACCGCCTCGAAGTCGCTGCGCAGCTCTTGCTTGGTGTCGTACCAAAACACGATGCGATGCTTATCGAACAGTCGGCTCAGCGCATGAGTGATTTGCTGGCTCATTCTTTGCCCCCGAGCTTTTCCAGGCGCGACACCCATTCATCAAAGTGTTTGCAAGAGGCCCGTAGAGTATCGAGGCCGATGTGAGCCGCAACCGATACCCCCGATGTCACCTTGTCGTATTCCGGTATTTCTTTGAGAATTCGTTTCGATGGCGCTGTTTCTCGACCGTCATTGATGAGCTCCGGATTTTGGGAGCCGACCATCTTCACTAGATTTCCAATTGGCTGGTCGTGCTCCAGGTACTCCCAATCCAGCTTGGCCGGGTCAGCCAGAATCAGGCTTTCAAATTCATGCAACTGGATATAGGGAATAAAGTTTGGCTTGTTCATTTCATTGCCAAAAGCAGCTTCGAGCCGTTCGATCCTTTGATAAGGCTCCAGCCGTTCCGCCTCGTCAAATCCTGGGAAATCGTCTGGCAAGGCATATAAATCGAACATGCTGGTAAACCAGCATTCCTGGTTGGCGTCTTCCTTCATCCAGGTTTCGATGTCTGCTTTTGCCTTCTGGTAACTGATCAAGCCACCCCGGTATTCTTTGGCTGCCCGTTTGTCCTTGCTCGTTAACACACAGCGCGCGTCGGTGTAGACATCAAAGTGCGCCAGATGGGGTGTCAAAACCTGGTCGACGAAGGCTTTCTCGGTCTGGCCCTCTGCGGTTATGTGCAGTCGAATCACGGCTGCCCTCCCAACACATTTTTCTCCCAAAGCTCCGAGAGGCTGTACCGTTGCAACCATTCACCCAGCGCCTCCGCTTCCAGACGGTGGAACGAGCTGGCGCCGGTCTTTGAATCGCGCTCCACAATCACAATCTGCTCCGGCAGGAATTCATCCACCAGCCGTGTGGACTGGGTGGCCAGGACCACCTGCGTTTTCTGGGATGCACGTTTGATCATACCGGCAAGCTCAAGCGTGGCAGCCGGATGCAGACCCAACTCCGGCTCATCCAGAACGATCACTTTTGGAAGCAACGCCGGTGGCTGCAACAGTAGTGTGGTCAGCGCCATGAAGCGAAGAGACCCGTCGGAAATCTGATCCGGACCAAAAAGATAATCCTGGCGGTAGGTATCAGACCAGTTCAGTCGCACGAAACGGTCATTGCCAGGAAGGGTATCCAGTACGAAGTCGTTGAACTGCGGCATAATCTTGCGAATATGCCGGACAATTCGTTCGTAGTAAGGACGATAGCTGTCCGACTCCTTCAACATCTTGAGGAAGGCCGCGAGGTTGCCCCCATCGCTGCGCAGGTAGGACACATCATCAACGTACACCCGGTCCTTGATTCGGGCGGTGTCGGATGTGTCGTGAAACTGGAAGGTTTGTATGCCTCTGAGCAGACCGGTAAGCACTTTACTGGTGGGCCGATCATCCTGCCCCAGATCCGCTTCGGGGCCACCACTGGACAGAAAGTATTCCTGCGGTCTGGGGTGACCGGCCTTGTGATAGCTTACCTGTTCACCGCTGACGAACAGCCGGTCCGGCAACCCATACGATAGCTTTACATCGTAGGAGTCCGTGGTGCTGTCATCTTCCAGTTTCACGCTGAAACTCAGCGATTCGGTCACCTTTGGGCCATAAAACAGAAGCTGGCTGACGCCCTGCCTGCCAACGTACTGCTGCAGAGCACCAGTGGTCATAAATCCCAACAGCCGGAACAGTGAAATCAGGTTACTTTTCCCGGAGCCATTCGCCCCCAACAGCACCGTGACATCGTTAAAGGCAATACGCTCGTAGTCGTGATTGCTGATGGATTTAAAGCCTTTAACGGCAATTTCTTTCAATTTCATAGGTAGCCCTCCTTCATGAGCGACCTGGGATATTCATGAGAGGCCTGGGAAATTCGATTACTCATGCGGCGGCATAGTCCCCAAACAGGTATTTGATGGTGGTCCAGAACTCACCGAAACGGCCGTCTGCTCCCATGGTTAAGTAGCCCGACACGAACTGACCCAGCTCATCATGGCTCAAGCTATCATCCAGGAAAGGCTCAATTGCTCCAGCTCTCAACTCATTCAACTTGGGCAGGTCGAGGCCCAGTCGGGTAATGGTTTCACAGGCCGCCCGGTCGTTATTGTCAGCAGGTTTAATCCAACCATCACCTTCAAAACCAAACCGGGGCTCACAATTCGCATCCAGCGGAGATATCAACAGCTCGGGGTCAAACCAGTCGCCTTTCAGGTTACCGCAGTGACGGGGCTCACCCTTTCTGATCTGATTCTGGCAGGAGCACAAAAGATTGCCGTAATCCAGCGGATCCACAGTCGGGTCACTCTGAGGCTGAAAGTGTTCTATGTGGGAATCGCCCTCGGTTAACCGGCGTTCACAATAGCAGCAGATGTAACCCTGCTCCCGCATCAATGATCTCTTTACCGAGGCTTTGGGCTCACCCCTCAGGTCGCCATAGGTAGGCTGCCAGTCTTCATTGACATTGGCCAGAGCCTTCCATTGCGTAAAAACTTCAGGTTCGTGGCGCTTCTCCACATACTTCATCGGCCAATCAGCTCCTTGCGTTTGATCAGCACCTTGGCTTTTACCAGTTCCGGATCTTCGCCAATGTCTCGTTCCAATTCAGCAATGCCTTTTCTGGCAGTATCAAGCTCGCCATCATTGATTTGCCCGTAAATAGCTCGAAGAGCATCTTCCACTTGGTCAGGGCGTGTGGTCTCAAGGCCCATCAGATCTTCAAGTACCCTGTCCACCGTCTTCCCGTAGGACTCATTCGGGCGAACAATCTCCAATTCCCCGGCATCTGTCATGTTCATAAGGAACAGATTCTCCGGTTTCACATGGGTAATTACATGCGGTGAATGAGTGGAGATAAAAAACTGACAGTTCGGGAAAACCGCCCTCAAACTGGGCACCACCAGGCGCTGCCATTTCGGATGCAGGTGCAGATCAATTTCATCGATCATCACAATGCCATCTCCCAGCAGCGGATCTTCTCGCTCCGGGTTGGCTATGGCCATGCGCCTGGCAAGGTCGCCAACCATGGCCATCAAGCATTTTTCGCCATCGGAAAGCTGGTTTACCGTCAGCCGCTGGCCTTTCTTCGTTACCTCCATCCGCAGCGGTTGGCGCCTTACGGTCAGGTTTTGGAAGTCCGGCATGAAAATCTCAAGGGCCCGCCGCACCGCCGTTAGCTGCGAATCCGGGAACTCGAAATCGTCCGGCTTGATCAGATCATCTATGTATTTGCGGTTCTCGTTCTCAAGGTCTTCACGCTCCCGGAACCATTCAAAGAAAGTACGGAAGTTGGCGCCACTGGTTAGCGACTCCTCGTAAGCAGAAAGAAGCCCGAACTGATGCTTTTCTCGGATACGCAGTGGAATATCCAACACAGCGCGATTCACCGGGTAGTAAGCAAACAAGGGGATGTTTACCTTCCCGTTGTGTTCGGTGATGCCGGCCTGAATACCCTTGGCCGTTTCGGATGCAGAAATCAGAACAGAGGCCAGGTCCTTTTTGCTGTACCCCTTACGCACCTTCGCCAAGTTCCAGCCGAAGGAAGTACCCTCATCACATAGCTGAATGGCCAGATTGGCGGAGGATTCACCATTCCTGATATCGGATTCGGCAATCGGACGCCCAGACGCACCCGCATGCTTAATCCGATTCGCCAGCCAGGACAGCATGATGGCCGAGGCATCCAGAATGCTGGATTTACCCGTGCCATTCATGCCGACAAACACATTAAGCTTGTCATCCAGATCCAGCGGTAGATCTTGAGCGCCACGAAAGCGCTGCAAGGTTAGTTTGTTGATATGCATGCCTGTGCTCCTAGCCAGAGAGGCCGGTAATCTTCTTTAAAGCTTCGCCAAATTTCGGATAATTGGTCTTCACCCCGTCATCGAGATCAATTTCCACCTGTTCGGTGGCCAGTGGGTAGAGCACATCCCGCTCGTAGTCATCCAGCTCGGCGAGGGTTTTGTTGATCTTCTCGATCTCTTTCAGGGCCTTGGTCTTCTCACCCTGGGAGGCCCCGGCGCTGATACTCAGGGCCTCCAGATGGTTTTTCCGGGCTTTTAGCTTCTCGTCTTTGAAATCCCGAAGATACTCCAGCACCGTGCCCACGGTGTGAGGCTGGTAGCGGTGCATGTAGATCAACGCATTGAATGAGCCCTTGGGTGAGGAGAACAACCAGTAGATGGGCCGCTTCTTGTAACGGCGCACGTGGTCGTTATAGAAGTCCTTCAGGAAGTACTTGCGGATGTCCTTACCCAGTGCCTGCTCGACAAAGCGGAGGTTTTCCTCATAGTGTTCTTCGCCAAAAGCAATGCGAAGGAACTCACGGAAACGCTCGGTGATGTCGTCGGTGAACCAATCACCGTCAAGCATGGGGATGACATTGTCCTCATCCGCCGGGAAGCTCGGCTCAGGGATTTTCTTCAAGTAATCCTCAATAGTCTCACCCTGATTGGCTAGGATCAGCCCCGGTTTGTCTAGCGCGTAGCGGCCGAACATACAGCCCACGGCGTAGGAGACCAGATCGCGCATAGTGTCGGCCAACAGCAGCGCTTCAAGCTCGTCCTCACTTTTACTGTTGCCGTACTGGTAATGGGGGTTACAGGTAAGAGTAATCTCATCCAGTGGCACTTCGGGGGTCAGCTCATCCTGCAGGCTGTAGGCCTCGATAAAGATGCGGTTGTTTTCTTCCTCCAACCGTTGCATTTCGAGCGTCATCTCACGCCAGACGGCGCGGAGCTTCTGATAGGTTAGATGCAGCTTAGGCTGGCGGCACTCGGGTCGTATCAGTGGGAGGTTGATAAAATCCCAAGAGGTTTCATAGGAGTTCCAATCTGTTTTCCCCAGGTTGACCAATTTAATCGCCACGTTACCTGATTGAGAAAAATCGAAATTGTCAGGCAGAGGCAAAGACGACAGTTGAGAGATGTTAATATCCAAGGTTGGACTTGTGTACTCTAAAAATCTCTCAAAAGTATTACTGTTGAATAAAGAAAGAAAAGCCAAACGGCCGCTGTCCGGCGTCTTTATACTAGAACCCTTATGCCCCAATATATAACCAGCTTCGAGAAGGCGGAATGAGGGCTTCCCAGCAGTAAGCGCAGTCCAAGTTATTGTAGGGAGGAAGTACTCAGCGGATCCATCATGTCTGAATCCTGGTGACTCGCCTTTTTTCGCAGCCTCAACCATCCTGCGACCATCATTTTCATAATCTAAGATGTCGATGCCTAACCCGTACCACTTGCGGAAAGATCCACCTCGGTTATATGGAAACCATCGCGCTCCGGAAAGACGAGCTGACTCTACGCTATTAGCGCCGATACAAAGATTTTCTATCGGAACCTCATGCCATACTCGCGCAAACAGATCAGTATTGCCTGTCGAGATTCCTCGATGCAAAGATGTCATATCCGAAATACGTTTGGCACAATCAAAAGCAGAATAAATACTCGCACTTGCCCAATATGCAATTGGACACCCCGGAATCTTCTTGAATTCTGCTGCTGAAGCTTGGAAAAAATATTTGTCCGTAACTGGTTGGGTACGATTATTTGGGCTGTTACTCATCATTTTTCTCCAAATTCTGCTTCTGAGCCGGTGCGCCGACCTGCTGCCAATCATCCGCAATCGCTTTCCAATCCACCTCGCGCTCGACCACCTCGCCGTCGTTATCCTGGCCTGACCATACGGCCCAGAAATCAGGATCATCCGATTTTGGCCGATGGTGCTCAGGAAGTTGGTTCATCTGCACAAGTACCGGCAGCTCCGATGCCCAGCCGAGCAGAATGGCGTGTCGGGAGGGGAGCGAGGGTAAGTCCCGCAACAGGCCTCGCAAATTATCGGGCACAAGCTTGTGGACCAACTCCTGGTCGCGGTCGTTACTGATGCGATGCATCAGGAAGCTATTGCACTGAGAAAGTACTGTGGGAGAAAGCTCACTAGGACGTTGCGAGGACAGCACTAAGCCCAACCCGAACTTGCGGCCCTCGCGGGCGATCTTCTCAAATATCTGGCAGCAGATAGTTGCCGAATTCTGATTTTCAGCGCCGTCGTTGTAGCGCTTAATGAAGGTATGTGCTTCCTCCATTACCATTACCGTAGGTAAGATTTGGCCTCGGTTCAGGTTGCGGTAACGTTGCTGCGCCTCCAGTGTCATGCGGGCGATGACTGCTGTGATGACATGCACTACCTCTGCCGGCACCAGTGAGAGATCAATTACGGTGATGGAACCATTAGATGCTTGGTTATCTCCAATATGGCTCTCAAGCCATTCGGCCAAGGATGTCTCTTCAGTACCCGTAACGATCCGTTTGACCCTTGCATCCGATAACATGGTCCGAATACGCATAATCAGAAAATCGAAAAACTGCGCATTAGTTTCTTGGCTTGCCAGTGCCTCTAAGTGATCGGCGAACTGAGCGCCGTCAAATTCTATAGGTGAGTCCTCATTAGGACCCTCCTGATAAACTGCTCCACCTAGGGTAGTGAGGAATCCTTGAAAATGAGCGATAACTTCTTCTACCGCTGTCGCTGGAAAATCGTTGTATCCAGTTTGGCCATTCTGTTTACGGAACGTTTGTCGTGGGCGATCCAGTAGGGATTGCACTTTAGAAGCAAGAAATTCCAAGCTCTCCCTGTGATCAATGAACTCACGTGAAAATGCCTCAAGATCCTCAATAAATATCGGAAGCTTGGGTCCGAACTTCCAGCCCTCATACGTTTCACTGTTACGGACTTGCGACTTCAAGGTGATAAGGATGGAACTGAGTTTTCGGCGTAGAAGGAACACAGTATCTTCGGCGGCTTCGGAACTACTGCGCATTTCCCGAAGAGCTCTGCGTAGCAGCGGCCGTTGTGCACGTTCACTCGCCTGAGTAAATGCACTCCACTCTTCGCTATTCCAGAACCATAGCGGCACTTGCAGTTGTTCGATGCCTTCACTGGGCTCGACGGCACATACGCGTACATCACCCAGTCCTTCAAACGCATTAGCGTACTCTCCATTCGGATCGAGTACGATGAAGCGGGCGTTTGGCTTCTCGCCCCGTTTCCTTTCTGCGGCTTCCAAAGACCAACGGATCAAGCCGGCAACCGAGCAGGATTTTCCGCTACCAGTGTTCCCGAGGACAGCCAAATGGCGACCGAACAACCGGTCCGGGTCAACCGCGACTTCAGCGTTCGCGGCCAGCGGGCTGGTGCCGATCATTACGTGGCGGTTATCGCCTGACTCGACGATGGCGCGTAGTTGATTTTGTGTGGGGAGCAGGACCGAATCACCCACGGTGGGATAGCTCTCGACACCGCGCCGGAAACGATAGAATTCCTTACCTTTTTCATCTCTGCCGTCATAGAACAGACAGCCCAGCGGATTCAGGCTCATCTTGCGCAAAGGATAGGGTAAGTCCACCAGACCAAAGTCCTGCATGCCTCGGCGTTTGGGGTACTGAGAGCGCTCGATAGTGATCCACTCCACCTGGGCGACCAAATGGCCTTCATCACTGGGAATAAGCACATAGCCGTTAATGCGAGGAAATGGGCGCGGTGTGCCGGTATTGAGCGCAACACCGTCGGGAGCCTCGATTTCCAGAAGGACTTTGATTTCATCGGGCGAGACAAAGTCAATGGTCCCGATGCGCAGAGAGTCAGCGTAAGCCAGTGGAGACAGACTCATAGCGAGCCCTCCCCGTCAGTAAATTGATCCTTTTCTGTATGATTTGGCTGTTCCGCTCCCCACCGTTGTTTAAGCAGCTCACTCATACGGAAAGTTGTCTTGTCGATGGCGGCCTTGGGCAAGTAGTTTTCAGTCAGTGTGCTCAGGTCGGCCAGTGCCGGACCGATCAGCAAACTAATCTGTGATGGCCTGCCTATCTCCTTGTAGGTCTGCATGATGCGACCGAGCGGGTCGTCGTAAGAGATAACGACCAGATGGGTTGAGGGGATGGTGAGCATATCTCGGATTACGCGATTGATATGCTCATCGCCAAAACTGTAACCGTAGGTCACCAGTGTACTGTTAGGACGGCACACGGCTGCTGCGAGATCGCGAAACAGCTCCACGTAGGGGTAATCTGCGGTTTCTCTATCCTTGGCTGCGTTTGGATAGATCATTAATTTCTGGGCAGTGGCGTCACCAAGACCAGGTGCTTGTAAATAAGGGTCGACGCTGCCGGCGCCGAAAGGCAAACCGAAGCGGCGAATGTCTTTGCCGGTCTGCAACCAGTCCACCGAGCCATGCAACTTGGTATAGCGCGCTACGCCTTCCAGATAGCGTGGCTCACCGCGAATACCGGGTGGGTTGTAGTGCATGTCCAGATCCAGGCGTGAAGAGCGGAAGATCGGCATGAGGTTGCCCAGAAAACGGTCCAGCAGATGCAGGCCGGCCAGCTCTGCTCCGGCTTCGATCAGCCGGTCGTAGTTGGTGGTGAAGATGTTCAGGCGGTCACGAACCCCGGTGCGGCTTGCAAAGCTCATCAGAAAGGTGACCAGCGTATTGAAAGCCTGCTCGCGCCTTGCTTCTTCCGACGAAGCAATTGACGTTTCGTTTTTCAGTATCGAGGCTGAAAAATCCTCAAGGGTTTTTTCGATACGCTCTTTCAACGCTCCGCTCTTGTCCGATTCGACGATTTCCATGCCACGCAGTAGTTCGTTCGCAACACGCAGATCATCCTCGATATTGGCTTCCGCTCGCCCCACCTTGGGCGCTTCTTTGTCTGCCGCTGCAAAAATTTTCTCGCCTAGATCACCAAAGTCATATCCAGTTCGATCCATTCCATGTGCACCAGAGCCCGTAGCAATACGGTGCACGGCATGGGTTATTCCGGAACCAATCAACAGCGAGAGGTGCTCCGACTGAACCAGAGAAGTAAGCCAAGGCTCGACGCGGTTTCGCAAGTCTTTCTGGTCGAACTCGTCGGACTTCAACCAGGAAACATGTTTTCCCGGCTGCAGCCTAAAATTGTCGCCGTCCGCAGCAAACTGTAATGGCCCATGGTCATCTCTAACTTTTAGGATATTCAGCGGTTCTTTTTTCTCGCTCATTGTGCACTTCCTTCAGATACTCGCTGCTTCATCATGGCGATGATATTTTCCACTCTGCGCAGCAGGTCATCGTAGGTCATGATGTCGACCATGTTGGCGTATTTGCGGCGGATGATTTCGAAGTCAAAACGCTGCTCGTCAGTGAAGTCTTTGTCACGCCCCAGCAGGATCAGGGCCTTGGGGTTTGTGATCTTCATTTGAATATCGACCGGGAGCTCGCTCTTGTGCTTTTTGTATATTTCCTGCTCACCGGTACAACCCCACTTGCTGAGGTGGAACAGGTACTTTTCGGCCTGCATGACGGCTCCGGCCAGTTCGGTTCTCGGTGTATGGTTGTCCCGGTACTTGTGGCGAGATAGCAATGCATTTGAAAATGGCTTCTTGACCTCGATAATATCGACGCTCCCATTGGCATCAACCAGCATCAGGTCTATGTAGCGGTTGGTTGCCCGGCCCGGCTTCGAGTAAAAGTCCTTGATCTGGACGTTTTCCAGCACAGCGATGTACTTGGGGAAGATGAAAAGCAACAGGTCCAGGATTTTCCTCTGCCAGTCCTTTTCCTGGTGCTCCTCAGCTGTCCGCAGCATCTCTTTCAGCTCGGCGTGGATGTATTCGAACTTTTGCAGCTCGAAGGTCTCTAGAAGATCTCCCCGAGATGAGGTGATAAGTCTCGGCTTTTTCTCCAAGTATTTGTTGAGGTGCTGCTCTGCATCCGAAAGGGTTCCGAAATAATCCTTTAGCACTCGGGCGATACGTGATCGGGCGTAGTGGTTCAGTTCAGTGCTTGTCGGGAATGTCTTCAGGAGTTGATCAAAATCGGCCAGCGGAATCGCGCTTTCGTCCGAGCCACCTACTATGATGGGCTCATCGATCAACTCATCAATTTTTCGGAAAACCGATATATCCCGGTTTGCAACAAAGGTTCGTGGCTCTAGTTTCATTGTCCTGTCTAGGCGCAAGTCGTGCTTCAGCCCCAGAACGTCTTTGTTAACTTTGTAATAGTCACCCTCGGATACGCCCAGCACGAATACGCGTTCACTGTCGTCGTCAATCTGGAGCGGCTTGCCAATCGAGGCCAGACCGGCGTTTGTGAAGGTGAACGTTCTGCGCAGCGTGACGCTGCCATCCTGTCTGAGCTTTTCATCCAGCCAGCGGGTATCGTTAAATCGATCAGGCTGGTAAGTCAGCAGCAAGCGGGCTTGCTCCTTGAATATCCTGATCACAGCCTGCCTCCTCTGTCCGCGTTTATTTCGTCCACAGTAGTGTTGGTGCCCGACCAGAACTTTATGGCGAGGTCGGTGAAGGTGGCGAAATCGTCGGAGCGGAAGTTACAGGTCATGCTCACCGGCTCCGCTCAACGGCCTTGGCCATCATGGCCATCTTCTCAGCTTCCGAATTGCCATCGACCAATCGGAGAAACGCGCCTCTATAGTTTGGCTTATGGGTGTTCTCGAGCACGAAAGCAGTCGTTGAGACCACTTCGCCACCGATGCTGTCAAAGGCTCGCGCGCCCAGATGGGCCATCGATAAAATAGTGTGCTGATTGAGAATGCGGCCGCGTAAAGCTTCAAAGGAAGACAGAAACATCCAGCTCTGCATCGTGATCATGGCGACAGCGCCGCCAGTTACCGCCATATCCAGATTACGTTCTATGAACATGGCAAACAGGTCGGACTTGCTCTTTGGGTAGTTCTCCTTGGCCCAAGCGCCGAGCCGCCCATTCATACCCTTGCCGCCCATATAGGGCGGGTTAGCGACGACCACAGCGTAGCGCGGGCTCAAGACTTCAGCCATGTGCAGTACTTTTAGTACTTTGCTATGCGTGTCGGCCAGGAACAGGTTACTACCCAGATTCTTGGTCTCCAGCTCGGCCAGCACGTCAGTCACGTTGGTAAGCTTGGGCAAGATCAGGGAGCCGAAGTTGTCAGCCTCCTCGAACTGTTGCAAGGTTTCACGTAAGCCCTGGGTGAATAGATCGCGGCCTACGGCGCTCATGTACTCTTCCAGTTCATCCGGAGTGAAGCTAACTTTTTCCAACACGCAGATGTTGGGCTTGATGCCTTTGTTGAAAAAACGCCGCTGACGCGCTCGGGCTTTCATGGTCAGAGCGAAGGCGGCCAGCTCACCGGCGCGCTCATCCAGCTCAATACCGTAAAGGTTGTGTGTCAGAATCTTTTCCGGAATTTCGGACGGCTCGTAGCCTTCTTCTTCATAAATGGCGTAGAGCAGATCGAAAGCATAGGTCAGCATATGGCCGGAGCCGCACGCCGGGTCGCAGACCTTAATGTCTTCCGGGCCGTTGATTGTCAGGAAATCGGTTTCGGCTTCGTCCGGAGCAATGTAATACTTGAGCCGCTCGATCAGCCGTGAGTTTGGTCTGTTCAGCATCCACAAGCGGCCGAGGGAGTTGTCCACCAGATAGCGCACAATCCAGTGCGGCGTAAAAAGCTGGGTGGCAGCGGGGATATTGGCCGGCGTGATTTTCTGGTTTTTCTTCAGCGCCTCGAATACTTGATCCTTTTTCTCAGAAATATAGAACTGGTATAACCAGCCAATCACCTCAACATCTTCACAGGCGTCCGGTGTCATGGCTTCGCGGGTATAGGCCAGAATGGAGTTGCCTGAGAGCAGATCATCCGGCATCAAAAGCTCAGTGTAATCATCAATGCGCTCGAACAGGAACGGCATCGCGCTGTGCCAATAGTTACAGGCGGCGACGACTAGCAGGCGGTAGGCTTCCCCCTGGGGATCCTGGCTTGGCGTTTTACCGTCCAGCAACGCGAAGATCTTCTGGCGGGTTGACTCCGACACCATTTCTTCATCGATATGACCCATTTTGGCATCAGCCAGGATCTCGGGCTGGAATTGCCCCTCAGCAGGGGAAACAATGCCAATGCGGTTATAGCGATTGACGTCCATAAAACGCAGCGCGCAGAACCGGTTGAACCAGATGTATGCCACCCGCTCAATAACCTGCTCTTTGCCTTGATCGGTTACCGCCTCTTCCAGCTTTTTAATCGCCTGTGGCCTTTCTCGCCGGGCGGGACTCTCGTCGGCCAATACCAGTTTGAGCTTGGCTGTGACCTGTTCGAGCAGGCTCCGGCGAGCGAATTGGGCGAATTTTTTAAGTTTTGCAGTTTCCATGGAGATTACTGATCCTCGAACATCTTGCGCTGATTGTCTTCCACCCACTGATACCGAACCGGGCGATTTAGCTTGGTCACCTTGTCATCCGCGACAGCCTGTTTTAACCATTCGTTAAGCTGGGTTTTGTGAAGCTGTGTAGCTTCCAGCAATTCATCAATGGTTTTTGGTGAGCCTGTTTCATTTCTAAGCATCAGGAGAAAGTGGTCGTACAAGGAAAGCTGCGTAAGAGCTGTTTTTTCTTCGCATTGGTCACTCGAAACCGGCGAGGGGATTGCGTGTTCCTGCTTCGGTGAAGGCTTGGAAGCGTCTTCAGTAGTCTCTTTGACAACCTCATTCGACGCTACTTCGTTTTCTTCTTGTTGGCCTGTCGTGTGAGCCAGAGGTTCGTTTACAGTTACCTCGGACACGGTTTCTGTCTGGTTTTGAGCAAATAAATCAGCACCCTGATCTGCAGATGAGTCTGCGGTTCGCAGCAAGTGGTCAAGGTCGATTTCAGCGAAATTTTCAGGTAGCCATTTAGCGCCTTTTTGCACCAGTGCGGCATTGCCGGCCTCCGGGTCGTCGGTAGGCTTGATCCACATGGGTACCCAGTTGTGCTTTATGTTTTCTAGCACCCCGTTCCAGGTTCCACCTGAGGTTCCGGAATGCACAGCAATGGCTGCATCCGACAGGCAATAGATGTACTTGTTGCGCTGCATGGCATTGCCCGCATTGAAACCGGCCTCAGGATAAAAGGGTGAGAGGAGAACCAGATTGTTCGCCATCAGGTACTTTCTGTACTTGGCGGAGGTGGCGGCGCGCAGCAGGTCATTGGCGAGAACCCCAATTGCTGTACCTTCAGATTCAAGGGCACCCAGCATGGCGGCTTCATCGACGCCTTTTGCACCGCCCGATACGACAGATCGCCCATCGTTTGCGGACTTAGCTCCAAGATCGTGGCTAAACTGAAGGTCCGCGTCAGAAGTCTTACGGGAGCCGATGACAGCAATGCCACCTTGGCTCAGGAGATTGCGGTTGCCACACCCGAAAAAGACAGGGGGGGCATCATTGCCGAGGCGTGCTTTAAGGCGTTTGGGGTAGTCACTGTCTGAGCGCGTCAACACCCATAAGCCGGAGCGGGTCCATTTTTCCATCGCCATTGCCAGGGCGGACCCACGATTGAGCAGGGTTTGAATGCGGTCGGATGTAATCTTGGAGTCTGTCCATCCCGCCAGTTTTTGACTGAGGTCCCCTGTCAGGAGATCCTCGGGGACCATTTCCTGGTTCTTCAACCAGAAGGCAAAACGCCCCCACTCTTTATTCGTGAGAGGCTTTGCTTCTGAGCTTGTTGACCTGGAAAAATAGGCGGTCAGCAACAGGATTGCCTGTGTTTTAGCAGCGAGCATTCATCAATCTCCCGTTGCAGAAGAGGCAAGAGCGACCGGATAGACTTCGCCACTGCCTTGTTGCCGAAGTAAGGCTGCCAGAACGGTCATGGTCCAACCGGAATCGACGACATCGTCCACCAATAGGACTGGGCCGGAAGGGAGGCCTGCATCAACCGCGAACACGCCATCCAGGTTGCTGCACTGGTGATAGCGGTTGTTCTGTAGTTTTTGTGGTTCGTTATCCTGCACTTTGGAAATTACCGGGTGGAATGGCAGACCCAGTTTATTCGCCAGCCGCCGCGCAAAATCCGGCACCAGTTCCGGGTGCTTGAGCGAGGGTACGCAGGTGACCCACTCAGGCCGTGGCGTTGGCTGCCAACGCTGCTGAATCATTTCCGCCATGGCGTCCACTAATTCATCCCGGAAATAGCCCCCATGTTTGTCCTGTTCGACCAAACCGCCCCATGCTGCGTCAGCCCACCGACTAAGTACTCTGCCTTCCTGCGCTCTGAGGTTTTGTGGCAGGTTCCCGCGCAATCCGTATTGCGGAAACCCATTGGCGGCCACTTGAACCTTGGGTTTGAAAACAAATTCTGAGTGGCGAAGGAACTGCGCTGCAGCAATGACTCTTTGGCGATCGGGCGAGGCACTGACCAGCGGCGCACCAAGACAGTTAGCGCACTTGCCACAGGGTTGCGCCTCCGGGTCATCAAGAGACCTTCGCAGATATTCCATCAAGCAGCCCGAAGTTGTCGTGTACTCCTGGATTTCTTGCCACTCCTGCTCTCGCATATTCGTGAGCCGCTGGACTTGGTCATGATCCAGCTGGTAAGCAACCGGTGTTCTTGTCCATTGGCTGCCCGCTTTGTATACAGGCGCAGGGTTCTCCACGCTCAGAAATTTAAGGACTTTTTCGATTTGCCCTTTACGCATATTCAAGTGTTCTTCCAGTTTCGGTACAGATAAGCCATCACTGTCTTCGAGAACGGAAAGCACCTGGTTAATTTGGGATTGATTCGGGAATGCGGAGCGACGGAAGAAGTCGTGAATACGCTCATCCTCCGCCCCTGAAAGCAGAATGCCGAGAGATTGATCAATACCGCGTCCGGCCCGGCCTACTTGCTGGTAATAGGATACGATGGAGCCGGGTGTTTGGTAGTGAATAACAAAGTGAAGATCGGGTTTGTCGTAACCCATGCCCAGTGCCGTCGTGGCTACAAGCACCTTCAGCTGATTGTGGAGCAGCAAATCTTCCAGATGCTCCCGGTACTGATCGGAGTTCTCGAAATCAGAATGCTCAATGCCGCTGTAGTAGGCCTTGGCATCAATTCCCTGACTCAACAGCCAGCTTTTTACCTGTTCTGCATCTCGCTTTGTAAGCACATAGACGATTCCAGCCCCCTGCAGAGTCGGTATTGTTTCAGACAGCCAGGCGAGACGACTTGCCTGATCTGCAAGGGCAATGTTTTGAAGGGACAAGCTATCGCGAACCAAAGGGCCGCGAAGCACCTCGATATCACCCAACTGATCAACAACATCTGTAATGACCCGATTATTGGCGGTGGCCGTTGTACCTAATACCGGCATGTTGGGGGGCATCTGGCGCAAAATATTGAGCAGGCGACGATAATCCGGTCTAAAGTCGTGTCCCCAGTCCGAGATACAGTGCGCTTCATCCACAACCAATAAGCCTACGTTATCCAGAATAGGGTGGAGCGCTTGCTCAACAAACTGCTCGTTGGCCAGCTTTTCCGGTGAGATCAACAAACAATCCACCTGGTTTGTATGTACCTGCTGGATCAATGCTTCCGCTTGATCACGGTTGGTAGAGTTGATGGTGATCGCGTGAATACCCAGTCTTCGAGCTGATTCAATCTGATTACGCATCAAGGCCAGCAAAGGCGAAACAATGATGGTGGGCCCATAGCCCTGATCACGCATGATTCGGGTCGCTATGAAATAGACAGAGCTTTTGCCCCACCCGGTTCGTTGAACCACCAGTAGCTTTTGGCGCTGATTTACCAAAGCATCAATGGCTTCCCATTGGCCACTACGGAAGCTTGCGGCTGCGTTTCCCACCGCAGTACGCAGCAATGCTTCAGCATCGGTTCTGTTCATACGTCATCCTTATGTAGCGTTGGGAAGTCAATTCGCTCAAATATCACTATGGGGCTCGGCTCCAAACAATGGTGCTGACAGCACGAAAATACGCGCGGCGCTCGTATCCGCTCGTATATTTCGTGCGCCGCACGTATTTTATCAGCTTCGCTCATATCGGGTCCCCTTCCCCTGGCCTACCGGGCGTATCACGCCCTTGTCTTTCAAGCGTTTGAGCAGTCGGGTGGCCTGGTAGGGGCTGATATGGCACAGATCGGCGGCATCCGCTCGTTTGATGCTGCCGTGGGTATCGATGAAGTTGAGCACCATCTGCTCCTGCTGGATAGCATCGAAGCCCGCCTGGCGTACATAGGCGGCCTTTTGCCCCGCCCCCCGGTAAACCTTGGCGCTCAGGGTGTAAGTGCGGCCCTTGCCGGTGCCGTAGGCTTCCACCATACCGGCTTCCACCAGTTTCTCCAGCGTGCCCCGGACCACGGTTTCGGGCTTTTGCACGGATTTGGCCAGGTCCGCCGTTCTTAAGCGCCGCTCATTGCGCAGCCGGGACAGGATAATCAGGCTGTCGATGGGCATGGCGGCACCAGTCTGTTCCTCGCGCTCGACGATCATGCGCAGGAATTCGGCGTCCGCGTCCGCTGCGCTCATGCGCACGGAGACGGTGTGAGCGGACGACATGGAGTAGTCGGGGGCGGTGCGCCCGTAGCGGAGCATACCCTCGAAGATGCGGTCGATGCCCCGGCCAGTGCGTTCGGCCAGGCCGATGCGCTTGATAATGTCAGCCAGCAAGGGGTTACGGGAGCGAGGGTCAGCCACCAGCAGGTTGTCCAGGTTGACGCCCTCCACAAAACCACCGGGATTGCTGATGCTCAGGCCGTCATCGTCCAGTTTGACGTGTACGGCGCCCAGGGCGCTGTAGTCGCGGTGAACCAGGGCGTTCACAAAGGCTTCCCGGAAGGCCCGGCGGTCGAAGTTGGGGATGGGCACGCGAAACAGCCCGACCTGAATTTCCTCTTCCTCCACCCGGGCGCGGAATAGCAGCTCTACCTCTTCAAACGTCTCTAATAGCGGCTTGCGGTAAAACTCGTTGACCAGCACGTCGGTGCCGCGTAGTACCTGGAAGGCTACCTCGTGGGAGGGCAGGTGTTGCCGGAGCTGCATTTCGTTCCCCAGCAGCAACAGGCCTGCAACCGTGGGGCGGCGCATGCCTCCCACGCTCACAGTCAGCCCCAGGGCGCCGTCCAGCTCATCGTCCGCCAGGGGCATCAGGCTCTGGTCGCCGCCGTACTTCTTGATGGCGTTGCGGATCCGGATGCGCTGAATCGGGTCCAGGTCGTCAACCGCCAGGTTTTCCACCGGCAAGGCCGAGGGGTCGGTTACCCCCAGGCTGGACTGGCGCTGAACAAACTCATGGGGGTAGAAGGGCACGGCCTCCGGAGTACCGTCCATTCTCAGACGCCGACGTTGCAGCAGACCATCCGAGGTGGACACCAGCTGCCGGGACTTGGGCACCTGGATCCTGGCAATAGGTTGCCCTTCCAGCTCTAGGGACTCAACGCGCACGGCCAGCGAGGGAATGGTCTTGTTGGCAATCAGCGCGGGCAGGCCGGCGAGGTTGCGATGATTGGCATGCAGCCCAGTCGGGGTGCCATCGTCTTCAACGCCCAGGAACAGGTCGCCGCCCTCGGTGTTGGCCAGGGCCACCACCGCACCTACCAGATCCCGGTCCGGCAGGCTTTTGACGTCGCTCTTGAACTCGACGGCAAGGCTTTCGCCACCGCGAATGAGCGCCCGGATTTCCTGTTCGGCTTCGTGCATGGCTATCCCCAACTTTGACCGATTAGACGGTTCGGCACGCTTAGATCTGGACCTTGCGCCCTTGCTGGACTTCAACCAGCAGGGCCTCGCGCAGGGCATTCAGATAGCGCTCCACATCCCCCTCGTCGGCCAACCAGGCCTTGTCGAACGCGACACGGAGGTTGCGGGTGTGAACGTAGTCGGCTGCCGATTCCTTGACCTCATGAGGCCCCCGGTTATCCTGGTCTTCACTCTGGCTACCTGGGTGCTGATCGGGGTCGTCTGCCGGTGCTGATTTCTGATTGGCCAGCGCCACCATTTTGCCCAGCAGCTTCTGGTAGCCCTCTTCTTCAAAGTACCGGGTACGGTCCTTGATCACGGCAATCAGGCGCTCCTGCCCGATGTAGTCGACCAGATCCCGGAACGGTTTGTTGAGCTCCTCCTGACGGGGCTCCGGCAGGGACTGATATTCGTCCATGCTTTGCATGCGTTCCTGCATGGTATTCAGGGAGGTTTCTGCCTGAGCTCGGGTTTGCTGCACTTTCTCGTCGATGCGCTCCTGCAGGCTATCCAGTTGGCCCTTGAGCTGCTGAATGCGATTCCCTTTGTAGCAGTTGGGGTCGTTCAGGATGGTGCGGATCTGCTCGATCTCGTCCCCGGACACATAGATGAAGTTGGGCTCCTGGCTCTGCAGGAAGGACCGAGCCTGGTTATAGATGTCTTTTTGTGATCCGCCCATAAACTTGCGGATGGGATCGATGACATCCTCTTTCAGGTCCAGCAGCTGGTCTTCCTGCTTGCCCAATTCCGTCAGGTGCCAGGTGTAGGGCTTTCCGGCGACCTCTTTCAGCGTCACCAGGGCAGGTTTCAAGGCATTAAGAAACGGGTACTGGTCGACCTGTGCTACCCGCCGGTCCAGGTCGTGGTACATGTCCTGGAAGGCTTCGCCGGCCTCTTTGCCCAGGGCCTTGGCTTCGCTGCTGCGGGGCGGGCTGTCGAAGAAGTCCTCGTAGAATGACTTGAGGGCTCGGACCTGAGAGGCGGTGAACTCAATCTGTGGTTCCAGCACCACGTTGCCGTGGCCGTGAGTGTTACGCAGGGCGCGCTCCAGCTCGCTGTCCTCCAGGATATTCCCGTCGAGACGAACTTCCACCTTGCCACGGGCACACAGGTTGGCCAGGGTGCAGAGAATCGCGGCGTAATACCAGCCATAGGGTTTGCGTTCGAACTTTTCCAGCAGGCTCTTGAGGGTGGTGCGGACACCGCCCCGGTTGTTGCTCTGAATGAACGCCAGCACTTCCTGCTCGGATTCCGCCAGGGTCGTGGCGTCGTTACCGAAAAGGCCATCGTCTGTACGGTTGAGGCAATTGCCGATGTCGTTTTCCGTGTAGGAAACGCCGCGCAACATGCGGAGGTTGGGGTAAGCCCGTGAGATCAGCTCATGGAAGCCCCGAATAATACGGGTCTGGGCGTCCTCATTCGCCACTTCCACATCGGCGCCGCCGATAAGCAGCCTGGACTTGCCAATAAGGATCTGAACCTGCTGCCGGAGCCTGGCCTCGCGCTCACGGTTCTGGAACCCCTTGTCATTCAAAATCCGCTTGACAGCTTCCTGCTGGGTGACCGACATATTCTGTGAGATATATTTTTCGGTGCGCTTGAGCATAAGCAGCTCCCGCACCAGCCGCTCGTCCTCCGGCATGAGCACGAACAGCTCGTCCGCCTTGTAGGTCGAGGCTGTACGTAGCATCTGTTCATTGTCGGTATGCTCGTGGAAGGGGCTGATCACATTAATGGAGAGCTCGTATTCACGCCCATGCAGGCGATCATCCAGTTTGCGCGAATAGGAGTAATCCTGCCCCTGGTTCTGGGAGGAGCCGGCGTCATAGCGAATCTTGCGCTGCTTGATGACAAAGTCGAATACGATTTTTGCGAGTTCGTCCGCAACGTCCGATGACTCGACCTCTGTGTTCTTGATCTCCTGTTCGACGTCTTTCTCTTCGTCCGTCAGAAACTCGTACTGATCGCCATTGCGCTGGATGTAGGTCTGTTGCTCCAGAAGACTCAGGGCTTCTTCCACCTTATTGCGAAGCGCCGGCAGATCCTGATCGAAGGCATCCAGCATCAGCACGCAGAGGTTGCGCACCGTGGGCTTGAATTCCTTGACATATTTGACCAGGAACAGGGCCTTCAGCAACCGGATGGCGAAGGCATTATCGAGGTGGTTTTCGGCCTGAATAATCGCCCGCTGTATTTGTGATTTCAGTGCGGAGCGGATGCCTTCAAACATCAGGTCAAAGGTGGCCAGCTGGCCCACCTCATGGTTGCCGATGTGGATGGCCACCTGTTGGAAAACCCCTAGCATGGAGCGCTCACCGACGGAGCTGTGCTTACCCTCGAAGGCGTTGTGCTGTGACAGGTTCTGGATCGCCGATTGAAACAGCGCGAACTGGTAGGGAACGAAGGGGTAGCTGTGGATGAAGTGGTCCCTGTCCCGGAAGTTCCGGTAGGTGGCCGATCCATCCGCGAAGTCAAACAGGGTTTTGAAGTTGTTCGCCTGTGCGTGATAGACGTCCGACAGCTGATTGACGCCTTCTTCGGTCTTGGTTAGCAGGCGCTTCTGGATGACCTCTGCCACGTCCGCGCTGGACAGCTTCATACGGTTATTGAACCGTGCCTGAATTTTCGAGAAATCGTTGCCTTGCTGCTTGCCCATTTCGCCAACCACGTTTTTCATTTCTTCCTGGGCGGTGACGATAATCCAGGCCCGCCCACGACACTTGGTGGCGAGGCTCTCGGCAATGGTTTGCAGGTTGGTCATCAGCTTGGTGTTGTCGGCAATGTACTGGCCAACCTCGTCCACAAAGAAGTTCAGGCGGAACTCTTTGTGGCCACCCTCTTTTGCCTGCTTCTCGATATAGGTGTTCACATTGTCCGCGAAGTCCTCTATCGAAACTCGGTATTCGCTGCGGTACTTGTCCAGAATGCCCGCTGCCGACTGCGGGTCGCCACCGGTCACAGCGGCGTAGGCTTTGGCGATATTCGCGCCTTCCAGGAGGGCCTGCTCCCGGCCTTTCTGCCAGGGGCGGCCGGCGATGGTCTCGTACTCGGCTTTGAATTGTTCGTACAGGCCACGGCCGTCCAGATCGCGCTCAAACTGGGCAATGTGCCCTTGTTTGCCGTAGTAGCCGCACATTTCGTCGAAGACTTTAACGAACACGGCCAGAAGCGCATCGATTTGGGTTTTGCTGATGACATCGGCTTTCTGGTCGATGTTGAACAGAATGCTCTTCGCCGGAATTGAGACAGCTCGCTTCAGGTCGCCCCGGAGAATTTCATTCTCACTGCACTTGGGAAGGAACAGGTCCAGGGTAGTAGCACCGTCCATCTCCCGGTTTTCAAGCAGAAGGGCCAGCATCTTGAGGAGGTGCGACTTACCTGAGCCGAAGAAGCCGGATACCCAGACCCCGTTCGCCCCTTCGTAGTTATTGTAGGCGTCCAGGAACTCTTCGAGGCGTTTCTCGACTTCGTTGGTCAGTACGTATTCTTCAATTTCGAGGCGAAGACTGGCTTCATCGTCGGCTTTGATAACGCCTTCAATGGGGCGGTCAACGGGCTTTAGAAAAATATTCTTCAATGTCATTGTACTTTCCCTTAATGATTACGCCTCGAATCGTATCGTCCGCTCAGGCTTCGTAATGAAAGATGTTGAACGCACGGTAGTACTTGTCGTCATGCAGCCTGCCGAACAGATCCAGCGATGCACCGGTTTCCAGCGAGTGGGTATAGGACCCCGGAAAGAACATCACCGTTGGCTGGTCTTTGGCGGTGCTCTGCAAGTTGTTGAGCACGTTATGGGAGCGTATGTAGGGGAAAACCTCGCCCACCCCTGAGAGAAACAGCACGTCAAACTCAACGGACTGGAGTTTTGCCGCAATAGCGGGCACCAAATGGGCTTCCGGGTCCAGCACTCCCTGTAGCAGTTCTTTCAGCTGATCCTTTGAGACCGTGGGCTCGAGCTCCAACACCTGCTCCCAGATGTCTCTTTCTTTCAAAATATCGACGGCCAGGTCGTACAGATTGATACTCAGGATCCGGATGCCCGCCTGCTCCAGCCGGTTAACCAACTGCCGCTGAAGACGCTCCATCTCGACCGCTTCTTCAGGCCGGTAGGGACAGATGAAGAAAGGCACTTCATTACCCAGTCCCTGTTTGTTCAGGAACCGCTGGCCGGAAACCACGCTAAACAGGTGCTGTAGTCGCTCCTGCATCGGCATTTTGGCAATGTCCTTTTTCAAGCTGACATCCCCCTGATATCGGATTCATAGACTGGGAAGTAGAAAAACTCGTCAGGATTGTTCTGACGCAGCAACTCAACCAGCCTGGGGCTGAGCAGAACTGCGTTTATGGTTTTGTCCTTAGCTAACAACCCTGCCTCCCGCAGCATTCTGAACAGGACCTGCCGCAATTTATCGCGCGTTGAGGCGCTGGCATTATCCAGTTCGTCATGCCATTCCGATTTACGGTTATAGAAGGCATCGAAATCCTCAAAACTGAGATCCAGCTTCATCGCGACAAACCGTTCGTGTAGCACTTCCACCGCAAAGTCCGCGATAAAGCGGTACAGGCGGCACACGGCAACCCACAGAAGGTGAGCCTGGTCCTGGTGGTTTGCCTCGGCCAGGAAAGTCAGTTCGCTTTCGGTCAACGTCTTCAGGCGTGCAATCGCCTCTCTACAGGTGCGCTTTGCCGTGCTTTCTGTTCTGGCCTGTAGCAGGTTGTCATGTAGAGCTTGAGTCCGCACATCTTCCCAGTCACGGAGCGACAGGTACAGCTCGGCCAACTTCACCGATTCGCGGTGATACAGGCTGCCGGACGTGAAGGAGATGCGATACCGGCCTTGGGTCATTCGGAACGCTCACCTTTGCTCGTCTCAGCGGCTCCACCGCCCTTGACCCACTCATCCACTTCGACTTTTTTGAACTTCCAAAATCGCCCCATGCGGTGGGCGGGCATTGCGTGCTTGTCGATCCAGCGGTACACGGTGTCATTGCTGACACCGAGGTGCTTGCCAATTTCGTCTACGGATAACCAGCGATCTTCCATCTCGGCCATGTTTTCGCTTCCTATGGGCGATGGTGTTGCCACCTTATCTGAGGCGGCACGGTCTCATGGGCGGAACAGCCCTACACTACATTGACTGATCAATATATAGAGGTACCACGCTGCATTCAACCGATTTGACCCGGATAGACCAGCAAAGAACGGCATATATAGCCACCTGAAATCTGGGCGATCCCATCAATAGCCCCACGCAATCAACACCTGCGGTGTGAGCGGCATGCCTTTTACCGCCAACAGCCCTCATCCCTCCTCGTTGGAGGGGCTTGAACTCCCGCTGGTCGCCTCCTTCAGTCCACCGAGGTGCTCCTCCAGATTTTTCAGGAGGCGCTCGCTTTTCCGCACGATTCGACAAAGCTCCGCCTGGTTGGCATTGAGCCTTCGCAACATTTCAAAACCGTCCTCAGTTTCCATGATGAGCGGTTTCTCCCAGTCCTGTGCCCGCGTGAAGGCCGGTTTGTGATAGCGGAACCGACCTTCTTTGCGGATGTACTCACTGAAAACTGATCGGCCCTCGCCACTCTTCTTCGGGATAAAGCGGTTGTAGTACCAGGACAATTCCAGTTTTCTTTTTCTGAGTCGAACGCGGCAGCCGAAGTGCCCGGGATAGCCGGGTGTCTTGTCGGTACGATGAGCCATGTTGTGGGACCAGAAGTGATCACAGAGCCGCTGCGCCAGATAGCGGTACCTTGCTTGCTCCACGTCCGCTTGCTGGTGAATCGCCGTCAGAAACTGACGGCATTGCGTTATGGCGGCTTTGATACCACGTTGGTGGTTCACATTTTGGGCTCGGCTGACCGCCTCCCACTCTTCGCAGATTTCCTGGTGAGTCATTCGTTTGCTCATGGCTGGCTCCTCGCTATGGATTTGCCAACAATCGTAATCCGTCGAGTGCTTTGAGCTGCCATGTGCTTTTGTCCTTTTTGGACACAAAGGCGGGGGCGGAGGCAGATTCCTTCCTCCAAGCCATGGGACCTTTCCAATTCCTGTCCACGTGACTACCTGATTTGGGACTTTGCCGCTGCGCTCCCACGCGCCATGAAATAGCTCGCATGGGCTGAAGGATCCGCGCTCCATTATTTATTTGGGACCCTGGCCTCCCACCTCAGTGAAAACACCGGTATCCGGTGGCTTGATGGAACCGGACTGACTGTCGTCGCTACGACAATTCCCGCTACTTCCTCGGGGCACTTACAAAGGGCTTGGAAGAGACCTTTTGGAGCCCCGTTGTGATATGGACATGCCCCGTAAAATAACAGGGCCTCGAAAAGGCTCTTTAAGAGGCTGTTTTGATCACGTCCAGCATTGACTTTCACATGTGAAAGTCAATGCGCATTACCGCTTCACAAAATGATGCCGTGATGGTGGCGGGTAACAGCGATTGCTTACATTTCGCCAGATTTTGCTCGTAAACCGATGAGGCTCCCATGAAAATCGCCTTAATGACAGAAGTTAACCTTTAATTTCATCTAGTTATAATTTTTTTCTCTTTGCGCCCAAAATGGCCAATTTCACGGTTCTGGTCCTGACTCCTGATTACTAATAATCACTCCTGCCGTTAATCAACGAACCAGGAGTAGATAATGAAACACATGTTTTCTAGCGAGACCAACGAGCGCTTGCTCACATACGAAGAAGTGTGCGCCGTCACTCAGCTATCGCAAGCCACGCTACGTCGATACGTCCGATCAGGTCGCTTCCCCGCCCCCATCAAGCCAAACCCGCAAGGTCGAGCCGTCAGGTTTCGGATCCAGGATGTTAGAAACTGGCTGGATCGGTTGTGACGGAGGGGCAAATGAAATTTCAATTGAGAGACTCTGGCCTGTACTGCTTCAGCTCTGATGAATGGCAAAGAGTTGGTGGATGGATTGAGGTTATTGCCAGAACCCGACTCTCCAACAAGAAGCACGGTCACGGTGCGCTGCTGCAGTGGAAAAATATGGACAACGTCCTGCTCCGCGAGGTGGTGTATGCGCGCAACCTGAACGGCGATAACGCCCGACAGATACGGGAGCTGCTCGTGGACAGCGGCTATCCGCTGGAGCCTGGCAATATCAGTTGGGCACGACTACAACGCTACCTGCTTGAGGAAATGGCAAAGGCGCCGCCGGCCACAACCGTCGACCGTACAGGTTGGCACGGCCCCATCTTCGCGACGAGTAGCTGGACGGCAGGTCAGGCGGATGAGCAGCACTACTTCGTCGGGCAGCTATCAACCTCCCCTCTACTTCAGGAAAACGGTTCTCTCCAGGATTGGCAAGCTCAAGTGGGGAAGCTGTGTGAGGGCAACCCGCTGGCGATGTTCAGCATTGGGGTAGCCCTTGCGGCACCACTGCTGAAGCATGCGGAGATTGAAAATGGGGCTTTTCACTTCGGCGGCAATAGCTCCAGCGGTAAAACGACACTACTGCAGGCGGCCGCGAGCGTGTGTGGTGCACCAACGTTTGTGCGGAACTGGGTATCGACTGCCAATGGCTTGGCAGCCGTGGCTGCTGAGCACAATGACATGTTGCTGGCATTGGATGAAATTGGCCTGGCGCGCCCGGAAGATGTCGATGTAGCGACGTATCATATAATGACCGGTGCCAGTAAGTTGCGTGCGAATATATCAGGGGACCTTACTGCACAAACGCACTGGCGAACTCTGGCTTTAAGTACCGGTGAGGTATGGCTATCGGAAGTATTTCAGGAAATAGGCAAGTCGGTTAAAGCCGGCCAAGAAACCCGACTTGTCGAGATTCCGATTTTTGGGAGGTTTGGAGCCTTTGACAAGTTGCATGGATTCAACAGTGCCCAAGAGTTCGTGGACACGTTGAAAAGCCGTACCGGGCACTACCACGGCACACTGTTCCGGCACTGGCTCGAGCGTCTTACAGAAGATGTGAATGACCTACCCAGCTACATCCAGAATGAGGTTGCCCGGTTGACGGAGCAATGGAAGACCCCTCATATGGCTTCGCAAGTCGTCCGAGTGATCAGGCGGTTCGCACTGATCACCGCTGCACTATGCCTGGCATGTCGGAACTATCTCCTCCCCTGGACGGAAGCGGAGTCGGTTCGAGCAGTACACCAAGTCGTTGGAGCCTGGCTTCGGAGCCGGGGTCACATCTTCAATTCGGAGGAGTACCGCCTGTTGGCCCGCCTTCGCGATGCTATTTACAAATGGAATCACCGTCTCGTTGACATAGAGCGGGGGGATTACGGAAGAGCAATTGGTCTGCGACGCAAAATGGCCGGTGAGACGCAGTGGCTGATACCCAAAAATACTCTTATCAAGGAGCTTGGCCTTCGAAGTCGATACACCCGGGAAATTGAGCCGCTGATCCAGAGAGATTTCCTGGAAACCAATGAACAGAGCCGTGGCACCATGAAAATCAAGCTACGGGATCGATCGGAGCGTTTTTTCGCCCTGTGGCCTGATCGCATCAAGGCGTATTGGGAAGCGCTACCGGATGGAGATGGACTTTCCCAGTTTCCCACTTATCCCAGTGTTGATTCGGAGGTAACGGAGAATGAGTAACAAGACCTTCAGTCCGCCTTCGGAGGAGGTGCGCGCCAAGCTGCTGGCTCGTTCTGGACAGTGTGAGCGGCTGGTTCGGGAGTCGGACCGTCGAGCGATTACAGCCGTCAGCCGGACGCAGTGGTGGACCTTGGAACGAAAGCGAGTGGCTCCGGCACGACTCAAGCTGGGATGCAACTCAGTGGCCTGGCGCCTGTCGGATCTGTTGGCCTGGATTGAGCAACAAGGGGCCTGATCTGGCCCCTTTACCCTCCAGAGCTGACTTCACCTCTCACGATGGGCGCCAGCCACTCGCAGAGCGCCTCGTGAGCCGCTCTTCGCTCTTCAAAGTACGCATGCTTGTTATAAACCCGGTCCGTCCGGTTGCCGGGCAGTTGATTCAGGCAGCGCTGAGCCAGATTGTCATCAAAACCAAGCTTGCCCAGCTTCGTCCTGGCCGTGCCACGCAGATCGTGGACGCGGCGCTTGTCGAACGAAAAGAACTTTTTCTCAAAGAGTTTCTTGAGCGCATGGTTCAGCGTGTTTTCACACACAAACGGCGTCCGTGCTTTTTTACTGATCCTGCGAGCTGGAAATACCCACTCACTACCGCAGGAACGTACCTTCAGCTCATTCAGCCATTCCACGGCGGGCTCCGCCAACGGGATATCGATGGCCCTTCTCTTTTTGGTCCTTTCCTCGGGCAGGTACCAGATACGGTTCTCCAGATCGAATTCCGACCAAGGCGCTGCCAGCAGCTCCATTTTTCTCGTACAGGTCGCAATCAACAAAGCACAGGCCAGGTAGTTTTCACGGCTGAACTGCGCCGGAATCACCCGGAGTTTGGTGAAGAACTCGGTGACTTCGTCTTCATTCATTGGGTAGTTGGCGGCCTTCTCCTCCCCGCCGGCGTCCCTGGGACGGAATGGCGAGGCTGGATTGAACCTGGTGACGTCCAGTTTGATGCCATGATCAAACAGGTTCCTCAGCAGGCGCATCAAATCATTTGATAGGGTTGGGCGGGGCTTATTGTCGTCATAGCCAGTGGCCACGTCCCGCAGGATTTCACTGATATCCACTGGTCGGATCTTTTCAAGTTCCACCTTTCCGATGCGCCAGGCGACCTCACGCTCGTACAGGCTCTTCTCTTTATGGTGGGACGCGATTTCTCGTTTGCGAAGCTCGTAGTAGTCCGCGTACAGGTCATTGAGCGTTTTGAAGGGGTTTTGGTTGACCTTCTGCCGCTCCTGAACCGGGTCAGCACCCTCACGCTTGATCGCCAACCTCAGCTTCGCCGCCTCATCACGGGCGTCGGCCAATGACCAGTCGTCCACCTTGCCGATGGTGTATTCGCGCCGGAGCTTGGTAGCTGGGGTGGTATAGCGCAGCATCCAGTAGGCATCGCCGCGCTTCGGGGTCATGAGGTAGAGACCATTGCCATCGGCATGCCGCACGGATGGCTTCTCTTTGATCAGTTTCTTGACGGTCTTGTCGTGTAGCTTGCCCACTTTCCTGCCTTAAAAAAATTGGGGAGTACAATCTCGCCGATACAATATAGCGAGAAAATACTCCCCAATCTACTACCCATCACTACCCAAACTTGGCAGAACTTACACGAACATTATGAGCGTCAAAATTACATAACTATTTGATTTATAATGCCATCAAGAACAACGTCGAACCCCCAAGAACATCACTCAATATTCTGCACCTGCTCCCGCATCTGCTCGATCAGCACCTTCAGGTCCACCGCTGCACGGGTGACGGCGGCATCGATGCTCTTGCTGCTCAGGGTATTGGCTTCCCGGTTCAGCTCCTGCATCAGGAAGTCCAGGCGCCGGCCGATGGCATCGTCGTTTTGCAGGGTGTCGGTGACTTCGCTGATATGGGCATCCAGGCGGTCCAGCTCTTCGGCCACGTCGCTCTTCTGGGCCAGCATGACCATTTCCTGGGCCACGCGCTCCGGGTCCAGCTCCACTTTCGCCTTCTCGAACCGGTCTTTCAGATTCCGCTCCTGGGCGGCCAGCAGTTGCGGCATTTTCTCACGCACCTCAGCCACCAGCTTACCCATGGTGGCCAGACGATCCTCGAACAACGGCCTCAGGCGCTCGCCTTCCCGTTCGCGCACACTCGTCAACTCAGCCACGGTATCGGCAAACAGATCTGCCGCTGCCTCCTTCGCCGCGCTGTAGTCCTTTTCGGGCAGAGACATCACCCCCGGCCAGCGCAGAATATCGAGCGCATTGATGTGGGCCGGGTTATCCAGCATACGGTTGATATGATTGGCCGCCTCGTTCACAGCTCGGGCCATCTCATCACTGATTTCAAAGCCCTGGACATCACTCTCGGCCGACTGCAGGCGCATGGAGACATCGACCTTGCCCCGCTTCAAGCCCTGCTTGCGCAATTCCTCCCGAAACCGGTTCTCAAGCTCACGAAAAGCCTCCGGCAATCGGAACGAAGGTTCCAGATAGCGGTGATTCACGGTACGAATCTCACAAGTAAGAGTACCCCAGTCACCCTGGGCGTCCTTGCGGGCAAAAGCAGTCATGCTGCGGATCATAGTGACTCCAGTGTTCGTCAAAGGAACATCGAGTTTAACAGGCAAACACCCGGAGCGGCGAACCCGACCAAAGGGGCACGCAGCCTCCCCCGCCGGGCGCTTGCTACGTGCTATACTCGTTGCCCTTTCAAAACGCCCGACCGGCACCAGCCGGACATTCATATTCAAAAACAGGACACACTATGCGACCAAGCGGCAGAACGCCTGAGCAACCCAGAGACGTCCGCATCACCCGGAACTACACGCGCCACGCCGAAGGCTCGGTATTGGTGGAATTCGGCGATACCAAGGTGATCTGTACTGCCTCTGTCGAAAACAAAGTGCCACCGTTCCTGCGCGGCGAAGGCAAAGGCTGGATCACCGCCGAGTACGGCATGCTGCCCCGCTCCACCGGCAGCCGCATGGGCCGGGAAGCTGCCCGTGGAAAACAGGGTGGCCGCACCGTGGAAATCCAGCGCCTGATCGGCCGCAGCCTGCGCGCCGCAGTGGACCTCGAAGCGCTGGGCGAACACACCATCACCATCGACTGTGACGTGATCCAGGCCGACGGCGGCACCCGCACTGCTGCGATCACCGGTGGCTGCGTGGCCCTGGTAGACGCGCTGAATCACCTGGTAAAAGAGAAACGCCTGAAGAAATCACCTCTCAAACAGATGGTGGCGGCGGTATCTGTCGGTGTCTACAGGGGCACCCCGGTAGCCGATCTGGACTACCCGGAAGACTCCGAAGCTGAAACTGACATGAACGTGATCATGACCGATCAGGGCGGCTTCATTGAAATCCAGGGAACTGCGGAAGGTGCGCCGTTCGAGCAGGCAGAACTGGACGCCATGCTGGCGCTGGCAAGGAAAGCGATTGATCAGTTGTTTGAACTGCAGAAAGAAGCTTTGAGCGCATAGGCCTGACGGCCTACTGAAAGCTAGCGGGTTCGGAGGGGGAAGCCTTTCCGGGACCGTCTCCGGCCAGGGATGGCCGGAGTCGAGCGCACAGGGATGTGCTTGTAGCGTGTTCCGGAAAGGCTTCCCCCTCCGGACACGCGACCGACTATCCCAAAGCTCAGAAGCCGATTTCGATATCGTAATCCATGATCACCGGGGCATGATCAGAGAACCGGGTCTCGTCATCAATCCAGCCATCGCGAATGGTCTTTCGAATACCCGGCGTCAGCAGGTGATAATCCACCCGGATACCCGCTTTCTTACGGGAACCCTCAGTCTGCTCCGGCCACCAGGTGAACTGATTGCTCTGCTTGTTGATCTCGCGGAACGCATCAATACAGCCCATTTCATCAAACAAACGATCCAGCCATGCGCGCTCATGGGGCAGGAAACCGGAGAAATCGGTCTTGTGATAAAGCGGGCTTGCGTCGGTTACATGGTGAGCGGTCTGCAGGTTCGCGCATAGAATAAACTGACGACGTTTGCGCAGGGTTTTCTGCATATGGATGCCGAAGGCTTCCATAAACTCGTCTTTGTGATCGAGCACTGTCAGGTCGTCTTCACCGATCAGTTCTTCCTCGCGGCCGAGGGCGCAGGGCGCGAGCACGCAGGCAACGGAAACCTTGTCGAAGTCGGCCTGGATAAAGCGGCCTTCCCGGTCTGCCTGCTCATTGGCAAAGCCATACATGATGGCCTTCGGAAAATGACGGGTGTAGATGCCGACACCACCATGTTCGTTCAGTTCACCATCAATGAAGTAGGCCTCGTAGCCTTCCGGAACCAGGTTCCTGTCTTCAATTTCGTAGGCGCGCATGCGGTGGTCCTGCACACAGACCACATCAGCGTCCTGTTCGGCAAGCCAGTCAAAAAAACCCTTTTCAACAGCCTGCTCAAGACCATTGACGCTGATTGATACTACCCGCATACGTGTTCCCTGATTCGGTTTGTGTGTATGATACCGTTTTTACGCTTTAATTAAAGATCAAACCCCGCCAGAAGCCTTGCCATGCATGACTATCAGCAAAAATTCATTGAGTTTGCCATCCAGCGGAATGTGCTGCGTTTTGGAGAATTCACACTCAAATCCGGGCGCACCAGCCCCTACTTCTTCAATGCCGGACTGTTCAACACCGGAAACGACCTGCTTGAGTTAAGCAAGGCCTATGCCGCTGCGATAGCACGCAGCGGGCTGGATTATGACATCATTTTCGGGCCTGCCTATAAGGGCATTCCGTTGGCCACGGTAACTGCCATGGCACTTGCAACAGACGGTAACAGCAAACCTTTTGCCTTTAACCGCAAAGAAAAGAAAGATCATGGTGAGGGTGGCAATATTGTTGGCGCCCCACTACAAGGTAAGGTACTGATTGTTGACGACGTGATTACCGCAGGCACGGCCATCCGGGAATCTATCGACATCATCCGGGCCGCCGGAGCCGAACCGGCCGGCGTGCTGATTGCCCTGGACCGACAGGAAAAGGGCAACGGTGAACTGTCCGCCATCCAGGAAGTCGAGAAAGAGTTCGGCATCCCCGTTGTCAGCATCATTCGTCTTGAACAGGTACTGGACTACCTGAAGTCCAATCCGGAATTTGCCGGCCATGCGGAGAACGTGGCCAGCTACCGGGACCGCTACGGAGTCTGATGAATGCGTCACCATCTGACCGTTTCTCCTGTTGTTGCCGGCGTTGCGGCCTTCGGACTGCTGTTTGCGGCCGGCGCCCAGGCAACCATGTACCGTTACACGGATGAAAACGGACGGCTGGTTATCAGCAACACCATTCCCCAGGAAGCGACCAAACGTGGTTACGATATCCTGAGCAACAACGGCCGGGTGGTCGAAACCATTGCCCCCGCCCCCACCGCGGAAGAAATCGCCGCCCGGGAAGCCGAGAAAGAGCGCCAGAAGCAACTGGAACTCCAGCAGGAGCAGGATCGTCTGCTCCTGAAACGCTTCAGCCATCCGGATCAGGCTGTGCGCGCCATGCATCGCAAGATCCGCGAACTGGAGGGCATTATCCAGCTGAAGCGCGGGAACATTTCAGCAATTTCCAGCCAGCTCGACAGCGAGCAGAGCCGCGCGGCGGATATGGAGCGCGCCGGCCGGGACATCCCGGAAACGACGCTGGAAAAAATCCGCAGGCTCGAAGCCCAGATTCGAGATATCGAGCGGGAGATTTCCGCTCAGCGGCAGGATATCGGCGAAATGAAAAGGGCCTACGAAGAAGACATCAAGCGTCTGGAAGAAATCACCGGGGAGACACGAACACTCCCCCTGGAGCCGGAAGAAAACTAAGCTCCACTAATGACAAAGGGCGCTCAACCGAGCGCCCTTTGCGTCTGACTCACCAACTCGTCGAATCAAGCAGTGGCGGCAGTGGTTTTCTTGGCCGCAGGCTTGCGAGCAGTGGTCTTGCGCGCAGCCGGCTTCTTGGCCGTTACGGACTTCTTGGCATCCTGAGCGGCTTCTGAAACATCGTCGGCTGCTTCAGAAACGGCGTCCGCACCTTCGGCAGCTTCTTTTTCCAGCTTCGCAACCAGCTCAGCGGCGAAATTGCCAAAGCGGGAGTTCAGCGAACGCAGCTGCTCGAACAGGTTCTCGGAGTAGCCGTTGTAACGCTTGCGCAGGGTCTTTACGCTGTACTCACGCGCTTCCGCTTCCAGCTTTTCTGCATAATCAAACGGCTTGGACGCCAGCTTCTTCTGCTGCTCTTCAGCCGCGTTGATGCCTTTCTCAACGATGTCTTGCAGCTGTTCCTGATAGGATTTCAGTTTACCCATGGTGGTTCTCCCTGTTTTCCGAGTCGTTTCGGCACCGCGTTTTGCAGAGCCTTTGGTAACTTTCACCTATCAAAGTACGGCTAAAAATTAGAATGTTCATACTAAACACAGATAGGGGTTTTTACCGATTATTCACTTGATCACAGAATACTCGCTGGCATAATCGCACACTGTTTTAACGAAGCCCGTCTCCCGGTTGTATTCAGGCTCCATACGAACGAATACCAGAAGGCGCACCTGCAGCGCCCCGTATGCGAGTAGTTATGAAGAGAACGCTTTATCCCAGTCCGCTGTCACGAACCGCGGCCACACTCCTTTGCCTGTTTGCCATAGTTCTGGCCGGCTGCCAGGAAGACACGCGAGCCAGTAAACTGGATTCGAAACGCGCTTCGGAGGTGGCAGACAGCCGCCTCAAACAGGCGCAGGGCGACCTGCTTGCCACGCTCGGCCAAAGCCAGCCGGACGACCAGGAAACGCCACAGCCACCTGGCGCCGACATCCCGAAAACCCTGGTCTGGAATCCACCGCTCACCCGTGAAGACGGCTCAGCACTGACGCCTGGTCAGATTGCCGGTTACCGCATCTATTACCGACTGAAACATCAGGAGAGCTTCAGCGTCATTCCGCTGAACGATGGCAGCAAAAACCGATACACCCTGTCGGAGATGGAGCCCGGCGCCTACGAGTTCTCGATCACAACCATTGATGTGGATGGCCTGGAAAGCAGGCGATCAGATCCGGTTGAGGTCAACCTGATCTGACCGGAAGGACGGGTTACCAGCGGAAGATCACCCAGCTGGGCACAAGCAGGTCGGACTCGGTATCCTGAACCCAGCCACCGCCGTCGGCCGGCACCAGGTAGTATTCCGGGCCAATTTCAGGCACCACTTTGATCTCCATCAGCTGGCCATTCACCCGATACTCATAAAACACTTCTTTCTCGCCGGGGCGAATAACAATCTCCGCACCACCCTCCGGCGGCTGGTAATCGGAAATAACCACAGGTTCCTGAGGGGTAACCACCGGGGTGGCATCCAGAGCCCCTTCATCCTGGGCCAGCAACGGCGCGGAGAAGCAGCCCCACAGCAGGGCGGAACAGGCGAATCGTTTCATTTTCGTGGTACCCTTTGGTTCATCTTTCTGGCTAGAGTTGCACAAGCTAATCCACGCTTCAATCAGAATCCGGACCTGTTTTGATATGACTGAACAAACCAACCCTCCCGTGGTTCTGGTGGACGGATCGTCTTACCTGTTCCGTGCCTACCATGCCCTGCCGCCACTGACTACCAGCAAGAATCACCCGACTGGCGCCATCAAAGGCGTAATCAGCATGTTGCGGCGGATTGAACAGGACTTTCCGGGCTCAAAAACCGTGGTGGTATTTGATGCCAAGGGTAAGACTTTCCGGCACGACATGTATGAGGAATACAAAGCCAATCGCCCCCCCATGCCGGATGATCTGGCGGTACAAATTGAACCCATTCACGAGATTGTCAGGGCGATGGGCTTACCACTGTTGATCGTGCCCGGCGTCGAGGCCGACGATGTCATCGGCACCCTGGCCCATGAAGCCACCAGCAAGGGCATCGATGTGGTCGTGTCTACCGGCGATAAAGACATGGCTCAACTGGTCAGCGACCACGTTACCCTCATCAACACCATGACCGAAACCGCCATGGACCGGGACGGGGTCGTTGAAAAGTTTGGTGTTACCCCGGAGCAGATCATCGATTACCTCGCCCTGGTGGGTGACAAAGTCGACAACATTCCCGGTGTAAACAAATGCGGCCCGAAAACCGCCGTCAAATGGCTACAGAGCTACGACAACCTCGACAACCTCATTGAGCATTCCGACGAGATCAAAGGCAAAATCGGCGAATACCTGAGGGAAGCAACCGACACCCTGCCCCTGAGCCGGGAGCTGGCCACCATCCGGACCGATGTGGAACTCGAATTCGGGCTGGAGGATCTTCAGGAACGCCAGCAGGACGACGCCAGTCTGTTGGAGCTCTTCAAAGAGTACGAATTCCGCACCTGGATCGCGGAACTGGAAAACGGCTCCTCATCAGACGAAGGCTCCCAGAGCAGCCAACCACAGCCGAAACCTTCGGTGGAAAAGCAGTATCAGGTCATTACCGAGCAGGCGGACCTGGACCAGTGGCTGAAGAAACTCAAAGATTCCGATCTGTTCGCCTTCGACACCGAAACCACCAGCCTCCGCTACATGGATGCCGAAATTGTCGGCGTTTCGTTTGCTGTTGAGCCGGGAAAGGCCGCTTACGTGCCACTGGGCCATGATTATATGGGCGCGCCGGAGCAACTGGACCGCGACTCTGTGCTGGAACAGCTGAAGCCGTTGCTTGAAGACCCGAAACACAAAAAGGTCGGGCAGAACCTCAAGTACGACAAAAACGTGCTGGCCAACCATGATATACAGCTGGAGGGCATCGCCGAGGACACCATGGTGGAGTCCTACGTACTGAATTCGGTCGGCACCCGCCACGACATGGACAGCCTGGCCCGAACCTATCTTGATGAAGAAACCATCACCTACGAATCGATTGCGGGCAAAGGCGCCAAGCAACTGACGTTCAACCAAATCGATCTGGAAAGCGCGGGGCCCTATGCCGCCGAAGACGCTGACATCACCCTGCGCCTGCACCAGACTCTCGCCCCGAGGCTGAAAGACACCGGCAAGCTGGAATCCGTCTACCGGGAAATCGACCTGCCGCTGGTGCCGGTGCTGTCCCGGATGGAACAGCGGGGCACCCTGATCAGTGCCAGCACGCTACGCCAGCACAGCCAGGAACTTGCAGAGCGCATGGCTGAACTGGAGAAGGAAGCCCACGAGGTTGCCGGCGAAGCTTTCAACCTGGGCTCCACCAAACAATTGCAGGCCATCCTTTACGACAAACTTGGCCTGCGGGTCATCAAGAAGACACCAAAGGGCGCGCCATCGACGGCCGAGCCGGTTCTGCAGGAGCTGGCCCACGAGCACGAACTGCCCCGGCTGATTGTCGAGCACCGCAGCCTGAGCAAGCTGAAGTCCACTTATACTGACACCCTGCCCGAGCTTATCCACCACCGCACCGGGCGAGTGCACACTTCCTATCATCAGGCGGTGACAGCGACAGGACGCTTGTCTTCATCGGAACCCAACCTGCAGAACATTCCGATTCGGACCCAGGAAGGCCGACGCATACGCCAGGCATTTATTGCCCCGAAAGGCTACAAGTTGCTGGCCGCTGACTACTCCCAGATTGAGCTTCGCATCATGGCTCACCTGTCTGGCGATAGAGGTCTACTGACCGCGTTCGAACACGGCGAAGACATTCACAAGGCCACCGCAGCCGAAGTCTTCGGCGTGACAGTGGATGAGGTAACCGGCGACCAGCGTCGGAGTGCCAAGGCGATCAACTTCGGGCTGATCTACGGCATGTCGGCGTTCGGCCTTTCGCGCCAGCTGGAGGTGGACCGAAAAACCGCCCAGGAATACATCGACCGGTATTTCGAGCGTTACCCCGGCGTACTCAAATACATGGACAACATCCGCAAACAGGCCCATGACGACGGCTACGTGGAAACGCTCTACGGCCGCCGCCTGTACCTGCCGGAGATCAACGCACGTAACAAGCAGCTGCAGCAGGCTGCCGAGCGCACCGCCATCAATGCGCCCATGCAGGGCACGGCCGCCGATATCATCAAGCGGGCCATGATCGAGGTAGACAACTGGCTGCGCAGCGAACACGCGAGCGATGCCTGCATGACCATGCAGGTCCACGACGAACTGATCATCGAAGTTCGCGAAGAAGCCGTAGACAAAGTCAAAGAAGGCCTGGTCAAGCGCATGTCCGCCGCCGCCAGCCTGGATGTGCCACTGCTGGTGGAAGCCGGTGTGGGTGACAACTGGGACCAGGCTCACTAAATACTCCGCAACTTCGGATAACGCCCTGTTTCTGAACAACATCCCGCCTCCGGGCACAGAAACAGGGCAGACTCTCCGCTCACACTCTCGCAGACACCAGCAAAGACGGCTATCGGCACAGAGGCACGAATTCTGCATTATCCTTCGCTGTCTCGGGGCCCTTCGCCCCATGCAGTGACACCAATGCGAGGTCCAAGCGATGAATTCCGCAACCAGCGAACGCAACTGGCTGTTCGACCCCAGTCTCCTGAAACTCGTGCATCAGTGCCGCCGGCTTATCCAGTCAGAATTCGGCGTGAAACTGCATCTTAATGAAGACGGCCTGGAGCAACACCTGGCCGAGTACGCCCGTAAAACCCGTTCAAAGCATCTGGTTCATACCTGGGAAGCGTTGAAACAGCGAGTGCCGGAGCTGAATACCGACCATATCGACGAGGAGCCTGCGCCACGGATGTACCGCGGACAACCCATAGCGGAGGAAGGTGCCAAAAAAGCTACAGAGGAACTGTCGGAACCTGACTGCCCCCGGCAGAAAAAGGTGATCTACCGGGGCCAGGTGGTGGGCTGATTCCGGAAGGAATCAGCCTCAGAGGGCTATTCGAGAATCAGAAGGCTTTGCTGACTTCGAATGCGGCGCTCCAGGCGCTGAGTTCATATTCAGCCTGGTAGTTTGCATTTGAGATCGGCTGGCCCGTCGGATCAGCGTGACTGTACTCACGATCATCAACCTTGGCGTCGTCGGCAAAGATCAGCGTGCCTACCGCCACATCAACCGTCCAGCCACTTTGCACGTCCTTCCACTGAGTACCCAAGGTGAGCCAATGGCGATCTTCAGAGGGAATACGAGCGGTAACATACTGGTCGACCGGTGATTCATCAAAGGCATAGCCAGCCTTGAGAGCCCACTCGGGCGTAGCCTGCCAAATACCACCCACGTTGAACTGCCACGTGTTCTTCCACTCTTCGGTGATGTGGGTGATGGGCATATCACCTACTCGACCAATCTCAGCCGAAACCTCACCCGATTGCCCCTCACGACTGTTGATGTCGAGTTCTTCGAATCGACTCCAACGGGCATAAGTAGCACCCGCCAAAAGGGTAACATTATCAGTCAATCGATGGCGCAAGCCCAGCGTGGCGCTTTCAGGAATCGCGAGAGGTACCGTAACGTTTTCGGTCAGGGTCTGCGGTGCCAAACCAAAGGGAGACTGAGCACTCGGAGCCGGATAGCCCTCAAGCTCAATTTCGCCTTCAAGCTCGAACTCGGTGCCTGTTTGAGCAGTCAAACCGATTTGAGTCTGCTCAGACAGCTCGTACAAAAAACCAACCCGGAAATTGATTGCAACATCATCGCCCTCAATATCCGCATACGGAGCTCCAAATGCTTGCTCATACTGCGTTGCAAGCCCGTTGGCTTGAGCTGGTGGCAACCCCCGTTGAACCAACCCACCTCGAATATCCTGGAACTTACTGAGTCGGCCCTCGGCGTACATGATGTTCAGCGTTGCCCCCATTGAAAGGCCTTTGCCGTTATTAATGGCAATAGAGGGCGTAAAGGCAATCGCCGTCAGCTCGGTCTTGTCGGCAAAGTAACGGCCCACAAAGTCATTGTCGTAGTCTGCCGCCAGACCGTATGGCGCATGGATGCCGAAGCCTACATCGATGGAATCGTTGATTTCGTGGGTCAGATAGAAATTCGGCAGAACCGCAGGATCAGCAATATCACCACCGCGGGATCCCTCTACGTCACCGCCGAGCTGGTTAACCGCTTTCGCACCACTTTTCGCCTCAGCATCAATATCCAACACCGCCGCACCAAACGAAATATTGGTGCCAGAAAGCTGGCTCATACCGGCCGGGTTGAACAGAACCGTGGTGGCGTTCTCGGGGTTGGCGGCAGCGCCGGCATTGGCCACACCCATCTGGCTGGCGCTCTGCTCGTTCAGGGAAAAACCGCCGGCCAGAACACTGGCTGGTGCTGCTACGGCTGCCAGCGTCGCCAAACGGATCGCTTTTACGAGTGCGTTGGTATTTTTGTGCATGGTGTCTCCTTTTTTAGAATCGCGCGGAGTATACGCAGCACATGGCAACTGCCTCAAATGCCAAAGCTACTGGTTCGCGCCGCTAACCAATTACAACTTTGGTATTAGATGTCGCCCCCGGTGAACGGGGGCGGAAGACGAGGACGTCAGTCGTCCTGAATGGTGAGTTTGTCGACGGAGGAAGACAGCTTGTCTGCACCCTGGGCGTCGGCACCCAGCTTGATCATCAGGCGCAGATCGTTGGCGGAATCTGCGTGCGCAAGGGCATCTTCGTATGTGATGGAACCCTCAGCATACAGTTTGTACAGAGCCTGATCGAAGGTCTGCATGCCAGACTCGTTCGATTTTGCCATCAGCTCTTTGAGTTTGTGCACTTCGCCCTTGCGGATCAGGTCAGCCACCAGCGGGGTGTTGATCAGCACCTCGATAACGGCCTTCCGACCTTTGCCATCCGGTGTGGGTACCAGCTGCTGGGCCACAATAGCCTTCAGGTTGAGGGACAGGTCCATCCAGATCTGGTTGTGCTGCTCGGGCGGGAAGAACTGGATAATCCGGTCCAGGGCCTGGTTGGCGTTGTTGGCGTGCAGGGTGGCCAGGCACAGGTGGCCGGTTTCGGCGAACTGCACGGAGTATTCCATGGTCTGGCGGGTACGCACCTCACCGATCAGGATCACATCCGGCGCCTGGCGCAGGGTGTTTTTCAGGGCCACTTCGAAACTTTCGGTATCAATACCCACTTCCCGCTGGGTCACGATACAGCCCTGGTGCTGGTGCACAAATTCGATCGGGTCTTCGATGGAAATGATATGGCCGCGACTGTTGCGGTTACGGTGCCCCAGCATGGCCGCCAGCGAGGTGGACTTACCGGTACCGGTGGCGCCCACAAACATGATCAGGCCCCGCTTGGTCATGGCCAGGTCCTTGACGATTTCCGGCAGTGCCAGGTCGTCAATCTGCGGGATCTTCACTTCTATACGCCGCAGCACCATGCCGCAAAGGTTGCGCTGGAAGAAGGCGGACACACGGAAACGGCCGATACCCCGGGCGCTGATGGCAAAGTTGCATTCGTGGCTTTCGTCGAATTCGGCGCGCTGCTTGTCGTTCATGGCGCCGTACACCAGCTCGCGGGTCTGTTCCGGTGTCAGCGCGTTCTTGGTGACCGGCAGAACCTTGCCGTTCACTTTCATGCTGGGTGGTACGCCTGCTGTAATGAACAGGTCTGAACCACCCTTCTCGACCATCAACCGCAACAGTTTTTCGAATTCCATCTTGCTACCTACTTATCTCAGAAGTTATCCGGCATCTTGGCCTTGGCACGGGCCTGTTCGCGAGAGATGAGGCCCTTCTGCAGCAAACGCTCCAGGCACTGGTCCAGGGTCTGCATGCCAATGGAGCCACCGGTCTGGATAGACGAGTACATCTGGGCGATCTTGTCTTCCCGGATCAGGTTCCGGATAGCCGGGGTACCGATCATGATTTCGTGGGCCGCAATCCGGCCGCCACCCATTTTCTTCATCAGGGTCTGGGAAATAACCGCCTGCAGGGATTCCGACAGCATGGAACGAACCATGGATTTTTCTTCCGCCGGGAATACGTCTACCACCCGGTCAATGGTCTTGGCCGCGGAGGTGGTGTGCAGGGTGCCGAATACCAGGTGGCCGGTTTCGGCGGCGGTCAGGGCCAGGCGGATGGTTTCCAGGTCCCGCAATTCGCCCACCAGGATGATGTCGGGGTCTTCCCGCAGGGCCGAACGCAGGGCTTCGTTGAAGCCCAGGGTGTCCCGGTGCACTTCCCGCTGGTTCACCAGGCACTTCTTGGATTCGTGCACGAATTCGATCGGGTCCTCGATGGTGAGGATGTGCTCGTAACGGGTGTCGTTGATGTAGTCCATCATCGCAGCAAGGGTGGTGGACTTACCGGAACCGGTGGGGCCGGTGACCAGCACCAGGCCGCGGGGCACCGAGGAGATATCCTTGAAAACCTGGCCCATGCCCAGATCTTCCATAGTCAGAACCTTCGAGGGGATGGTCCGGAACACTGCGCCGGCACCGCGGTTCTGGTTGAAGGCGTTAACCCGGAAACGGGCCACGCCGGGCACCTCGAACGAGAAGTCGGTTTCCAGGAACTCTTCGTAATCCTTACGCTGCTTGTCGTTCATGATGTCGTAGATCAGCCCGTGCACTTCTTTGTGCTCCATGGGCGGAAGGTTGATACGACGAACATCGCCATCAACACGAATCATCGGGGGCAAACCGGAAGACAGGTGCAAATCCGACGCACCCTGTTTGGCCGAGAAGGCAAGCAGTTCAGTAATATCCATAGGATTCCTCGGAGGGCTTTTTCTTTTAGTCCAGAAGCGGCAAACTCACACTATGAGCAGCATAGCAGACAACATCGGGAGCGTAACCCGACGCATACAAAAAGCAACACTGAAGGCGGGGCGCGACCCCGACAGTGTGCGCCTGTTGGCAGTCAGCAAGACCCGGCCACCGGAAGACCTGCGCGCCGCATTCGAAGCCGGCCAACAGGCATTCGGTGAAAACTACCTTCAGGAAGCGCTCGACAAGATCGGCGCGCTGGAAGACCTGGATGGCATCGAATGGCACTTCATCGGGCCTATCCAGTCCAACAAAACCCGGCAGATGGCCGAGTCCTTTGCCTGGGTACACAGCGTGGATCGCCTGAAGATTGCCCGCCGGCTGAGCGAACAGCGGCCGGAGTTTTTGCCGGCCCTGAACATTTGCCTGCAGGTGAACATCAACAACGAAGACAGCAAGTCCGGCTGCACGCTGGACGAACTACCGGAGCTGGTATCGGCAATCAGTGACCTGCCAAACATCAGCCTGCGCGGGCTGATGGCCATTCCGGACCCGGACCAGCAGGAATCGGAGCTGCGGCTGAGTTTCCGAAAACTGGCCGGCACCCTGAAACACCTGAAACAGGACCACCCGGACGCCGGCCCGCTGGATACCCTTTCCATGGGTATGTCTGACGACCTGGAACTGGCCATTGCCGAAGGTGCCACCTGGGTTCGGGTGGGCACCGCCCTGTTCGGAGCCCGGGCGAAGCAACAGAGCCTGAGCTGACCGGCCCGGTTCCTGCTATCATCCGGATCAACGAATCCATCGACCAAGCCCGGAGTTTACCGTGAGCAACTCATCCACCATTTCCTTTATCGGTGCCGGCAATATGGCCAGTGCCATCATTGGCGGCATGCTTGATAACGGCTACCAGGCCGGGAACATCTGGGTCAGCGCGCCCGACGACAGCCACCTGCAGGCCCTGCGCGACCGCTTCGGCGTAAGCGTGACCACCGACAACCGCTACTGCGCCCAACAGGCCGACATGGTGGTGCTGGCGGTGAAACCCCAGGTGATGGCCGAGGTTTGCCGGGATATCGCCCCGGTGGTGCAGAACACTCGCCCGCTGATGGTGTCTATTGCCGCCGGCCTGGGGTCTGACACCCTGGACAGCTGGCTCGGTGGTGGCCTGCCCCTGGTGCGGGCAATGCCCAATACGCCGTCACTGGTTGGCAAGGGCGCCGCCGGCCTGTTCGCCAATGCGGCGGTAACAGCCGAACAGAAAACCATGGTGCAGTCGGTATTTGAAAGCATCGGCTCTGCCCTGTGGGTAGACGATGAAGAACAACTGCATGGCGTAACCGCGCTGTCCGGCAGTGGCCCGGCCTACTTCTTCCTGATGCTCGAAGCCCTGGAAGCGGCCGCCACCGAAGCCGGCATTGCCCCGAAAACAGCCCGGGAGCTGGCCATCCAGACCATGGCTGGTGCCGCCGAGATGGCTGCCCGCAGCGAACACGACCCGGCCCAGCTAAAACGCAATGTGATGTCGCCCGGCGGCACCACGGAGCGGGCGATCAATACCTTCGAAGACGGCGGCATGCGAGACCTGGTGCAGAAAGCCTATAATGCCGCCTTCGAACGCTCGCAAGAAATGTCCAAAGAACTGGCAGACAAACAGTAACCGATAACGGAGACACAGCTTCATGCTGGCAGACATTGTCATTACCATCCTGCTGATCGCGTCCACCTTCTACATGACCATCGTGTTGCTGCGCTTTCTGCTGCAACTGGCGCGGGCGGATTTCTACAACCCCATTTCCCAGTTTGTGGTGAAGGCCACCAACCCGCCGCTGCGCCCCCTGCGCCGATTCATTCCCGGCTGGGGCGGCATTGACGGCGCCGCGCTGGTACTGGCGGTCATTATCCAGGCCATCACCTTCTTCCTGATCCTGGTCGCCCTGAACGGTGGCATCCCCGCCATCAACCCCATCACCCTGCTGGTGTGGGCGGTGCTGAACGTGCTCAGCCTGATTGTGAAGATCTACTTCTGGTCAGTTATCGCGGTGGTTGTGGTGAGCTGGATTGCGCCCCAGAGCGGTCACCCGGCTATCCAGCTGGTGGCGCAGATTACCGAGCCGGTGATGCGCCCGGTCCGCAACATGATGCCCTCCATGGGCGGGCTGGACCTGTCTCCGATCATCGTGTTCCTGATCCTGAACGTGATTACTGTGGTGATCGATCACATGAAGGTGGCTGCCGGCCTCGGCTCGATCGGCCTCGGGATGTAAAACAGGTCTCGAAAATACATTTTGTTACACAAAAGTCGAAACACAGACTTTTTGAGAGCCGGAAGATCAACCTTTTGATTTTCCGGCTTTTTTATTTTGTCATTCTGTGCCTTCCGCCTTGATCCGCGACAGGTTCAGGCGCCAAAAACCGGCAAAGCGGTTATGATTAACGGCATTTAATCTGAGAGCACCCGGAAGTCGCGCAGAAGGATAAACCGATGAAAATGCAGGGAACTCTGTCGCAGCAGGTTGAGGCCTATCATAACTGGAAGAAGGAACTCATCCGGCAGATCGGCCGTTACCGGCTGTGGCTGCAGGACAACGACCTTTTCTCAGAAGACGTCAGCACCCGAATCCGTAACGGCCTGGAGCTGCTCATTGAAGATGAGCTGACCATCGCCTTTGCCGGGGAATACTCCCGTGGCAAGACCGAGCTGATCAATGCCCTGTTCTTCTCCGGCTATGGCCAGCGCATGCTGCCGTCCCAGGCGGGCCGCACCACCATGTGCCCCACCGAGCTGTTCTACGACCGCAGCGCCAACCAGAACTACCTGCTGTTGCTGCCGATCGAAACCCGCACCGGCGAGCTCTCCCTGCAGCAACTGCGCAAGCAACCGGAGCACTGGGTCCGGCACGACCTGGACGAACACGACCCCGAAGTGATGCGAGAAGTGCTGGCCGAAGTTGCCCGCACCAAGAGCGTAACGCCCCAGCAGGCCCGTAAACTCGGGTTCGATGAAGACATGCTGGAGCACGACCGCAGCAACCCCGGCAACGTACTGGTACCGGCCTGGCGTAACGCCCAGATCAGCATTCGCCACCCGCTGTTCGAGCGCGGCCTGCGTATTCTCGATACCCCGGGCCTGAACGCACTGGGTTCCGAGCCGGAACTGACCATCAGCATGCTGCCCCGGGCCCACGCCATTATCTTTGTGCTCAGTGCCGACACCGGCGTAACCGCCAGCGATATGGCGATCTGGAACGAGCACATCGACACCGAGTACGCCGACCACCGGGCCGGCCGCTTCGCGGTACTGAACAAGATCGACGTACTCTGGGACGACCTGCAGGGCGAGCAACATACCAACGATGCCATCGAACGGGTGCGCGGCTACACCGCAGACCACCTGGGCATCCGCCAGCAGGACGTGATTCCGCTGTCTGCCAAGCAGGGCCTGATCAGCCGTATTCGTAATGACGATGCCCTGTTTAAACGCTCCAACATCGACCAGCTCGAGCAACTGATTGTCCGCCGCATACTGATGCACAAGGAAGAGCTGATCACCCAGAACCTGATCAACGATCTCCTGGGGATGCTGCAGAACAGCCAGGCGGCCATGCAAATCCGGCTGTCGGCCCTGGAAGAGGAACGCACGGCCTGTACCGGCGCCACCGTAGACAAGGCCTCCATTGCCCGGCTCGCCGAACGGGCCCACAAGGATTACGACTTCTACTACAAGAAGCTGATTACCCTGCGCTCATCCCGGCGGCTGATGGACTCCCAGGGCGAGATGTTGCGCAAGCTGGTGAGCGAGGAACGCTTTGAAACCCATGCCGCGCAGGTGCGGCTGAAAATGTCGAAAAGCTGGACGACCGCGGGCATGAATGCGGCGATGGATCACTTCTTCGAGCTGCTGGAAGCCGACCTGACCAACCTGCTCAGCGAGGGCCACCTTGCGGAAAAAATGGTTGGCGCCATCTACCGCCGCTATAACGAAGATAACCGGGCACGGCACCTGGAGCCTATCCCCCTGCGGGCCGGCCGCCATGTGATCGCAGTGCGGGAATTACGCAAGAAAGCCAGGCGGTTCAGGGTCAGCCCCAAGAACCTACTGACCGAGCAATCCCTGCTGGTTCGCCGGTTCTTCAACGTGATGGTGGGTGAAGCCCGCACCCTGCATGCCCGGGTACGAGCTGACGTGGAGCGCTGGCCCCATGAGGCCTTGCTGCCGATCATGCAGTACTCCATGGAGCAGAAGCAGTTGCTGGAGCACCAGATCCGCCGCCTGCGCGACATGGTGCGAACCGACCGCGACACCCGGAGTGAACGGGAGCGACTGGACCACACCATTGCCGACCTGCGCAAACAACTGGAGCTGGCCGATGCCATGATGCGGCAAATCCGCAAACCGGCCCCCACCCTGTTGCAGCAGAAGGTGGTCAATATTTCCGGAGCTGTCTGACATACCGGAGCCCGGGCAGCACACCCCCGGGCTCCGGGCCTTGCTCGCCGGCACCGCGCCGGTTGCAGCAACCACCCCCCGCCTTTAAACTGCAGTGCTGGCGCGTTTTTTCCGCGCACCCCATGGCCTATGGCCAGAACCTTGTGGACCGGATCAGGAACTCAACACACCCATGCCCGATTCCCTGCCCTCGGATTCCGTTGGCCTTGTCAGCCCGCAGACCATCCATTTTGACGCCCCGATCGATCTGGCTTGCGGCCAGTCCCTCGAGAACTACGACCTGGTGGTGGAAACCTACGGCACCCTGAATGCCGATGCGAGCAACGCGATCCTGATTTGCCATGCCCTGAGCGGGCACCACCATGCCGCCGGCTACCATTCGATGGAAGAGCGCAAACCCGGCTGGTGGGACAGCTGCATTGGCCCCGGCAAACCGATAGATACCAACCGCTTCTTTGTGGTCAGCCTGAACAACCTTGGCGGCTGCCACGGCAGCACCGGGCCCGGTTCCGTCAATCCGTCCACCGGCAAACTCTACGGCCCGGACTTTCCGGTTATTACCGTAGCAGACTGGGTAAAAAGCCAGGCCCGGCTGGCCGATCATCTCGGCATCCAGCAATGGGCGGCGGTTGTGGGCGGCTCCCTGGGCGGCATGCAGGCCCTGCAATGGAGCCTGGATTTCCCGGAGCGGGTGCGGCATGCAGTGGTGATTGCCTCGACCCCCCGGCTCAGCGCCCAGAACATCGCCTTCAACGAAGTGGCCCGCCAGGCCATCACCTCGGACCGGGAATTCCACGAAGGCCGCTACTACGAACACGACGTCCTACCTCGCCGCGGGCTAATGCTGGCGCGCATGGTCGGCCACATTACCTACCTGTCCGATGCGTCCATGGGTGAGAAATTTGGCCGGGAACTGCGGGAAGAGGCCTACAAGTTCGGCTTCGATGCCGAATTCCAGGTGGAAAGCTACCTGCGCTACCAGGGCGAGCGTTTCTCCGAAAGTTTCGATGCCAACACCTACCTGCTGATGACCCGGGCGCTGGACTACTTCGACCCGGCCTACGAGCACGGCGGCGACCTGTCAAAGGCCCTGGCACCGGCACAGTGCGAATACCTGGTGCTGTCATTCAGCACCGACTGGCGGTTCTCGCCGGAACGGTCGGAAGAGATGGTGAATGCCATGATCTCCGCCCGCAAGAAAGTCAGCTACGCGGAAATTGATGCACCCTGGGGCCACGATGCGTTCCTGATCCCGACACCCAGATACACCGACATCTTCACGGCCTACATGGACCGTGTTGCCAGGGAGGTTGGCGCATGAGACCAGACCTCGAAATCATCCAGCAATGGGTTGAACCCGGCCACCACGTACTGGACCTCGGCTGCGGCGATGGCACCCTGCTTGATTTCCTTCAGCGGGAACGGGGCGCCAGCGGCTTTGGCCTGGAGATCAACCCGGACCACATCACCACCTGCATGGGCAGGGGCGTGAGCGTGATCGAGCAGAACCTGGACACCCAGGGCCTGGATAACTTCGATGACGGCATGTTCGATGTGGTTTTGATGACCCAGGCCCTGCAAGCCGTTCGCCGGCCAGACAAGGTCATCGAAGAAATGCTGCGGGTAGGCCGGGAAGGTATTGTCACCTTCCCCAACTTTGCCCACTGGCGACTGCGCTGGGGCCTGGCCCTGAGCGGCCGCATGCCTGAATCCAATGCGCTGCCGTATAAGTGGTATAACACGCCGAATATCCGGCTGTGCACCTTCAAGGATTTCGAGGCCCTGTGCCGCCAGAAAGGTATTCGAATCAAGAGCCGGCGGGTGGTCGACGGCCAGCACCAGAACAGCTGGCTGGCCAGGCTGTGGCCGAACCTGCTGGGAGAAATTGCCATCTACCGCATCACACGGGAGAACCCATGATGATCACACGTACTGTTTCAAAACTGGTGTTTCTGGCCTTTGCCCTGTTGATGGCCGTGCAGGCCCAGGCCGGGGAGAAAGATTTTGGCGACTACCAGGTTAACTGGAGCGTTTTTCCCAGCACCTTCCTGGACCCGGAAGTTGCCAAGGCCAACAAATTGCAGCGCAGCAAGGGCATCGGCATCGTCAATATTTCCATCATGGCCGAGAACGAACACGGCCAGCCTGCGCCTGTGGGTGGCCAGGTTGAAGGCCAGGTGTCCAACGACATCCAGCAGGTAAACTTCCTGGCGTTCCGGCGCATCCAGGAAGGCGATGCGGTGTACTTCATCGCCCAATACCAGTACCGGTCCGGCGACCTGATGACTTTCAACATTACCGCCCGCCCCACCGGCCACCAGCAGGACCTGCCGGTGCGGTTTTCCCACACGCTGTTTAACGACTGAGCCTATGTCACAGAAACTCGTCATCGCCAGCAACAACAAGGGCAAGATCGCCGAACTGACTGATCTGCTCGCGCCACTTGGCTTGCAGCCGGTCGCCCAGGGTGAGCTTGGGGTATCAGAGGCCGAAGAACCGGCCGTTACCTTCGTTGAGAATGCCATTATCAAAGCCCGCCATGCAGCGAGAGTCACTGGCCTGCCTGCGCTGGCCGACGACAGTGGCCTGGCCGTGGATGCCCTGGACGGCCGCCCGGGCGTTCGCTCCGCCCGCTTTGCCGGCGAAGAGGCAACCGACAATGATAATGTCGAGGCGTTGCTGGCAGCGTTGAAAGACACGCCGGAAGCAGAGCGCAGCGCTCAGTTTCACTGCGTTCTGGTTTATCTCCGCCATGCTGACGATCCCACGCCGATCATCTGCCATGGTCGCTGGCCAGGCCGCATTCTTGCCGAGCCGCACGGGCAAGGCGGCTTCGGTTACGACCCGGTCTTTCTGGTACCGGAGCATGGATGCAGCGCTGCCGAGCTGACACGGGAGCAGAAAGGCAGGATCAGCCATCGGGGACGGGCTCTGGTCAGCCTTCTGGACCAACTCAGGGCGGAGCTTTAATACTGTGACCGCCACCCTGCCCGTGGCGGTCTGCCCGCCCTTGAGTCTGTACATTCACGTGCCCTGGTGCGTGCGCAAATGCCCGTACTGCGACTTCAACTCCCACGCTGTCAAGGGAGAGATTCCCGAACACGCCTACCTGAACGCCCTTCTGGACGACCTGGATCAGGATCTGAGCCTGGTACGGGAACGCCCCATTGAAACCGTGTTCATCGGTGGCGGAACCCCGTCCCTGATGAGCGGCGCGTTCTACCACCGCCTGTTCGAGCGGCTCCGGGAACGGCTAACATTCAGCCCCGAGGCCGAAATCACCCTGGAGGCCAATCCCGGCACGCTGGAAACTGGTCGATTCGAGAGCTTCCGGGAGGCAGGCATCAATCGGCTGTCCATCGGTGTTCAAAGCTTTGACCCGGCGCAACTGAAAACCCTGGGCCGGATTCACGACAGCGCGTCGGCCCACAGCGCCATTGAAGCCGCCCGCAAGGCCGGTTTTGATAACTTCAATGTCGACTTGATGCATGGCCTGCCCGACCAGACACCGAGTCAGGCTCTGGATGATTTACAGGCAGCGTTGAGCTACCAGCCCCGGCACCTGTCCTGGTATCAGCTCACCATCGAGCCCAACACCGAGTTTTTCTCCCGACCACCCGCCCTGCCGGACGATGACCGGCTCTGGGAAATTTACCAGCGCGGGGGAGATCTGCTGCGCCAGGCGGGGATGGACGATTATGAAGTCTCCGCCTGGAGCCTGCCGGGCGCTCAGAGCCGGCATAACCTGAATTACTGGACCTTCGGGGATTATCTGGCCCTTGGGGCAGGCGGCCATGGCAAGGTGAGCCTTGCCGACGGACGCATCCTGCGATACTGGAAGACCCGGCAGCCCGACGCATATCTCAACCGGATCGGCTCCCGCACCGCTGGCAGTGAAGCCATAGAGCCGGAAGACCGGCCCCTGGAATTCATGATGAATGCGTTGAGACTAAAAAGCGGCACCGACGAAAGACTGTACGGTGAGCATACAGGTTTACCACTGTCGTCCATTGCGGTAAAACTTGAGCAGTTACGAAATGAAAACCTGATCGTCCCCGACCGTCTGCAGGCGACGGCAAAGGGGCAAAGATACCTGAACAGCCTGCTGGAGCACTTTCTCTGATGGACTCAGCCCAGCGCCCACCGCTTATTCCCATGCGCCCGATGAAGCTGCCCATGAAGGTTTCCCTGGTGGCTGCACTGGCACTGTGGCTGGTTCTGGTGGCGTTGAACCAGCCACTGCATACGTCCGCCGCGCCTCAGGGGATTGTCAGTTTACAGCTGGCCGGTACCGCCGAGCAGACTCACGCCATTCTGCGCAGCTGGCGTGACGGCAATCTCGCCATGGCACGGCTATCACTGTGGCTCGACTTTGTGTTCATCGTGGTCTATCTGGCCGCGCTGCTTCAATTAACCCGCCACTTCACCCGGGACAGACCGGGTATCCGGGAACGGATGGTCGCCCGCTGGGTGCGCGCCCTTTTTGTCATCGCAGGCATCAGCGATGTAGCGGAAAACATTGTTCTGCTTAATAACTTCAATCCGCCTTCAGACTCCCTGAGCCTGACCGCCACCATTCTGGCGCTGGTGAAATTCACCGGCCTGATACTTGGCATGGCGGGCCTGGTGGTCATCCGTGCTTCCCGCCGCAGGCCCCTGACTCACTCCCACTGAACTCAGTTGGTGCGATAAAACAACAAATCCCATACTCCGTGGCCAAGACTTTCGCCACGCTTCTCGAACTTGGTGATCGGGCGGTCATCAGGCTTGGGCGAATAACCACCTTGCTCCTGGGTATTGGCAAAGCCTTCTGACGCACTCATCACTTCCAGCATATGCTCAGCGTAGTTCTCCCAGTCAGTGGCCAGGTGCAGAATACCGCCCACCCGGAGTTTATGGCGGATGCGCTGTACAAATTCCGGCTGGATCAAGCGGCGCTTGTGATGCTTTTTCTTGTGCCACGGGTCCGGAAAGAACACCATCACCCGATCCAGACAGGCATCCGGCAGACACAGGTCAATCACATCATTGGCATCAATGCTGTATACCCGCACATTCTCAAGACCACGCGATTCCACTTCTTTCAACAAGGCGCCGACGCCAGGCAGGTGCACTTCCACGCCGATAAAATCCTGCTCGGGTGCCGCTTCGGCCATATCGGCAAGGGATTTGCCCATCCCGAAACCGATCTCCAGGTTGAGCATGTTATCGCGGCCAAACACCTCACGGGGGTCGATCATGCCATTGTCACGGCTCAGTCCGTACTTGGCCCAGTTGCGATCGAAGGCCTTCTTCTGACCTTCGGTCATCCGCCCCTGGCGCAGTACAAAGCTGCGAACACCGCGGCGTGTGGTGACCGGATTCGTATCCTGAGTCTCGTTCTGGTCAGTCATTCTGCGTCCTCAAGCTTCAAAGCGGATCTCGTGGAATAAATCTGGCACACAGTTTACCAGAGTCAGTAGCTTCAGGCGGAGACAACCGACCCCTGGCCAGTCTGACGGTCGAGTTGGCGGTAACCCAGCGCCTCCATCAGGTGCGACTGGCTCAGGTGTTCAGCACCCTCCAGATCCGCCAGGGTGCGGGCCAGTCGTAATATTCGATGGAGCGCCCGGGCCGACAACCCCAGTCGCTCCATGGCCCGGGTCAACAACCGCTCACTGGCGGCATCCAGCCGGCAAGCCTGATCCAGCAACGCTCCCGAGAGGGCCGAGTTGAGCATCCCACGAGCCTCCTGCCGGGCCCTGGCAGCCAGAACCCTGGCCCTGACACTGGCGCTACTCTCACCGGACACCCCGGAACCGAGCAAGACCTCTCCGGACTGCACCGGAACTTCCACATGCAGATCGAACCGATCCAGTAACGGCCCCGAGATCTTTGCCCGATAACGCATCACCTGTGCCGGCGTGCACTGGCACTCGATATTGGGGTGACCACTGTAACCACACGGGCATGGGTTCATGGCGGCCACAACCTGAAATCGCGCTGGGAAAGTGACCTGCCGCGCCGCCCGGCTGATGGAGATTTCGCCTGTTTCCATAGGCTCCCGCAGCACTTCCAGGACCCGCCGTTCAAACTCCGGCAGTTCATCGAGAAACAACACCCCCCGGTGCGCCAGAGAGATCTCGCCCGGGCGAGGACTGCTGCCACCGCCCACCAGCGCCACCGCAGACGCCGTGTGATGAGGCGCCCTGAATGGTGGCTGACGCCAGCCACCTGGCTTTAGCGGCTGGCCCGCAACGGAATGCACGCTGGCCACCTCCATGGCTGCCTCATCTGGCAAACCTGGCAGAATGCCCGGTAACCGGCTCGCCAGCATACTTTTACCGGTTCCGGGAGGGCCGAAAAACAGCAGATTGTGACCGCCAGCTGCGGCCACCTCCAGCGCCCGACGGGGCACTTGCTGGCCTCGCACCTCTGAGAGATCGGCCACAGACACCGCTGCGGCACCGTCTCCCGGCGTTTCAGATCGAGGAACAGGAACCAGTCTGGCACGGCCCGCCAGATGCTCACATACTGACAGCAGATGGCTGGCGGCAAGCACATCATCACGGCTGGCAAGGGCAGCTTCCTCGGCGTTGTCCTGAGGTAGCAACAGCGAACGGCCTGCTTCGCGAGCCGCCAGTACCGCGGGCAATATCCCCTTGAGGGGCCGAAGCGCACCATCCAGGGACAGTTCTCCGAGAAACTCGTGGCTTTCGAGGCTTTCGGGGGGAATCTGGCCGGAGGCGGCCAGGATGCCCAGGGCAATGGGCAAATCAAAACGGCCACCTTCTTTGGGCAGGTCAGCAGGCGCGAGGTTGATGGTGATTCTACGGGCGGGGAATTCGAAACCGGCATTCAGCAGTGCACTGCGAACCCGATCCTTGCTTTCCCTCACTCCGGTTTCCGGCAGCCCGACGATGGATAATGCCGGCAGGCCACCAGACAGGTGCACCTCAACGGTAACCGGGGGAGCAGACACGCCAATGCTGGCGCGCGAATGGACAATAGCGAGCATGACAACCTTCCATGGCACAGAACAATCAGTCGTTGCGGGCAGCGACCCTGCCGCCCGGGCAAACCATCAGGAACTCTGGCGTTGCTCCAGTTCGGCAACACGTTTTTCCAGGGCCTCAACCTTTTCACGGGTTTTCATCAGGACCGCCTGCTGGGCATCAAATTCTTCCCGGGTCACCAGCTCCAGCCGGGACAGAACCGACATCACCGTGGCCCGGGCCTGGGTTTCAAAATCTTCCCGGGCTGCCCGAGCCATATCGGGAACAAACTGGCCAAACTGACCCTGCAACTGAGAAAAAATTTCCTGGGGCCCTTTCATCAATCACCTCTCGTATCGGTTTTTCGGCGATATCAGACTATTTTCCGTGTCGCCGGGGTGTTTGCGGGAGTGTATCACACCCTACCCCCTGCCATACTGTACCCGGTCGGCATTATAATGGCCGCGGCCGATGGCCCGACTGCGCTGTTTTGAGACAATCGCAGGCACAATGCACCACAACAGTGCATCAAGCTGCGCCATTTCGGCACAGACAATAATTAAGAGTTTGTTTTAAAAGCTATTTTTTGCGTTGGCATACCCGATGCTAAAGCCCTCGTACGCAATCCGCACAATTGATGTGCGAGGTGGCAGCATCCCGAACTCAACAACCGGCCGACGGGCCCTCACTGTTGGGACGGCTTTACCAAGGAGAAAGCAATGAAACTTGTGACAGCGATCATCAAGCCTTTCAAATTGGATGATGTCCGTGAGGCACTATCCGAGATTGGCGTACAAGGCGTAACCGTCACTGAAGTCAAAGGCTTCGGTCGGCAGAAAGGCCACACAGAGCTCTATCGTGGCGCGGAATACGTGGTGGATTTCCTGCCCAAGGTCAAAGTGGAGATCGCCATTGGCGACAACCTGCTGGACCAGGTCATCGAAGCCATCACCAAGGCAGCCAATACCGGCAAGATCGGCGACGGCAAAATATTCGTGACTGAACTGGAACAGGCTATCCGGATCCGGACAGGCGAAACCGGCGAAGAAGCGGTCTGATCCAGAACTGACACCCAGCCAACGCAAAAAACTTATAACCTGAAGAGCCTTGTGCGGAGGGCTTCCTATGGAAAGCAATCTCTTTCACCTGCAGTATGCAATAGATACCTTTTATTTTCTCGTGTGTGGCGCATTAGTCATGTGGATGGCCGCAGGCTTTGCCATGCTCGAGTCCGGCCTGGTGCGTGCTAAAAACACCACCGAAATCCTGACCAAGAACGTCGCGCTCTTTGCCGTGGCCTGCACCATGTACCTGGTGTGCGGTTACGCCATCATGTACGGCGGTAACGTCTTCCTCTCCGGCATCGCCGATGTGGACGTGGACGGCGTACTGGGTGACTTCGCCACCCGTGAAGACGGCTTCACCGGCGGCTCCATCTACTCAGCGGCCTCTGACTTCTTCTTCCAGGTCGTGTTCGTGGCCACCGCCATGTCCATCGTGTCCGGCGCGGTTGCCGAGCGCATGAAGCTGTGGGCGTTCCTGGTATTCGCGGTCTTCATGACTGGCTTTATCTACCCGCTGGAAGGCGCGTGGACCTGGGGTGGCGCCGATGTGTTCGGTATGTACAACCTCGGTGATCTTGGCTTCAGTGACTTCGCCGGCTCCGGCATCGTACACATGGCAGGTGCCGCTGCGGCCCTGGCTGGTGTATTGCTGCTTGGCCCGCGTAAAGGCAAATACGGCCCCAACGGTGAAATCCGTGCCTTCCCGGGCGCCAACATGCCGCTGGCCGCTCTGGGTACCTTCATCCTGTGGATGGGCTGGTTCGGTTTCAACGGTGGTTCTGTACTGAAACTCGGCGACGTCGCCAGTGCCAACTCCGTGGCCATGGTGTTCCTGAACACCAACGCAGCCGCTGCCGGTGGCGCTATTGCCGCCCTGATCACCGCTCGCCTGATGTTTGGCAAGGCTGATCTGACCATGCTGCTGAACGGTGCGATCGCCGGTCTGGTAGTAATCACCGCCGAGCCATCCACCCCGAGCGCGCTGACAGCCACTATCTGGGGCGCCCTGGGCGGCATCCTGGTGGTACTGAGCATCGTCACTCTGGACAAGCTACGCATCGACGATCCGGTCGGCGCCATCTCTGCCCACGGTGTCTGTGGTCTGCTGGGCCTGCTGCTGGTACCGGTTACCAACGGCGATGTCAGCTTCAGCGGCCAGATCATCGGCGCCCTGACCATCTTTATCTGGGTATTCGTAGCCAGCCTGGTCGTCTGGGGTATCCTGAAGGCTGTCATGGGCATCCGTGTGACCGAAGAGGAAGAGTACGAAGGTGTCGACCTCTCCGAATGCGGTATGGAAGCCTATCCGGAGTTTGTCAGCGGCAAGCAGTAACACCGCTACCTACCGGAACAAAAAAGGGCGCCCTTGTGGCGCCCTTTTTCTTTAGCCTCCGGTTCAACCCTCTTCCGGGCGAACCTCATCTTCCAGCGCATCCACCATAAACTGCGGCATGGCCAAGGCACCGTGGTGCACCCCGGCATTGTAGTAACGGGTGACAAAGGGGCGGTTGTTGGCATCTTCCTCGCGGAAATACTTCAGCGGGTTTTCCTTGCTGCCCATGGTGCAGCTCCACCAGCCCGTGGGGTATACCGGCTGGGGGAATGGCAATGTCTGCACATGGCCAAAACCGGCTTTGTGCATGTCATCGTGAATGTCCTTGATGATGGTATTGGTGTGCAGCAGGGGGGATTCGCTCTGCTGCACGATGATACCGCCCTCCCTCAGGGCCAACATGGCATCGCGATAGAAATCCAGTGCGAACAGGCCTTCCGCAGGACCCACCGGGTCGGTACTGTCGATAATCAGCACATCAATGCTGTTCGGCTCGATATCACGCATCCACTGGATGCCATCACCGAAAAAGAAGTTGGCACGGGGGTCGCCATTAGCTTCGCACAGTTCTGGAAAATACTTCTCAGACATGCGGGTTACCCGCTCATCGATCTCCACCTGCCAGGCTTCCTGCACTCCAGGGTGTTTCAGCACTTCTTTCAGGGTGCCGCAGTCGCCACCACCGACGATGACCACTTTTTTCGGGTCCTTGTGGGTGAACAACGCAGGATGGGTCATCATTTCGTGGTACAGGAAATTGTCCCTGGTGGTCAGCATCACACAGCCGTCCAGAACCATCAGGTTGCCGAAGGTTTCGGTTTCATAGATTTCGAGTTTCTGAAATGGCGTCTGCTCTTCATGGAGCTTGCGCTTTACCTGCAGGGAAAAAGCGGTGCCCTGGTCCTGAAATACCTCGGTGAACCAGCCTTCGTTCAATGCGGTCATGTCTGTCTCCCACTGTGTGCCGCTGCAATGTGCCGGGGCATCTGAAAGGGGCGTATTGTAGGTGCAGTGGTCAGCTCCTACAATGCAGCCTGTTACCGGCCCGCCGGCCGCCCCGGGTTTCCTGACAGGATAGCAACAATGGCTGAAACCGCTGCATCACCAGCCCACAAGGTCTACAACATCGCTCACTGGAGTGACGGATACATTTCAGTCAACGGTCAGGGCGAGGTTGAAATCTGCCCGGACCGGGGCAGAAGCGACGCCCGCATCAACCTGCCGGCGCTGACTCGTTCGCTGGCCGAAGCCGGTGTGCCCCTGCCGGTTCTGATTCGCTTTACCGATATCCTGCATGACCGGGTCAACAAGCTCTGCAATGCCTTCAACAAAGTCACTCAGGAGCAGGGCTACCGGGGCCGCTATACCGCGGTTTACCCCATCAAGGTAAACCAGCAGCGCCGGGTGGTGGAAGAACTGCTGTCAGCCGAACCGGCCGCCTCGGCCAACCAGGTGGGCCTTGAAGCCGGCAGCAAACCGGAGTTGATGGCAGTACTGGCGCTGGCAAAGCAGGCAGGTTCGGTGATTGTCTGCAACGGCTACAAGGACCGGGAGTACATCCGCCTGGCACTGATCGGCCAGAAACTGGGTCACCGGGTGTTTATCGTGGTGGAAAAGCAGTCGGAACTGCCACTGATTCTGGAAGAAGCAAAGAAGCTGGGCATTTCCCCGCTGATTGGCGTGCGAGCCCGGCTGGCGACTATTGGCAAGGGCAACTGGCAGAATACCGGGGGCGAGAAATCCAAGTTCGGTCTGTCTGCCAGCCAGGTGCTGGATGTGGTGGATACCCTGAAACAGGCCGGAGCCCTGGGCACCCTGCAACTGCTGCATTTCCATCTCGGCTCACAGATTGCCAATATCCGGGACATCCAGACCGGCTTGCGTGAGTGCGCTCGCTTCTACACGGAACTGCACGCGATGGGCGCCCCCATCGGTACCGTCGATATCGGCGGCGGCCTGGGTGTCGACTACGAAGGAACCCGTTCCCGCAGTAGCTGCTCCATGAACTACAGCGTATTCGAATACGCCTACAACGTGGTGCACGTGCTGCAGTCCGAGTGTGACCGCCAGGGTATCCCGCACCCGGACCTGATCAGTGAATCCGGCCGGGCGCTCACCGCCCATCACTCGGTACTGGTCACCAATGTGATTGACCGCGAATACCCGGACAACCGCGAGCCTACGGAACCCGCTGCTGAGGCCCCCGCGCCGCTGCAGGATCTCTGGCGAGACCTGGAAAGTCTTCAGGATGAGGACTCGCCCCGCTCACTGGCGGAAATCTATCACGACATCCTGCACGCCATGGCCGATGTCCACGCCCAGTTTGCCCACGGTTTGCTGTCCCTGCAGGAGCGGGCCCAGGCCGAAACCCTGTACGTGCGCTGCTGCCGGATGCTCCGGGCCGAGCTGGACAGCGCCAACCGGGCGCACCGGGAAATCATCGACGAGCTGAACGAGAAGCTTGCGGAGAAACTGTTCGTGAACTTTTCCCTGTTCCAGTCCCTGCCGGATGTCTGGGGCATCGATCAGATTTTCCCGGTGATGCCGATCAACGGGCTTAACCGGTCACTGAACCGGCGGGCCGTGATCCAGGATATCACCTGTGATTCGGACGGCCGGATTGATCAGTACGTGGACGGCCAGGGCGTCGAAACCACCTTGCCACTGCCTGAACACGACCCGGAGTCCCCTTTGCTGATGGGCTTCTTCATGACCGGCGCCTATCAGGAAATCCTTGGCGATATGCACAACCTGTTCGGGGATACCCACTCGGTGGACGTGAAACTGGATCAACAGGGGCAATATCAGGTGGGGGAACCCATTACCGGGGACACCGTGGCGAAAGTACTGCGTTATGTGAATTTCGAGCCCGCCAACCTGCTTGAGGCCTACCGGCAGAAGTTCCGGCACAGCGGCCTGGCTGCAGAGCTGCAGCAAACGCTGCTGGCCGAGCTGTCCTCCGGGCTTGAGGGCTATACCTACCTGGAGGAAGGATAAAACGTCAGGACGGACGAAAAGGCGTGATCAGATCTGATTGTCCCGGCGCCAGGCCGAGGGCGAGACTCCTTCCCACTTGCGAAAGGCCCGGCCAAAATTGGACGGGTCGCTGTAACCCAGATGCTCGGCGATCTCGTCAATGCTCATCGCCGAATGGCGCAACAGCAGCTCCCGGGCCCGCTGATGTCGCACACTCTCCTGAAGACCATGAAAGCCTCCACCCTCGGCGGAGAGCTGCCGCCGAAGCGTTCGTGGCGACACCCCCATTTGCTGCGCCACATCCTCGAGGCCGGGCAAACGACCATCCCGGGCAGACTCCAGCAAACGCAAGACCCGATCGCTCACCGAGGCAGATGCTTCCATCTGGCGCATTTCTTCCTCGCACTGGGCTTCTGCCACCCGGCGGGCAACCGGATTGGACAGTGACATCGGTAACCCCAGAAACGACTTGCGAAAACGCAACTGGTTTACTCCCGCCGAGAACGTGACCTTGCCGCCGAACAGATACTGGTAGCGCTCAACATCCTCGGGGCGAGGGTAATCCACCAGGCACCGCCCGCCATCCAGTAACTGAGTGCCGAATAACAGGTAATTCACGTCCATCAGGGTGGCCATCACCACTTCGATATTAAACCGATGAAGCTTCTCGGTGTCGTGGTGAATCTCCAGCTGAATCACTGCATCCTCATCCTCGACGAAGAACGCCAGCGACATGTAGGCAAACCGGATTCGGAAATATTTGATCAACACCGCCAGCGCCTGCTCCAGGGTGTCGCAACTGATGGCAGCCTGGGACAGGGCTCCGTGCGCGGTGAACTTCAGACGTTTGCCGTATTCCAGCCCGAGGCATTCATCGCCACAGCGGGTCAGTGCCTGCTGGCATAACGCCGTGAACTGATCAAGTGTAATGAAATTGTCGGGATGACTGAGCTGGCTGTTTCGAATACCGGCCACTGACACCAGATCGGAACGACGCACCCCACGCTCCTCTGCCAACTGGCAGAGAATTTCAGCGTAATGCACCCGCATAACGGGCAAAGAGCCACTGGAGAGCGTTGCGTTCATGGTCTGGAATTTTTGATCGTTGTTTTACCGATCAGACTAGCCCCTGCCGGGGCAACCGGCAATAACCCCGGTGACGCAGTTCTTCCGGCCTTCAGGCCATCCCGACAATTTTTTCGGAATCCATGAATCCGCCCGGTAATCCATTGCGTAAACATTCTCACTGACAAATCTGTGACGAGTGCATAGAATGATGACCATAGCCAGCTCAAATACGATAACTGTCAAGGAGCGCCCGGTGACAACACTGGAGCAGCAACCAACGAAAACCGAAGGGCGCAAAGACCCTTGGGGTGTTTTGTTGGAAAAAGTCGGCAAACATCAGGATCGGGCGGCTTATCATGCTTTGTTCGAGCACTTTGCCCCGCAGATCAAGTACTACGCAATCTCGAACGGGCTGGCCAGCCACGCGGAAGAGCTGGTGCAGGAAGTCTTCGTATCTATCTGGCGCCGTTCCTGTCTTTACGACTGGCGCAAAGCGGCCGCTTCCACCTGGATTTTCACCATTGCCCGGAATCAGCGCATTGATATGCTGCGTAAAATGCAGCGGACCAGTGCTGAGATGGCGGTGGAAACCGAGGATCTCTGGCAGATTCCGGGTGATAACGAAGACGAACCAGTTACCTCCCTGCACCGCCTGATGTCCGAGCGGCGTATCCGGGAGTCGCTGAGCCAGCTCCCGGAAGAGCAGATTACCGTAATCGCGAAGGTATATATGGAGCACAAATCCCACCAGATGGTGGCAGATGAGCTCAACATTCCTCTCGGCACCGTGAAAAGCCGGGTTCGCCTGGCACTGAACAAACTGAAAGTGATTTTGCAGGATCAAAACGTATGACACGGCACCATCCCGACAGCCTGAGTCTGATGGAGTACAGTGCGGGCAACCTGAGCGAGCCCCATGCACTGTGCATCCGCCTGCATCTGGAGCAGTGCCCCCACTGCCGTAGCCGGGTCGATACTCTGAACAGTCTGGGCGCGGTCATGATGGATCACCAGCCAAAGGTGACGGTGGCTGATTCGAGCTTTGATCAACTGATGGCGCGTATCGATAGCTCCCCGCAAGCATCATCCCCGGTGGTTCCCCAGCCAAAGGTGAGCCCTCTGCAGAAACTGCTCGGGGATGACATCAATGCGCTGCCCTGGAAACGTCAGCTTGCGGACGTGAGTGTGCTCGACATTACCGACAAGTTTCCCGGCCAGAACGAGCGGGTCGTCCTGCAAAAACTGGTAGCGGGCGGCAAGGCGCCGGCCCATACCCACCGTGGCGATGAAACCACGATTGTGCTGCAAGGGGCATTTGCCGACCAGAAGGGCGTATTCAATCAGTGGGACTTTGTGGTTCTGAACGAACAGGACGAACATCGTCCGGTGGCCGTCGGTTGCGAAGACTGCATCACGCTGTCAGTGCTGAGCGCCCCCCTGAAGCTGACCGGGGCCTTCACCCGTCTGCTCAATCCGTTCCTGCGTTAACAGCGTGCTGCGGCACCGCCGCAGCATGACTTCGCTACCATGGCAGATCACTGCCATCCCAACTGATAAAACGCCCATTATCCCTGGCATCGAGGCTTTCCAGAACCGAAAACAGATTGCTTGCCGTCTGCTCTGGCTCGTGCACCGTTAACTGCTCCAGCGACTGCTGAAATGGTTGGCTCAGCGACGACAAGGTGGTGCCCGGGTGCAGGGAAACGCATGCCAGTGGCGCGTAACGCCTCGACAATTCAATAGAAAGGTTCTTCACCACCATATTCATCGCCGCCTTGGAGGCGCGATAGGCGTACCAGCCCCCTAACTGGTTGTCCGAAATAGACCCCACTTTCGCAGACACCGCGGCAATACGCTTGAAGTGCTTTCCCCTCAGCACCGGAGCCAGCCTCTGCATCAGCGAGACAAACCCGAGGCAGTTCACCTGGTAGCTCCGCATCATGCTTCGGCCATCGATATCCTCCAACCGTTTCTCCGGAAACATCTGGCCATCGTGCAGCAGGCCTGCGGCATAAATAACGGTTTGAACCGGACCAGAAGCTTCCAGCACAGCCTTGAACTCGGCGACATCAAGCCGCTGCTCGTCCTCTGCATCCCAGGCCATCAATCTCACGCCAGAGTGATTCTTCAAATCGTCCGGCGCCGTCTCCGGCCTCCGGCACAGCCCAATCAGGCTCCGGTCCGGATAGCTGCTCAGATAACGTCGGGCCAATGCCGCACCGATGGCACCGGACACCCCCGCAATAACGGTCGTCATTCACCGATCTCCCGATTATCAATCAAGCCCATGTCGTTGATACGAAAAATCAATGCGTTCGGGCCATCCTGAAGCAAACCAAATAATTCAAACGCCCGTATGAAGAAAGGCTTCCAGATCAGAACGACGATATCCGGCGGTCGTTTAGACCGTCAAATCAAAACAGGAGAGTATCCATGCAATACCAGGCACCAGCGAACGATCTTCGCTTTCTGTTGTTTGATGTGTTGGGTGCAGACAAGCTGCACGAGCTGGAAAAATATGCCGATGCCACACCGGACCTGATCTCCGCGGTCATTGATGAGGCCGGCAAGCTGGCGGCAGAGGTCATTCAGCCCACCAACCAGGTTGGCGACCGTCAGGGCTGCAGCTACGACCCCGAAACCAAACTGGTCAAGACTCCAGACGGCTTCAAAGAGGCCTACCAGAAGTTTGTCGAAGGTGGCTGGACCGCGCTGGACGCGCCACTGGAGTTTGGCGGCCAGGGCCTGCCTCACACGCTGAAATTCGTGGTGGACGAGATGGTGTGCTCCACTAACCTGTCGCTGGGCATGTACCCCGGCCTGACGCATGGTGCCATCAGCGCCCTCTTTGCCCACGGCTCGGAAGAGCTTAAGCAGACGTATCTGGAAAAACTGATTTCCGGCGAATGGACCGGCACCATGTGCCTGACCGAGCCCCATTGTGGCACCGATCTGGGCCTGATTCGCACCAAAGCCACGCCGAATGATGATGGCAGCTACGCGATTGAGGGCACCAAAATCTGGATCACCGGCGGTGAGCACGATCTGGTGGACAACATTGTCCATCTGGTGCTGGCCAAGTTGCCGGGCGCGCCAGACACCACCAAAGGGATTTCCCTGTTTGTGGTACCCAAGTTCCTGCCAGACTCCGGTGAGCGCAATCCGGCCTTCTGTGGTGGCCTGGAGCACAAGATGGGCATCAAGGGTTCCGCCACCTGCGTCATGAACTTTGAAGGCGCCAAGGGCTGGCTGGTGGGCGAGCCCAACAAAGGCATGAGCGCCATGTTCACCATGATGAACGAAGCTCGTCTGATGGTGGGCATGCAGGGCCTGGGCCTGGCGGAAATGGCCTACCAGGAGAGCCTGGCCTTCGCCAAAGAGCGTCTGCAAAGCCGCTCCCTGAGTGGCCCGAAAAACCCCGACGGCCCGGCCGACCCGATCATTGTGCACCCGGATGTACGCCGCATGCTGATGCGCCAGAAAGTGCTGAACGAGGGCATGCGTGCACTGGCACTGTTTACCGGCCATCAACTGGATCTCTCGGTGGCACACCCGGACGAAAAGGTTCGTGAAAACGCCGACGACCTGGTACAGCTGCTGACGCCGGTGGTCAAAGCCTTCCTGACCGATGAGGGCTACAACAACGCCAACTGGGGCCAGCAGGTGCTGGGTGGCTCCGGCTTCACCCAGGACTGGCCGCTGGAACAACTGGTACGCGATGGCCGTATCGCCCGTATCTACGAGGGCACCAACGGCATCCAGGCGATGGATCTGGTGGGCCGCAAACTGTCGCAGAAGGGCGGGCAACTGGTACGCGCCCTGTTTGCCGAGCTGACGGGTTACCTGAAAGACAATCCTGATGCGCCCTACCGGGAAGAACTGAAAGGCGCCGTCAAGGGTCTTGAGCAGGCCACTCTGTGGCTGGCCCAGAATGCCCCGAAAGATCCGGAGCAGGCTGGCGCTGCGGCAACACCATATCTGCGTCTGACAGCCCTGACCGTCATCGGCTATCTGTGGTCCCGCATGGCTGCGGTGGCTGGCCAGCAGCTCGAAGCAGGCGCAGGTAACAAGCCACTACTGGAAAGCAAGCAGGTATCCGCCCGTTTCTATTTCGAGAAACTGATGCCCGAGGCGGACTGGCTGCTACGGGATATCCAGTCCGGCAAAGACAGCCTGATGGCCCTGGAAGATGAGCAGTGGATGGCCTAAGCGGCAGAGTTTCCGGTCAGGCCAAAAATTCTGGCCGGAAATGACCGACAAATGGCAATTTGTGACCTTCATCAAGACAGATCAGAAATTGATAATAGTCACGTTGATTAGTGTCTCTGAACTAGTCCAACCCGCCTCCTTGCGAGGCTGGTACCTTCTTGAAGCCGCGCTTTGCGCGGCTTTTTTTATGAATGCTTTTCGCCAGTCCTGCTACACAAGTACAATGCACGCTGCATTTTTAATACTCCAGTAGAGACCGCATGACCACCGATGACTACCATCTCCGCTTTGGCGGCATAGAGCGTCTGTACGGCCGCAAGGCCCTGCATGCTTTCCGCCATGCTCACATCGCCATTGTTGGTCTCGGTGGCGTCGGTTCCTGGGCGGCAGAAGCTCTGGCGCGTAGTGGTATCGGCACCATCACCCTGATTGATATGGACGACATCTGTGTCTCCAACACCAACCGGCAGCTACACGCTCTGCAGGGCCAGTATGGTCGAACCAAAACCGATGCCATGGCGGAGCGGTTGCGCGCCATCAATCCCCAGGCGGATATTCGGGTGCACTTTGGCTTTCTCACGGTGAAGAATGTCGGCGAGCTGATCACCGAAGATATGACCGGCGTGGTGGATGCCATCGACAGCGTGAAGGCAAAAGCGGCGCTGATTGCCCACTGCCAGCGGCGCAAGATTCCGATCGTCTGTGCCGGTGGCGCGGGAGGCCAGATGGACCCGACCCAGATCCAGGTGGCCGACCTGGCAAAAACCACACAGGATCCATTATTGGCCAAGGTCCGTAATATGTTGCGCCGGGAATACGGTTTTTCCCGAAACCCGAAACGGCGCTTCGGCGTAGAAGCTGTATACTCTCTGGAACAACTGACCTATCCCGCCCCGGACGGCGAGGTATGTCAACAGAAACCGACAAGCGACGGCCCGGTGCGGCTCGACTGCGCCACCGGTTTTGGTGCTGCCAGCCCGGTGACAGCAAGTTTCGGCTTTTTCGCAGCGTCCCGGCTGCTGAATCGCATCGCCCGCAAGGCCAACGCCTAAATCAACCATCGGGGCCCTTTTATGGCCGTAAGCACCACGTTAATTCTGGCCGGCATCGGCGTTTCTTCCCTGGTTTGCCAGTGGCTGGCATGGCGGGTACGCATGCCGGCTATCCTGTTCCTGCTCGCCGGTGGCATCCTTGCCGGCCCGGTGACCGGGTTCCTGCAACCGGAAGCCATTTTTGACGACCTGCTGTTTCCTGTTATCTCCCTGGCAGTGGCCATCATCCTGTTCGAGGGTAGCCTTACCCTGCGCTACGAGGAAATCAAAGGCCACGGCAAGATGGTGCGCAATCTTATTCCTGTGGGTACCATCGTCACCTGCATTATCGGCACCCTGGCCGCCCGCTGGATTCTCCAAGTATCCTGGGAAGTTGCCTTGTTGTTCGGTGCTATCTCCGTGGTCACCGGGCCTACCGTGATTGCCCCCCTGCTCCGGGCAGTACGCCCCACCTCCAAGCTGGCGAACATCCTCACCTGGGAAGGCATCATCATTGACCCGGTAGGCGCACTGCTGGCCGTTCTGGTGTTCGAGGGCATCGTTTCCTGGGGCCAGGGTAATGTTTTCAGCCACTCCCTCTACATTTTCGGCAAGACTCTGCTGGTTGGCTTTGCCATCGGTGCCGCCGCCGGCTACCTGAACGGCCTGGTCCTCAGAAAGCACTGGATCCCGCAGTACCTGCATAACGCCGGCACGCTCACCTTCATGCTCGGTGTCTTTGCCATCTCCAATGAACTGGCCCACGAATCCGGCCTGCTCACCGTCACCGTGATGGGCATCTGGATGGCCAACATGAAGCAGGTTCCGGTCGACAGCATTCTGGAATTCAAGGAATCCCTCAGTGTCTTGCTCATTTCGGCCCTGTTTATCATTCTGGCCGCCCGCGTGGAGTTTGCTGCCATCGCCGAACTGGGCTGGGGCCTGGTTGCTGTGCTGGCTATCCTCATGCTGATTGCACGCCCCGCGAGCATCTTCCTCTCGGCCATTGGCACCACACTGAACTGGAGGGAAAAGCTGTACCTGAGCTGGATTGCTCCACGTGGCATTGTCGCTGCAGCGGTCTCAGCGCTGTTCGCATTCCAGCTTGAGCGAATCGGGTATGAGAGTGCCGGCGTACTGGTACCACTGGTGTTTATGCTCATCATCACCACCGTTACCCTGCAAAGCCTCACTGCCCGGCCCGTGGCAAAACTGCTGGGGGTTCAGGAACCGCCCGCGCACGGCTTCCTGATTCTGGGCGCCAACCCGGTGGCCCGGCTGGTGGCCCAGGCTCTGAAAAAGCATGACATTCCCACCATGCTGACCGACACCAACTGGGAGAACGTGCGTCAGGCGCGCATGGAAAACCTGCCGGTGTATTTCGGCAACCCGGTGTCGGAACATGCCGCCACACATATGGACCTGACCGGGATCGGCAACCTCCTGATACTGTCGCCATACAAGCAGATGAACAGTCTGGCCACCTACCATTTTCTGGACTGGTTCGGAGATGATTCGGTATTTGGTCTGGTGGAAGGCGACCAGGATCAGCGGGCGCGGCTTCAGACCGCAGGCAAGGTGCAGCGAACCCGGGGACTGTTCGATGGCGTCAGCTATGCCAAGCTGGCGAGCCTGGTCAGCCAGGGCTACACCGTGAAAACCACGCAGCTAAGCGAAGAGTTCAGCTACCAGCAGTTTCTGAACCAGTATCAGAACCAGGCCCTGGTGTTGTTCGTACGCGACAGTCGGGACCATATTCACCCGGTCAAGGACATGGAAACCCTTGAGCCAGGTGATGACTGGGTACTGATCAGCCTGGTTCCCCCACAACCCCAGAAGGAACGTCGGGACCGGGAAGAACCTGCCGGTGAGAAAGGCGACAAAACGGCAAGCGGTGCCGCTCCAGCCTGACGCTATTCGCAACCGTCAGCGGCAGTCGAGTACCAGCTTGCCACGGACGTGGCCGCCCTCCAGCAAAGCGTGGGCGGCCTGTACCTGATCCAGCGGGAAAGCCTGGTCAATGTGGACCCGCACATCGCCGTCTTCAATGAGCTCGGCAATTTCGTCCAGGTGAAACACGTCCGGCCTTACGGTCATACCGTGGGCCCGAAGCCCCATGGCCTCGGCGGCACTGACAATGTCATCGGCGGTCACGGTAGGAATGGTCACCAGCACGCCGGTTTCTGACAAGGTATGCAGAGAGCGCTTGCCGGTTTCCCCTCCCACCAGATCCAGTACCACATCCAGGCCATAGCACTCCTCGGCAACGTCGGTGGTGTGGTAATCAATCACTTCGTGCACGCCCAGCTCTGCCAGAAAATCCCGATTGGCCGGTGAGGCTGTCGCCACCACATGGGCGCCACGCTCCAGCGCAAACTGAACCGCAAAATGGCCGACACCGCCAGCCCCGGCGTGAATCAGTATCTTCTGACCGGATTCCAGCCTGGCCACCTCAAACAGGGCCTGCCAGGCCGTCAATGCCGCCAGGGGCACCGCGCCGGCAGTCACCAGATCAAGCTCATCAGGGACGATGGCCAACTCATCAGCACGAGCCAGTGTGTACTCCGCATAAGCACCACCGCCGGCCGGAAAGCCCACCATACCCATCACCCGGTCGCCCGGGGCCAGGGTGGTCACGCCCTCAGCAACGGCGACGACCTCACCGGCAACGTCGTACCCGGGCGTCCAGGGCAGCCGGTTTTCGATCTGTCGGGCGGCGAACCCCAGCCCCTTCCGGGTTTTCCAGTCAATCGGGTTCAAACCGGCGCCATGCACTCGGATAACCACTTCACCCTCCCGGGGCTCAGGCACCGGAGCCTGCGCCACCTGAAGCACCTCCCGCTCACCAAACTCGCCGTAGATCACGTGCTGCATAAGGATTGATTCACTAACGTCGGTAGGTTCCATGGTTGCCTCCGGAGTGCATGGGGTCAGATGTCCCTCGAAGGGCATCAAGGATGAGACTAGCAGATATTTCCGGCGACGGCCCTAGCGCGGCAGGCCCCGGCCGCCGGGCACCAGGGCGCCGGACAGAATATCGACAAAGGCTTTCGGAGCCCGAGCCGGGCGCTGGGATTTCATATCAACGCAGGCGTGAGTAGACAGCCCCCGCAACAGGGTTTTGCCATCGGCCCGGCGAATCAACTGGAATTGGCGGGCCGAGCGAAAACGACCATCCCAGTCCGTCAGCCAGGTGCCCAGCACCAGCTGGTCGCCGGCATTAGCCGAAATCAGGTAGTCAACGTCGGTGTGGGTAATGGCCATGGCCTTGCCGGTTTCCTCGTGCAGGGCCCAGGTCATGCCCAGACTCTCGATGTGTGCCCAGCTCACTTCCTCCAGCCAACGGATGTACACCACGTTATTGGCATGGCCAAGTCGATCGGTATCTTCGGCCTGAACCGTGATTTCCAGGGTGAACGGGCCGGGCAAATCCCAGCTCAGGGCGGGGGCATCAGTCATGGGGTTGCTTCTCCAAGGCCAGGGATGGCCTGCAACGGTAGCCGGCCAATACGGTCGTTGTGAAGTGAACCAAAGTATAGAACACCGTCGTGGGGATTAACTGAGGTAATCTCCTGCAGATGAGTACCGCGAGTGTCGTGCAGGCTGGTCAGCATCTGGCCCTTGCTATCGAAGGCGACGACCAGACCGTAGTTCTGGGGCTTGGGCTTCAGGCTGTCCGGCAACTTGGCAACCAGATCCTTCAGCCAGGGGGACTTGTGCATGGCATCGACCCGGGGATTACGCAGGGTCGGGAAGGCGACCCAGTAACGGCCCTCACCGTCCACCGCCAGGTTGTCCGGAAAACCCGGCAGGTTGTCGGCAAATACCTCAGCCCGGCCAGCCTTGGGACCGCCGATCCAGTACCGGAGAATGCGGTATTTCCAGGTCTCGTTCACCAGTACATAATCGCCCTGAGGGGATACTGCCACGCCATTGGCAAAATGCAGGTTACCCAGCAACACCTCGGTTTTCCGGGTTTTCGGGTTGTACCGCAACAACCGGCCGTGAGGACGCATCTCCAGCAAGTCGAGTACGTAATCAGGCTGCTGGAAGCGGGAACTGGCGTCGGTGAAATAAATTCGGCCATCGGGGGCGATCACCACATCATCCGTGAACCGGAAGGGGGTGCCCTCGGCCTCTCGGGTAAGCACCGTGATGTCACCCTGAGGGGTAATGGATAACAGGCCTTTCCAGGCGTCGGCGACAATCAGATTGCCGTTGCTGTCAAACACAAGTCCAAGCGGCCTGCCACCGGTTTCCAGCCAGTGTTCCACCGTACCATCAGGGTGAACACGAACAATCCACCCATCCTGGGTACCGGTGTAGAGCACACCATCAGGGCCGATGGTGGTGTCTTCCGGGCCGTACACCTCGCCACGAGCAAGCAGATCCGCCAGCCGCAACCGTTCATTGGGCGCCAGCACACCGGTCATGGCCGGTGGAGAGGGCGCTTCCCAGGCTTTACTGTCGATCGGAGACGGGGTCAGCAGAAAGCTGCCAAGCAACAAAAAGACAACCAGCAAGCCAACCAGCAACCATTTCATCATGCGCGCCCGTTCCCTTTTATGATTCTTTGTCCGCAGGCGACCCGGCGGATAACCCCGTGAGCCTAACCTTAGCAGACATCACAGGGTTTCTGACAAGATCAGGCCTGTTCCAGAAAACGCCGGCACAGCATGGCGAAAGCGTCCGGTTTTTCTGCGTGCAGCCAGTGCCCGGTGCCTTCAATGATTTTCAGCTCGGCGCCCGGAAACAGGGTACGAATCGTGTCCCGGTGTTTCTCCTGGATGTAGGCCGAATCCGCTCCCTTGATAAAAAGCACCGGCCCCTCAAACGGTCCCTGCCCTTCCGGCGCCGCCGCCAGCTTGCCATAACAGGCATCAATGACAGGCAGGTTCAGCCGCCAGCGAAATGTCACCTCATCATCGGCCTGCTCCTGGGCCGGAATACGCTCCAGGTTTTTCAGCAGGAACTGGCGCACGCCCGCCATTTCAACAAACTCTGCCAGGCGGGCGTCCGCCTCGGTGCGGGATTTCACGCCACGAAGGTCCATCTGCTGCATGCCTTCAAGGATGGCGTCGTGGTGGGCCTTGTAGGTAACCGGCGAGATATCCGCCACAATCAATGACCGCACCCGCTCCGGATGACTCAGAGCAACCTGCATGGCGACCTTGCCGCCCATGGAGTGGCCCAGAAGGCTGGCTTTTTCAATACCCTGGGCATCCAGATAGGCAATGACATCCTCGGCCATAGCCGGATAGTCCATGTCTTCAGTATGGGGAGAGCTGCCGTGATTGCGTTCATCCAGAGCATGGATCTGCCAGCCGTCCTCAAGCCGGCGGGCAATACCACCCAGGTTTTCCAGGGAACCAAATAGTCCGTGCAGCAGGATCAAGGGATCTCCCTGACCGGAAATACGGTGATTCAGTGCAACACTCATGGTCTGGCAGCCTCCGGTTGTCGGATCAAACCGGATACACTACCACTGCCAGTTTACGGGGCAAGGGGAATTTGGTGCCAACCCGACAGGCAGAAAAAAGCCGGGCAGGGCCCGGCTGGAAGGTCACAGACATACGCCTGAAAGATCAGCAATAGAAAATGCTGTCCAGGTATTCAGCGAGTGCCAGAACGTTTTTGCGCTCCATTTCGCTATGGGGTACAAAGATTTCCTGTTCCATACAACACCTCCACTTTGCAACGCATTACTTCAACCTGATAGCCAACATGCTATCGTTGAAGTAGTGGCAACCCGTTGACTTGCTGTCCCAATCATTTGACATTTTGTATCAGTCCACCAGATAACAAACGGGAGCAGAACCCAGGCATGCAGCCCCAGACCGAATATCCGGAATCGCCCCAGGTGGCGGCATCCAGCACACTGGCGCTGGTGCATTATCTGGAAACACGGGGTCTTCTGGATCGTGTCCGGGTGGAACAGGCTACCGGGCTGACACTGGCGACTCTGAAAGATCCGGACCTACGGGTACCCGCTTCTGCCCATTACCGTTTGTGGGAACTGGCCGAGCAGTTGACCGCCGATCCGGGCGTCGGCCTGCATGCCGGCCAGGTCATCGACCCCGAGCGCATGGGACTGGTCGGCCATGTGTTCTTCAACTGCGACACTCTGGGCGAAGCCGTGGTGCAGTATGTCCGGCTGCACCGACTGATCAACGAATCAGTCACCCTGAGTTTTGAGCAAACCCCGGACCAGGCCATCCTGACCTGGCAGCCGGATCGTCCGGATCATTACTGTCGCCAGGACATGGACCGCACCCTGGCCGCCGCCCTGTGCCGGACCCGGCATTTTATCCATCGCAGTATCGAGGCTGACTGGCTGGAAATTGCCCATCCGGAGCCAGCATATGCCGCTGAATACCGCAAACTGTTCGGTGGCACCGTCCATTTCGGCTGTGGCGTTACCCGCATGGCGTTTGACAGCAAGCATCTGGGCCACCCCATCCCGCACCGGAACCCCTATGTTTACTCAGCGGTGCTGAAACAGGTAAATGCGGTCATGGCCCGGCTACAGACCCGCCGCTCGTTCAGCCGAAAGGTGCGGCGCCTGATTTCCCGTCAGATGGCCACCGACCGGATTGATGCCGACACCCTGGCCCGGCAGTGTCATATGAGCCGCCAGACCCTGTACCGAAAACTCAAGAAAGAAGGCATGAGTTTCCACGACCTGGTGGAGCAGGTCCGCAAGGACAAGGCCCTGCGCTATGTCGCCGACGACCAGTACGCGCTTGGCGAAATCGCCTTTCTCCTGGGGTTCTCCGAGCTGAGTGCCTTCAGCCGTGCGTTCAAGCGCTGGACCGGTATTGCCCCGGCCCAGTTCCGGGCCAGTCATCAGGGACACGAGTCATGATCACAGAGAACCTTTCGCTACTGGCCATTCCGCTGGCAGCGCTGTACCTGGCGGCGCTGGCCTGTGTTTACCGCATCCTGCTCACCTATCGGACGGCCCAGGGAGCCATAGCCTGGATTCTTGCGCTGGTGGGCCTGCCCTACATTGCCGTGCCCATGTTCCTGCTGTTTGGTCGTTATCGCTTTGGTGGTTACGTCAAGGCCCGCCGCATGGGTGACAAATCCCTGACCAGCCTGCTCGATAATTTTGAAAGCCAGACCACCTCCATCACCAATCCGGGCCAGGAGCATTTCAGCGATGAATTGCAGGTCTTGTGCAAACTCGGCCGGCAACCATTCACCGCTGGCAACCACTGCACACTGCTGCGAGACGGCGAAGCCACCTTTGAAGCCCTGTTCGATGCCATGGAAGACGCCCGCCATTATCTGCTGCTGGAGTTCTACATTGTCCGCTCAGACCGGGTCGGTCAGCGCATCAAGGCCATCCTTGAACGCAAGCTGGCCCAGGGCGTGGAGGTCTGGTTCCTGTATGACGACATTGGCAGCGCGTTTCTGTCCCGCAAATGGCTGAACGAGCTGTCTGCCGCCGGCGCCCGCATTGCCTCGTTTGGTGACGGCAACATCCGACGTCGGCGCTTCCAGATGAACTTCCGTAATCATCGCAAGCTCCTGGTCTGCGATGGCAAGGTGGGATTTGTCGGTGGCATCAATCTGGGCGACGAATACCTGGGCACCGCCATGGACCAGGAACCCTGGCGCGACACCCATTGCCGGATCGAAGGGCCGGCTGTCACCGGCCTCCAGCTGGCCTGGCTGGAGGACTGGAACTGGGCCAGCAATACCCGGCCGGAACTGAACTGGGCGTCCGTGTCTCAGCCTCCCGGCGACCAGGAAGTACTGGTATTGCCCACCGGCCCGGCAGACACCTGGGAAACCTGCACCCTGTTCTTCCTGAACTGCATCAACAACGCGCGCACCAGGATCTGGATTGCCTCGCCCTATTTTGTGCCGGATTTCCAGATCATGAATGCCCTGCAGTTGGCGGCGCTCAGGGGGGTGGATGTTCGCATCCTGATACCGGAGAAAACCGACAGCCCACTGGTCCGGCTGGCCGCCTATTCCTATCTGGTACAGGCCAGTCAGGCCGGCATCGGCATCTATCGTTACCAGCCCGGCTTCATGCACCAGAAAGTGGTTCTGGTGGATAGCCGCTACGCCGCCATCGGCACCGCCAACCTCGACAACCGGTCCATGCGCCTGAACTTCGAGATTACCGCCGTCAACACCAGCCCGACGTTCATCCAGCAGGTGGAAACCATGCTGGAGGAAGATCTGGGCGCCAGTCGGCCCATGACCGAAAATGACTATCGCCAGCGCTCCATCCTGTTCCGGCTGGGCTGCCGGGCGGTACGACTATTGGCGCCCCTGCTTTGATCTGGCCCCGGGCGGGCGCTTGTGCGAACATGAGCGCTCGACTGATGCTGTAAACGACCATTTCATGAACGTATTCAAACCCAGAGAAACCCTGACTGAGCAGGTCGCTCGTCACATTGAAAACCTGATTGCCTTCGAGCAACTCCGTTCCGGCGAGCGCATCTATGAAAGTACCATGGCCAAGCAGATGGATGTCAGCCACGGCTCCATCCGGGAAGGCCTGCTGCTACTGGAGAAGCGTCACCTGGTGCGTAACGTGCCCCGCAAGGGCGCGTTCGTCACGCCCCTGGACGAACACTTTGTCCGCAGTCTCTACGAGACCCTGGAACTGTACCTGACTCACACTGGGCGAAAGCTGGTGCGTCAGTGGCAACCGAATGACATGCAGCGGCTGGAATCCCTGTACGAGCAGATGCGTGACCGTTTTCAGAACAACGATCTGATGGCGTTTCTGGAGCTGGGTATTGAATACACCAAAGCCTCACTGGTGTACGCCGACAATTACTTTATTGTCTCGGCCATCGAGGATCTCTGGCCCTCTGCCAAGCGTTGCGCCTTTGTCGCCCTGCGCCATGGCGGCAAACAGGTTCTGGAAGACAACCTGGTGCACATGGAAGAATCCATCCGGATAATACGGGAACGGGACGAACAGGCCCTGTCCGATATCCTGCACCGCTATGCCGTGCAGCAGTGTGAGCAGGTGCTGTCCGCTCTGAACAGCTGATACCGCGAAAACTCAATAGAACAGCTGAGTGAACGAGAAGCCGATATTTAGGTATGCGGTCCATTCGTCTTCGTTGTTATAGGCGGCCGAGAGCTGTACCGGCCCCAGGAAGGTATCCACCCCGGCAAAGACACTCCAGGATCGCACCAGCCCCGACCAGGTGGCGTCGTCCATCTGCTCCCAGGCATTGCCGGTCTCAAATCCTACGCCGGTGAACCAGGGCAGTACCGGCCCGCCGAACTCACGCCGGGCCCAGGCCGCCAGCAAAGCCGCATCATTTCCAGTGATCTCCCCCGGGGCATAGGCGGACAACTGCCGAAAGCCACCCAGGCGCGCCGCGTTCTCCACACCCGGTTCACCGCTGATGACCTGCCGGGTATACAACAAACCGGTGAGATTGAAACGTTGCCAGGTGCCAGTTCCCAGCAACATACCGGTGAGGGCATCGAACTCCCGGTCACTGCCGAGCTCTTCTCGCTCTACTCTGGCCCGGATACCGGCAAAAGCACCGGATTTCGGATAGAAGGCATCACTCAGGGAATCATGCACCAGTTGCAGGCTGCCGTAGCCCTGATGCACCTTACCGGAAGGTGCAACTGGAACGCCCACTTCGTCATCCACGGTGGCATAGCCACGGACATAACCCAATCGGATCTCGCCATCGCCACCCAGTTCCATGCCAAGGGCCAGATCCACTTCCCGAAAGGTCACATCAATCTCGGAAATACGGTCGCCGTTGTCGTAGATACTGTAATCATCACGGCGATATTCCACCCCAATCACCGCAAACCGGTCATAACCATAATCCAGCGGCTGGTACCATTGGCTGCGCACCCAGGGCTGGGTACCTAACTGAAGCCCGGTCTGCCATTCCGCCCCAAGGCGATTGAGTTCGGTCATCCGCAATCCGGAGGCCAGATTGAACCGGGTATCGCCGTCGAAGTTGTCCTCGTAATTCAGGCCAAACGACAGGTAGTTGGGCCCCCAGCTCTTCTCCCTGGCTTGAACGATCAGCACCGGGCCGGCCTCGGAAGGCCGCATGGACCAGGACACCGCCTCATAGTAGCCCAGGCCATAGATGCGCTTGAGGTCGGCTTCCAGTTGCTCGACATCAAGCGGCTCACCCTCTTTCTGCCGGATCCGCTCGCGCAGAAAATCACTGGCCAGGCGGTCGCCTTTACGGAATTCGATCCGGACGACCGGCCCCGGTGCCAGTTTCTCGGCCCGGAGCCGTGCACGGTAATCCCGCCACTCCGAGTCAGACACCGCCAGCCGGTTCAGGGCCACAGCATGATCCCTGGCTCCACTGGCCCCCAGCTCAAACAGCACCGGCGCGTCGTAGAAATCGGCAGAGGTGTGGCCTTGCAGATCTGGCTGGATCAGAATGTCGCGATCGGTTAACAGGCCCAGCTGTAATTCGGTGTTGCGCCGGGTCATCAGCGTGGTGAGCTGCCCGACCACTGAAAAAGCTTCGCGCATGTCCTCTGTGGTCATGAGCGGATCGGTGATATCCACGGCAATGACCACATCAGCCCCCATGTCCCGGGCCACGCTGACCGGTAGGTTGTTGGCCACCCCACCATCCACCAGTAATCGCCCGCCTCTTTCCACCGGGGCGTATACGCCGGGAATGCTCATGCTGGCACGAATCGCATCAGCCAGGTTTCCGTCGCCAATCACCACTTCAACACCGGTTTCCAGATCAGTGGCCACAGCCCGAAAGGGGATGGGTAGCTGATCAAAGTCATCCACCAGGGCGGCGTTACGGGTCAGCTCATTGAGAATAAACCCGAGATTCTGGCCGGTAACCAGTCCGCCACCAAACCGAACGCCCTCGGAACCGACGCCAATACCCGGCACCAGAGGCAGGCGCCAATCGTCCTGCTTTCGGCGCACCGGCTTGTAGGCCCGGCCCGGGTCATCGCGAAAGCTGGACAGCCAGTCCAGCCCGATAAATCGCTGTTCGATTTCTTCCACCGGCATCCCGGTGGCGTACAGGGCGGCAACGGCCGATCCGGCACTGGTACCGACCACTACATCAACCGGCACCTGCATTTCTTCCAGTACCCGCAGTACCCCGACATGGGCCATGCCTTTGGCACCACCGCCACTGAGCACCAGACCTATGGTTGGTCGAGCATTACTCGCATCAGCATCGGCCAAAGCATGAGGGAACCCGGGCAGGACAAGCAGAATGCACAGCAACCAGGACGGCCAACGAGTGCTCACAATCCCGTCACGAGGTCTGTTTTTTGTCATCGTCGGCCAGTGACAGATGGGAGGTATCCGGCACGACCGGTGGGGGGAGATCCCGTTTTATACCCAGATCACTGCCGGCAGGGGCCAGTGTCCAGTCATCAAGATGCTCAAACATCGGTGCCTCAGCCTCCTGATGCTCAACCAGAGTCACCCCGACCGGGTCCAGGCTCAGGCCGGAACCGGCCAGAATATCATCCACCTTTTCGCCGGCCACTGGCAGGCGATCGCCCGGTTCAACGGCTGGAGTGTTACCGGATTTCGCTTCCGGTTGCGCCGGCTTTGGTGCCGGAGACTGTGGCGGGACTGGCTGTGAGGCCGGAGTCTGAGCAGAGGGCGCCGGTGCTGGTCTGGCCGGCTCGGCTCCGGGCATCGGCTGCGCATACGCCACCATTCCGTGTTTTTTCAGCACCGCCAGATACTTCTCGGCCTGAACCTGCTCAAGCTTGTTACGAATGACGACCGGTTGCCCACTGAACATGCGGTCCAGCTGCTCGACGCTGGCCTTGAACAGGGCCCGGGCATTGTTGCGAGCGGTTTCCAGATCGGTGCCTGGTGTGCACTCTCCTTTGAACACGAGCTGGTACATGGCTATCCCTCTGCTTTTACAACAACTGTTGGTCAATGATAGCTGAAATCACAGGCCACAACAGGCATTAACCAACACAGGGCCTTACCATCCGGAAATCATTTCAGCATTGCAAACAATTGAAAAATCCAGCGCCCACAGGAGGAAAAGTACGCCACACTCTGCAATAATCAACTGTAACCAAACTTTACACTTGGTTACACTAGCAAGAATCACAGATTACCTTTCGGGAGCCTCACATGCGCACCTTTACTACCGCCCTTCTTTCTGGTCTGGTGCTCGGCTTGTCATCGGCGCAGGTATCCGCCGAAAACCTGGATGTATTGATGAGCCAGGTTTTTCAGGCCAATGAAGCCACCTACATAGGCTATGAAAGCATCGAGCGCGAGGACATTCCCGCCCGGGCCAGCGTAGACCGGAAATACCTGATTGTGGATTTCCGCTTTCCGAACCAACAGCCGGCCGCCGAACAACTCCAGGCCAGCGTACACAAAGTGTGCATGACCCTGCTGAAAGATCGTGAACTGATCCGCTCGCTGTCGGATTCCGGCTACGACATGGTGGCCGTGGCCTTTGACCGCCAGTCCCAGTTTGACTGCCTCTAGCCTGTAGCCCGGGCTATTCCTGTCCCAGTAGGCGGGGGAATGCATCCAGGGCGGTATTCACCGCGTCCAGATTAAAGGCCTCCACATCCGCCAACAGCTTCTCACCGTAGCGCGTGACCGACGATGAGCGATGCCGCTGCCCCCATTCGATAATGCGGACCGCGAAATCCTTCATCTGTTCCGGGTCGCCGCTCTCGCGCACTTCCTGCCATTCATTACCGAAGTCTTCAGCCAGTTTTTCCCGCAGCCAGCCCCGCTCATGCATACTCATGGTCTGGGCCAGCAGGCGCTCGGATTCCTCCGGCGCGCCATCGTCATCAGCCTGCTCCACCGTCGCTTCTACTCTGGGCAGTACCACCTTGAACGTCGAGCCCACATTGGCTTCACTTTTCACGGTCAGTCTGCCGCCCATCATTTCCACCAGTTTACGACTGATCGCAAGCCCCAGCCCGGTACCGCCATAACGCCGGGAACTCTGGCCTTCCTGCTGCTCGAAGGCTTCAAAAATGCGCTCCTGCTGGTCCGGGGCTATGCCGATACCGGTGTCAGCTACGGTCACCACCAGCCGGTAGTAACAAACCTCGGAATCGGCATCCGCCGGCTCGCCCAGCGGCTTGGCGACCGCTCGCACGGTAACCCCGCCGTCGTGGGTGAATTTGATGGCATTGCCCACCAGATTAAACAGCACCTGTCGCAAGCGGGTTTCGTCCAGCATCATCGCCGAGGGCATACCCGATCCCACGCTCACTTCCAGGGTAATGCCCTGCTCCGTCGCCCGCAGGTCAAAGATGTGGCGGACATCACTGAGCAGCCGGCGCACGGAAACAGGGCCGAAATCCAGGCGCATCTTGCCGGCCTCGATCCGCGACAGGTCCAGAATGTCATTGATCAGCATCAGCAGGCTTCGACTGCCCGCCCGGATGGCATTGAGGTAATTGCGCTGTTGGGGATCTGTGACCGAATTGTAGAGCAGATCGCTGTAGCCAATCACCGCGTTCATAGGCGTTCGGATTTCATGGGACATGTTGGCCAGGAATTCGCTCTTGGCACGGCTCGCAGCCTCCGCCTCCCGGGCCAGCCGCTCCGCCTCAAGCTTGGCGGCACGGAGTTCATCCTCACTCCGGCGCAGCGCGTTCTCGGACCGGATTCGCTCATCCACTTCCAGTGAAAGTTTGCGGTTCCAGTACAGGAAGATCAGCACCACCACGATGGCTATCAGAATGATCCGCCGAACCACGGTGTAATCGGCTTCCTGTTCGATATCCAGGTGAATCCAGCGATTATAGATGGCTTCGGTTTCGGACGTCGGCAGACTGCCCAGCGCCTTGTTCAGAATGCGGTGGAGCTCAGGCTGGGCCGGGCTGACCGCCAGTCCCAGATCGTACTGGTAAGGGGTAATACTGGTAATCCTCAGGTTCGACAGACCGAGCCGTGCCACCGTGTAGCTTACCGCCGGGATATGCGTCACCATCACATCCAGATCGCCGTTGGAAAGCGCAAGCAGCCCGTCTTCCACGGTCTGCTGGGGATAGAGGTCGAGATTCGGATGATTGATCAGCAGATAGTCATGACTGGCCTGGCGGTTTACCACGCCGACCCGCTCATCCCGAAGTTCACGCAGGTCTCCGATAAAGCGACCGGCGTCGCGGATCGCCAGCGCAATGGGCACGTTGACATAGGCCCGGGTGAACAGGAATTCCTGCTCGGTACGAGGCGTGCGGGACATGCCGGGAAGCACGTCCAGCTCACCGGATTTCAGTTTTTCCTCGGCGTCGGCCCGACTGTCTACCGTCACTCGCTGGAAGCGAATCCCCAGATCCTTCTCCAGCCGGCTGAGCAAGTCGGCGACCAGCCCCGTGGGCCGGCCATCCTGTTCAAACTCGAACGGCGGCCAGTCCGGCCTCAGTCCGACGGTAATCTCCGAGTTACTGGCCAGCCATTCCAGTTCACCGGCGGTCAGGGCCACGTTTCGGGTCTCGACTTCAGGCAGCTCCCCCGCCAACCAGGACTGGCGAATATTGCGATGTTCCTGATGGGTCAGTGACGATACCGTGCGATCAAACACCCGAAACATGCGCTCCTGCTCAATGGGAACCTGCAGCACCACATCCACAGGTCGCCGATCCAGCAACACCGCCAGCCCGACACCATTGATCATCGCCGATTCGAGGTAGTCAGACACCACCGGAACCGGCCCGAGAAAAGCATCTGCCTCGCCCGACATAACCCGGCTGACCGCCTCACCCAGGCTGGAAACCGGTACCGGCGTAAAGCTTTCCACCGGGTCCAGCAGCGGAAACTGATTGGGGTCGTCGCCGACAATGACAACCTTCGCTGCCTCCAGATCAGACAAAGTCCGGATTGCCGGGTCGCCGGCATTCACAAACACCCCGTAGGTGAGTGACATCAAGGGCGCTGTGTGTCGCACGCCGGGAATAACCGGGGCGCCGGGCAGTCGGGTGGTCAGGATCAGGTCCGGCTCTGGCCGCTCAGTGCCCAGCATCTGGTTCATCAGAAAGGGCTCAATGGGCAATCCCAGCTTGGAGGACAAGCGGTTGAGGTAGTCCACCCAGATGCCCGCCATGCGCCCCTCCCCGGTATCGAACACCAGCGGCACCTGGGTATGCCTGACCCCCACATTGAAGCCATCCTGTTCTGCAAGCCAACGCAGATCTTCAACGCCCAGTACGGGCGCCGGCGAATTCTGGGGTGGATCCGCCAACACGGCCCCTTGAAAAAGCAGCAACAGGAGGCAAAACATGAACTGTGAACGAGACTTCACTGGATATCCTCGGCGGGTCCACTACATTTCAGGAAAACCATACCTGCAAACGGGCAGGATTGCATTTTGCCAATGAGCTGATGGAGGTACGTAACCATGGACACCAGCAAACACAGCCTGAGCACCCTGTTCGAACAACTGGGTCTGCCCTCCGGTCAATCGGAAGTCGAGCATTTCATCGCCCGACATTCACCATTACCCAGTGAAGTCGCTATCCAGGATGCGCCCTTCTGGTCAGAGAGCCAATCCCATTTTCTGGAGGAAGGGCTGGAAGATGACAGCGACTGGGCGGAGGTGATTGATGAACTGGATGCCCTGCTAAGGCGCTGATTGGCTGGGTCAGAGCACCGACACCCGATTTCGGCCCTCATCCTTGGCCTGATAGAGGGCCCGATCAGCCCGGTCAAACACCGACTCTTCGGTGTCGTCGTCCTGAAAACCGGTCAGCCCCGCTGAAAAGGTAATGCTTACCGGCTCGCCGCTGAAATGGAACGGCAGGCCGGATACATGTTCGCGCAGGGAATCCAATACCTTGCGGGCTTCATCTGTGGGCGTTTCCGGCAGAAGCACCACAAACTCCTCGCCACCGAACCGGGCGATAAAATCCGTCGACCGCAGGCGAGTGCTCATCTCCCGGGCCACCAACTGCAGCACGCGATCCCCTGCCTTGTGGCCATAGGAATCGTTGATGCGCTTGAACAGATCCACGTCCAGCACAGCCACCGTGAGCGGGTGCCGGTAGCGCAACCAGCGATTGTATTCAAACGACAGCCGTTCCTGCCAGGCTTCACGGTTGGGCAGCTGGGTGAGCAGATCGGTCAGGGCTCGCTGACGCTCTTCACGCACCTGGGCCTGCATCTGTTCCGAATGGGCCTCCATGGCCGCGACTTTCTCCTGCATGGCTTCCAGTTGGTTCGCCAGCAGTTTTTCACGCTCGCTTTCCGACGTCCGGAACCGCTCCAGCGCACTGCCAATAAATTCCAGGCGTTGACTGACCGACTGCTTCAAAGCTTGAATATCCTCGCTGGCGCGGATGTCATCCCCCACCTTGTCCAGCTCGGCACGGATTTCCCGGTCCAGCGTTGCTGTGGCGTCCTGCCGGCCAGTCTGGACATCGCTCTGCTGGGCAAAATGCTCCCGTAACGCCTGCAAGCGCTCATCCAGGCGTTTCAGGAAGGCCTCGAATTCGCGCTGGCTGCGGGTGATGGCGGCGATCACCAGGTCGGCGACCCGGTTCAGCCCCTCCCGGAGCACTTCCCAGTCGTTGCTGGTCAGCAAGGTCTGCTGTAATTCCCGGGCTTCTGCTTCTGCGGCCGGCTCCAGGGAAGCCTGTTGCAACAGTTGCCCCAGTAACTGGCCGATGCGGCGTGCAATTCGCCGTCGCTGTGTGGTATCCGCCAGATCCACACCTTCTGCCGGGGCTTGCGGTTCCGGTGTGGGCGACACAGCCTGAGGCCCGGCCTGCTCGTCCAGCAGGGTAATCTGCCGGTCAATCTGGTCCTGCAGCTCCCGCCAATGCTGCAGGTTGATCTGTTTCTTACGGATATCCTCCCGCAACCGACCCAACAATTCGTCCAGCTCCGGTCGCTGTCCTTCAGAGGCCAGACTGGTTCGTACCAGCATTCGTTCCAGCAGATTACGTTCGGATTCCCACTGTTTTTCCCGATGCTCTGCTTCTTCCAGTTCCCTGAGATATTTCTCTTTCCAGGAATCTTCAGATGCCATGAACTACTCCCTTACTGGCCGGCACGATGCTCTTCCTCTTCACACCCTGTGCGATCGGTCGTTCGGCGGCGCGCCCGGGGATGGCTCTGATCATAAACCCGGGCAAGATGTTGAAAGTCAAGATGAGTATAGACCTGGGTTGTGGCAATGTCCGCATGACCCAGCAATTCCTGAACCGCGCGCAGGTCGCCACTGGATTCCAGCATGTGACTGGCAAAGGAATGCCTGAGCAGGTGGGGGTGCAAACGCTGGTCCGCGCCGTGCAGAATACCCCAGCGAGACAGGCGACTCTGGATACTGCGCCGGCTCAGACGGGTACCCCGCTGGCTGACAAACAGTGCCTTCTCACCCTCGGTGACCAGTGCCCGCCGGCAGGACAACCACTGTTGCAACGCCGCCACGGCCTTACGGCCGACCGGCAGCACGCGCTCCTTGTTACCTTTACCGAGAACGCGGATTTCTGGGCCCTTCAGATCCAGAGCCGACAGATCGGCCCCGGCCAGCTCCGCCAGCCGAAGGCCGGAGGAATACATAAGCTCGAACATGGCCAGATCACGGATTTCGAGGGGGTCTTCGGGGGTGGCATCCAGTAACTGGCCAATCTGATCAACATCCGCAACGCGGGGCAAACGCCGACCACTTTTCGGCGCCCTGATGTCCAGAGCCGGATTATCGATGGCAAGCCCTTCGCGAAGCAGATACTGGTAGAAACGCCGAATCGACGACAGGTGCCGGGCAATGCTGCGTCCGCTCAGCCCATCCCGGCTGAGCCGGGCTACGTAGCGCCGAACATCGTGGGCAGACAGCTCTGACCAGTCGTTGAGGCCGTTATCTGCAAGCCAGGCGACCAGCCGCTGAAGGTCGCGCTGATAGTGTTCGCAGGTACGGGGTGAATGCCGTTTCTCGGATTGCAGATGACGAATGAAGCCGGTCAGCGCCGCCAATTGGCTCGCTGATCCTTTGTGGTCACTCGCCGCCACGCTCACCCCTGGCCGGTCTCCGCGGTCAGATCCGTCACCGGAGCGCCGGTACCATGGCGCTTGAGCATGGGCGGCAAAAGCCGGCTCAGGGTGTCACTGATGTAGCTCAGGAACAGCGAGCCCATGCTCTGATCAAAGTAACCGGGTTCACAACTACCGACAGCAAACACACCCACCAGACCTTCGTGGCGCAGGGGCACAAGGGCAACGGAGGCGATGGGCTCGTCACGGTCCGGGAACAGGAATTCACGCTCATTCTCGCGGAACTGGCCACAAACGGCCCGCTCCCCTTCCAGCAGGCTTCCCAACCGTTCGCGTGCCGCGGCCGCATCCACCATATGCAGGGCACCCTGTGACTGAAGCTGACCGGTTTCACTGAACAGAAGTACCGACGCGGCATCCAGACCAAAATCACCCCGGATACTGTCATCAATGGCAGCCGCCATATCCTGCAGGTTACGGGCTTCAATCACCTGCATCAGCAGGCGTTTGCTTTTCTCGAACAACCGGTCGTTGTGGCGGGCGATGGACACCAGTTCCACCAGCTCCCGGCGTAACGTGTCCCGCTGTTCCCGGAACAGGTGCACCTGACGCTCCACCAGGGAAATCGCCCGGCCGCTGTCATGGGGCAGAGTCAAACTGCGCAGCAGCTCGTCCTGGTCGATAAAAAAGTCCGGATTGGCCCTCAGATATTCTGCGACCTGTTCCCTGGTGAGTTCGCCGGCCTTCTGGCGGGCCGTTTGTTCTGTCATCGTGTTCTCCTGATCGGTTCAGGCCCCGTTTTTATGAGGTCGGGTGTTCGGGCGGGCACTCCTGCGGCGCCGGGGCTGGGGTTCGCCAGGCAGCCGCAACTGGCCTTCAAATACCGTGGTTGCAGGACCTTCCATCATAACAGGGGTACCTTCCCCCTGCCATTCAATGACCAGCCTGCCGCCACGCAACTCGACTTCGACCCGACTGTCCAGCAAGCCGCGGAGACAACCGGCCACCACCGCTGCACAGGCACCGCTGCCGCAGGCGAGTGTTTCGCCGGAGCCCCGTTCAAACACACGCAACCGGGCATGGCGGCGATCAATCACCTGCAGAAAACCAATGTTGGCCCTGGCCGGAAACCGGGGATGCTTTTCCAACTGCGGGCCAAGGCTTTCCACCGGCGCCGTATCGACATTGTCCACCACCAGCACTCCGTGGGGATTACCCATGGAGATGGCTGACAGCTCGACCGTCTGACCATTCACGTCGACGGTATACACATCCTTGCGCTGATCCGCTGCAAAGGGGATCGCGGGGGGGTTGAGCTCCGGCACCCCCATGTTGACCGCTACCAGGCCATCCCGACCCACTTTGAGCTCAATCACACCCTTGGCAGTCTGGACCCGGATAACACGCTTGTTGGTCAGGCGCTGATCGCGCACAAAGCGGGCGAAGCAGCGGGCTCCGTTGCCGCACTGTTCCACCTCCGAGCCATCGGCATTGAAAATGCGGTAGCGAAAATCAACATCCGGAAGCCCCGGTGGCTCCACCACCAGCAGCTGATCAAAACCGATCCCGAAATTGCGATCCGCCAGCTCCCGGATGGTGTCCGGGGCCAGCCGGAATGGCTGGCTGATGGCGTCGACCACCATGAAGTCGTTACCCAGCCCGTGCATCTTGGTAAAGCGCAGGACCGGACCCTGGCCACGTCGTTGCTGAGACATCTCGTTCCCCCCGCTCATTCCGGCAGGCAACTTTCCGGCGCCAGTTGGTCGTCCAGAGTCTCCCGGCGCCGAACCACATGCACCTGATCTCCGTCCACCATCAACTCCGGGGGCCGGTTGCGGGTGTTGTAGTTAGAGGCCATAACAAATCCGTAGGCCCCAGCCGAGCGCACCGCCAGCAAATCGCCGGCTTTCAGGCGCAGAGCGCGATCCTTGCCGAGGAAATCGCCGGTTTCGCACACCGGGCCCACCAGGTCCCAGGGCCTTTCCTCACTGTCCTGATGGGGCTGAACCGGAATAATGGCCTGCCAGGCACTGTAGAGTGCCGGCCGGATCAGATCATTCATGGCCGCATCGATGATGGCGAAATTCCGGTGTTCGGTGCACTTCAGGAATTCCACCCGGGTCACCAGAATGCCCGCATTCGCGGCAATGGAGCGGCCCGGCTCGAGCACCAGTTCGAGCTCCCGATCACCCATGCGTTCATTAAGGGCTTTCACATAATCTGCCGGTTGCGGCGGGGTTTCCTGGTTGTAGGTCACACCCAGACCGCCCCCCATATCCAGATGGCGGATACGGATGCCCTGCTCTGCCAGGGTGTCGATCAGAGAAAGCACCCGGCCCAGGGCATCCAAGAACGGCGAAACAGACGTCAGCTGTGAGCCGATGTGGCAGTCCACCCCGTGGATATCCAGGTTGGGCAGGCTGGCCGCCCGGGCATAGACTGCCGGCGCCTCGGCGATATCGATGCCGAACTTGTTTTCCTTCAGGCCGGTCGAGATATAAGGATGAGTGCCCGCATCCACGTCCGGATTCACTCGCAGGGAAATGGGCGCTTTCACTCCCAGTTCGCCAGCCACCTTGTTCAGGCGATCAAGCTCGGTGTCGGATTCGACATTGAAACAGCGAACGCCGGCCTCCAGGGCCCGCTTCATTTCCCATTCCTGCTTGCCAACGCCGGAAAAAACCACTTTACCGGCATCCCCGCCGGCACGAAGCACACGTTCAAGCTCTCCGGCCGAGACTATGTCAAAACCGGCCCCCAGACGAGCCAGCACATTGAGCACGGCCAGATTGCTGTTCGCCTTGACCGCATAACACACCAGATGAGGGCGATTCTTCAGGGCCTCATCGTAAGCACGGTAATGGCGCTCCAGCGTCGCCCGGGAATAGATGTAGGCTGGCGTACCAAAGCGCTCGGCGATATCGGCAACGGCAACGTCTTCGGCGTAGAGTTCGCCGTTACGGTAATTGAAGTGATCCATGCTGTTCCTGAAAGCTTAAGGTCGGGTGGTCTGGCTCAGGGCTGTTCATTGTCCTCATCGGCATTTTCGCCCGCCTCCGCAGCTGCCTCGGTGTCACCAGTCTGCGATGGTACGGCGTCGGGCACCGGCGCGTTCCGGTACAGCGGCCCTTTCTGGCCACAACCGGATACCATCAAAACCACAAACACCGAGAGCGCGACGGCCAGGCGGCGCACAAGCCCAAGCTGCATACCCAATCCCCTGAGTGAATAATGGCCGAAGTATACCCGACACCCGGGCCGCACCGCGAGGATTCACATGTTCAGGACAGGTGCTGGTTTAGGGCATCTTCCAACTGCGCCCGGTAGAACAGGTACTGGCTGGTCTGGATATCGCGCTGATACAGCTGTGGATCGAGATCGTGGGGCAGATGCAGGTCAGTCAGATACACCGGATAGGGGTCCGGACTCTGCCGCAGGGAGCGGATGTAATGGGCCACCGCCGGAATCAACCGGTCGCCATATTCCTGCACGGTAAACTCCTGATCGTTGCAATACAGATCAAAGCGCAGAATGCTGTCACCCTGTTGCACGCCCACCGCCTGCACTTCGAGGCCGGACAAGGGCATTCCGGCGACCAGTTCTGGCCGCGGATCGGCCAGCCATCGGCCATCCCTGCGTACCAGTTCGTAACACCGGATACCGGCGACCGGCTCCAGATTATCTGCCTGGCGCAACTGCCGGCGCTCAATAACACTGTCCAGAAATCGCAATAACGGTGCCAGTAGATGACGGCGTTGCTGGGCCTTCAGCTGGCGATGCCACAGACTGCCATACTCATCCACCACCCAGAGCTGGCCCTGGTCTCCCTGCAGCTGCCAGAATACCTGGATGTTACCGGCTTCGGAGGCTTCACATACCGCTTTCAATAGGGGAGCATCCTGCAAAGCATAGCGATCCGGCACCACCGGCAGAAAACTGTCCTGGGGCTGGAACAAGGCATCCATCAATGCCGCGCGGCTATCCAGGGCAACAAACCCCGGCTCCTGCCCATTGAACTGGAGCAGAAAATAACGCTGATCCATCTCGATGATATAACGCAAGGGATGGGGGCCGGTGCCGCCTGCAAAAAACTGTCGGAGCACATCGGCAAACAACTCACTCACACGCCGGGCAATGGCCTGTCCGTGCCCCCGGCTGGGCGCCATCACTCGGATATCCGGCAATTCCGCAGGGTTGATCGCCACCTGAGCGAGCACATTCTTCAAACACTGGATCAGGGTATCCCCAGCCGCGTAATGCTGCAGACTGACTTCGTGCCAGCTGTTCAGGGTAATCTGGTCGATGGTCACCACCAGGTTGTCCCGGGCCCCACTGAACCCGAGCGAGTCGTTGCGGGCGCTGAGTTTATGCAGCCCCCGCTCGGTCAGATGAGCCTGTGGGTCCACCGCCACATTCAGCAACAACAGGTTGCGTAACGGCCGTACTGCACGGGACAGGGCCTGCCGGGGCGCCGGGGGCATAGGCACCGGCAGGAAACCAGCCAGCACATCCAGTATTTCCTTCAACTCGCTGACCGACGCCACGCTCTGGCCCGCTCGCACATTCAACCGTGTACTGCGACTGAGCAGCCCGTTGCAGTAACACCAGACAAGCAACTCAGCCAGGTTGCCGGCGCGGCGAATAACCGGCTGCCAGAAGGCGTCGGACGGATCTTCAAGATCCCGGTACAACAACCAGCCGTCTCCGGCTGCCCCCTGTTCACTGCGATGGTGAAACGACAGATTCTCTTCTGCCAGCGAGGGCACCAGCCCAGGATTGATCAGCTCGACCTTACCGGCCTTGCGCTGGAAGGCGGCATAGAGCTTGCGGCCCAGCAGGTTGATGTCATTGGCGCTGATCGACGCCTGTGCATCCTGTTCCCGGGCCAATCTGGCCAGCAAGCGGTAACTGTGGGTAAGCTCGGCAACCACCCGCCGGCGTAACCCCATCACTTCCTCGGCACACCAGCGCTGACGATCGTCCAGCCTGCCCAGATCCTCCGATGACCAGCCCCAGCCTTCAACCAGGCTGCGCAACAACTCGACCCGCCAGGGGTCACCTACCATACCCGCCCGGCTGAGCGGCAAGCCGGATTTCAGGTACAGGCTTCGGCGCACCAGCTCCAGCCGATCTGCGCCGTCACGGGCCAGCAACCACTGCTCCAGTCTCTGGTACAAAAGCACGTAGGGGTCCAGGGCATCGGCGCTAATCACACCATTGTGAACCGCCTGCTTGAAGCTGGCCGAGAGCAGTGGTCGCTCCCGGTCGGTGGCGTAACATTCAATCAACAGCAGCTTGAGGATGGCTTTCCAGGGCGCATCGATTCCTTTGTAGAGCTGCCAGATGCCAGCGCCAGGCAGTTCTGCGGGAGGAATGTCCGGCACCGCGCCAAAGTCGATGTAATCCCTGGCCTGGATAAACCGACACTCCACCAGCTGTCGCCGGCAGTGGTCGTAATCGGCCTCCCGGTCTACCGGGATCAGCCACCACAACGGATATTGGCCGGCGAGGTGAATGCTGGTGCGGTAGAACTCATCCAGCAACAGAAAATGCTGGGCGCTGCCGCAGTTTTCCCCGGTGACTTCCACGCGCTGTCGCCCGGCCCGCCAATCGGCGGCAGAGAACACAAACACGTGCAGCTCCACCCCCAGGCCACCGGCCCATTCCGACAGTTTTTCGGCTTTTCGCTCCAGGCACCGAATGCCCGACGCCGGCAAATCCTGACGGTGGCAGAGCCAGACATCCAGATCACTGGCCACCGAGTGGCCGAGGGTGCCAGGGCTTCCCATCAGGAACAGACTGTCCAGATCAGGCTTTCGAGTGCCCTTGTCACGATAGTGAAAGCTACGGGCGTAACGGCGGGCGGCGTCCAGCACTTCCTGGCCGGGCGTGTAACCACTGAAGCCGTCCGGGCAGTTACCATCCAGATAGCCAGGCAAGGCCGGATGGTTACGGTGAAAAACCAGCGGCAACAACTCCAGCACCATCTGCTGCCGGTAGGTCAGTGCCGAGCACGCCCGCTGCCAGCGCTGCTGGTTAACCAGCAGAAACCGGTCCCGCAGGCGCCTGAGCGTCTTTCGGTCGATTCCATCCTCGAAATCGAGAACTATGGGCGCGGCGTGAACGGTCAAGAGAGCTCCGGCAAGAGGTTATTTTCGGCAAGATAGTCAGTATGATGAATGAATCGTGGCAAAACCTGTAAAAAAATAAAAGCACAGGCAGTGAACACGCTGCCAGCCCGAGCGAGGCACCCGAGCTGTGAAAGAGTTTCTGATTCAACGCTACCGGCCCGATCCGACGGGCCCCGTTATCCGGCCCACCCTGCTTCGGGTGGATGACGATGGCCGGATCATCCAGGCTGATCGCCATGCAGAAACCATGTTTGGCTACGACATCAGCGATCTGACCGGGCAGAAAGTCCAGCATATTCTGGCTTCCCGCCAGGACGATCCCTTCGCCCCCGCCCACCGACACCGGCTCGACAATGGCCAGACAGTGCTGGTGACGTTTCGCCACAAGGATGGCTTTTTCTTTACTGCCCTGCTCGGGCTGCGAATGGAGGTCCGGGATTCAGACCAGGCCGCTACCGCCTCGATTACCCTCAGAGACAGCGATGCCATGGATAGCCGGATTCAACGACTGGCGGAACAGAATGCCGGCTTTGGTCTCTGGGAACTGGACATGCCCAGCAACGAGATCAGCTGGTCCGAAGGTATGTACCGCCTGCTGGAACTCAAAGCCGGCAGCGAGCTGACACCGGAACAGGCGCTGTTTTACTGCCAGACAGGCCAGAACCGGGTACGAGCGATGTTCAGGCGCTGTATGCGCACCGGCCAGCCGTTCAGCATGGACCTGACCATTCTCACCAGCCGGCAACGGCCACAACGGGTTACTCTGGCCGGTCGTGCTCTGAAGAACGGCGGCCGGGTGCAAAAACTCGGCGGCGTGATGGTCAACCACAGCGAGGCCATGGTCCACGATCTGGAAAAACAACAGGCTCAGCAGATTCTTCAAGCCACGACCGCCGCATCCTCTGATCTGGTGGTAGCCATCGACACCGAATTCAGGCTGTTGCATTTCAACACCCCCTGGTGCCAGCAGTTTCAACACGCCTTTGACCTGACGCCAAAGACCGGAGACAACCTGCGCAGCCTTTTGAAGGACTTCCCAAATGAGCGGAGACTGATCGAACGGCTATGGCAACGGGCCTTCGACCGTGAGCATTTTGTGGCAGAAATGCCCCTGAACCGCCAGGGAGAGGGACTGCCGATTTACGAATTTCACTTCCAGAGCATCCGCGGAGACCGGGGTGAGGTCACCGGGGCCGTTCATGTCGCACGCGATATCAGCAACCGGATCCAGCACACCAGCAACAGCGATTACCGCATGCGACACGATCCGGTCACCGGACTGATGAATCGCCGTTCTTTCATCGAACACCTGGAACGGGCCATGGGCCATCGCCACAAACGCCAGAGCACCGACGGGCTGCTGTTTCTGGATCTGGACAACTTCGAACAGTTCAACGAGGACGCTGGCAGCGGCACCTGCGACCGCTACCTGCGGGAACTGGCCGCCATGCTCGGGCTGCGCGTGCGACAGCGCGATGCCCTGGCACGACTGGCCGGCGATACCTTTGCGCTGTTCATCGAGAACTGCCCGGAACCCAGAGCGCGAAAGATCGCCGAGGAAATCCGCGAACAGATTGCCCAGTTCCAGTTTGAATGGCAGGGGCATACCCTGCAGACCACTACCAGCGGCGGTCTGCTGATTCTGGACAGTGAGTTGCCGGAACGGGCCGACACGCTGCTCACCCAGGCTGCGGACCTGTGCCATACCGCCAAGACTTCAGGCCGGAACCGGATCCACACCGCCCATGCACTGCCGGATGCCGCCGGCGATACTGGTACAAACAAGCAGCTGGAACAGCTCCGCCAAGCCCTGGACCACCATCAACTGATCCTTGAGTTCCAGGCTCTGAAGCCGGTGGCGAGTGTGACCTGGGGCGACCATATTGAAATACTGTGTCGCATTCCCGGTCAGGGACCGGACGACACCACACTCCTGCCCGGACAGTTCCTGCCCCTGGCCGAGCGCTTTGACCTGGCCAAACGGCTGGACCGTCAGGTCATTCGTCAGGCCCTGGACTGGCTGGGGCAGCACCGACTGCTGGAACCAAGGCTGAAATACTGCGGCTTCAACCTGTCTCTGGCCTCGGTACTGGATGACACCTTTGCCGATTTCATGGAACAGCTACTGGCACCCTCACCGTTCCGGGCGGAGTGCTTCTGCCTGGAGATCCGGGAAGCCCATGCCACCCAGTATCCGGACGAAGTGGCCGTGCTCTGCGATGCACTGCATCGAATCGGTTGCCGGGTGGCTCTGGAGGGCGCTGGTGCCTCCGTGGAAAGCTACAGCCTGGCCGCCCAGCTGCCGGTGGATATCATCAAACTGGATAGACGGGTGATGGATCATCTGGAGGATGACCCGGTTCAGCAAGTAATGGTGGATGCCCTGCATCGTATTGCAGAAGCCGCAGGCAAGGAGACCGTTGCCACCTTTATCGAGAGCGACGAAACCCTGAGAAAGGTCCGTACCCTGGGCATCCATTTTGGCCAGGGTTACCGGTTATCAAGGCCCCGACCGCTGGCGGAGCTGAAGCCGGTAGGGGTTGAGCTGAGTACGGGCTGGATCGGCGGCTAAGTTATGTTGAGGGCAGGCTTCATTCTACCCCGACCTCACACTGGATCACTTCAGAACCGCTTCCGCGGCTGCTTACCAGCCCTCCGTCGGGATTCCGTGTTCCCTGAGGTAATCGCCGTTCCTTTCGAGATAGCCTTTTGTGCGTTCCGTGAACCGGGAAGGGTCACCCGGCAACTCCGTGGCCTGCATGCGCATCACCTCGATCTCGTTGCCAATCTGGTTCGAAATCCAGACCACCACGGTACCGCCGGGCGCCAGGCCAATGGTCAGGAGGTTCCGGGGGCCTGAGCGCACATCAACCTGCGTAACATAGGTTGCCGGCTCCCGCATTCGGTCCAGCAGGTCTTCCGGCACCTGAATGATCTTGGTGTAATATTTCTGCTCCGCGTAGGAAAACCACTTGACCAGAATCAGTTCCGGAAAGGGGTCAGCTCTGCCCCCAGGCCCGGTTGGGCCACGGGCCCCCTTCCAGCAGCACCCCACCGTGCCTATCGGCTGGCGCCAGCTCCGCTCACCCGACTTCTCCAGGAACATATCAGTCACCCACACTTCGTAGTGCTGTGGCGCCGCTATCCTGACCATCCAAAGAGTGTCGTCCGCCTTCGACCACGCCGAACAGCCGCTGCCCAACAGGGCGATGGCCATGACTCCCATGGCCAGTATTTTCTGAATCATTAGTCGCCCTCTGTCTGTGGATACACCAGGCGCTCGCCTGAAGGTGCTGGTGCATTGGGATGAAACCCCTGCAACTTCGCAGGCAAGCCCGCCACCATGGTCTCAATAGCGTTGTAGTGCGCCGAGTAATGGATATAGCGCTGGAGCAACAAGTTCTCATGTTCCGTGGTCAGTGAGGGGGCGTCATTCCCTTGTACAACCTGTTCCAGAATTTGTTGAAGGATGGGTTCAAGTTCACCCTGTATCAACACGGTCTCATCAGTGGGATCAACTTCTCTCAGTGGCACTTCCTGTTCTACCGCCAATCGGTGCATCAACCGAAGAGGCACCCGTGAATACTCCCCCCGCACCTGGCGCAGCATCCGCAACACCAGTTCTACCCGGCCATCCTGGGCCGGGTGCTCGTGGCGCAGGGTGACAATGTCCAGCCGGGCTGGCCCTTCCGGGCCCTGGTCTTTCGGCCATGCCTGCAATTGCTCGGATTGCCGTACCGGCAGATTATATGGGCCAATCCAGCCTGCCGTCTCTATCTGTTGCCGCTTGGCCTCCAGGTTATCCCATTGGAGGGTTTGGTCCGGCCTGCTCAGCCGGTCGCGAGGCACCTGTAACCTGAGGCTTAACAGCACGTCCTCTCGCTGGCTGTCGCCGTAGCCACCGCCAATATCGGAATGAACACCCGGCAGGGAAATTTCCCGGAAGTTGGCCGGCAAGCTGCCGTCGCGGCTTCGCAGACTGTTCAGGGCAAAGTTCCTGCGGTGCTCATGGGCCGCGGTCAGGTGCACCGCCTGGCCCACCTTGCCTGGATCCAGGTACAACTCCACCGGGTGGTTGCGGTTGTTATGGGCCAACGCATCACCAGCAGCGAGGTTAACGATGGCGGCCACGGAGTCGAACAGCCCCACGAAGCGAATTTCTACCGTCTTCGGCCAGAGGATACCGCTGTCAGCCAGCATCTGGGCCAGCAGACCATTCTCCCCCTGATTTATCTCGTGTGCAGTATGGCGGCCAGCCGCCGCGCCCCGGCTGAAGCCGAACAGGTCCAACGTAAGTTTGTCGATGGGTTTGTCCAGACGGTCGGCGGGCAGGTTCTGCAAGACTTCTTTCACCCGCAAGGCCAGTTGCGAGAAAGCATAGTCCACCTGTGCGATAACGCCGGCCTCCCCCATGCCGGTGGCTGCGCTATACATCACATCATCCTCGCCAGTCTTGGTGCCAGCCCCAGGAGCATAAATTTTACGCCGGTAGGTGCTGGTACCCTCCTCCTCTTTTTCGTCTTCGACGTACAAATCCCACAGCTTCGCCACATTGCTGGCCGCATTGGCGTAACTGTCGCCCAACATCAGACCCATCCGCCGCTCACACTCTTCCCGGCCGATGGTGTTATTTTCGTAGGGAATCAGGCACTCCTGCTCCAGCTGCTCAACGAAGGCCCGGGTATTGGCGGCGTTGTTCATGGTGCCATCGGTAAACAGGCCCACTTCCAGGTGTATCTTTGGGGCGGGTGCCTGAGAGGAGTCTGCCTTAGCGTCTTCGGTTGCGGATGCTGCAGACATCAACACGGGAGCCACCAGTGCGGAAGCCCCTAAGGGCAGGCTCAGCCGATGGTCATCCACGCTACCTTGAGCCGCCCGCTCCCGGCGCTGACGCTGCCGGTAGTTCATTGAGAACATGTTCACTTCCAGCGACCCGACACCCCAGGATTCGGATTGGCGCAACTGCTCGCAGGTAATGCCACAGTTGTTCAGCTCTGCTACTGCACACTCAATCTCAGATGGAACGTTCAGCCAACTGCCCTCTATCCGCCACTGGCCACCGGCAGGCAGACTGTTGTCTGGCCGCCAGGTCACCATCGGCGAGAAAGGCTTATTCCACTCCGAACAGACCAACATCAACTCGCCGTCTCTGACCGCCCGATGGACAGTTTCCGCTAGGTTCCGTCGGTCACCAGAGCCATACCTGAACAGCGATTGCATGCTTGAACGAAGATGGTTGTCCTGCTCAACCAGGAGGCGGGCCCTGTCGGCAGCAAAAAAAGGAGTTTCAACAAAGGGAATGTCGAGGACCTTCAATTCTGAAGGCCTGACCAGTTTCACAAAGCTCATCGTCAGCGTCCTTGTTGACGGTAGCAAGCAGGTAAAGTTAGTCGGACAATCCTAGCCGATATTGTGTATTTATGACAAAACCGCACTTTACGGTTTTGTCATAAACTTTTTTTCTAAACTGCCTCGCCCATGACAGCCAATCGACTATGCCAGAGTTTTCCGAGCGCGGGCCACCGCTGCACGTACCTGGTTTGGCGCAGTTCCACCCAGATGATCACGGGCCTGCACGGAACCTTCCAGGGTCAGCACGTCGAACACATCTTCGCCGATCACATCGGAGAACTGTTGAAGTTCCTCCAGCGTCATATCTGACAGGTCACGACCTTCGGCGACACCGAAAGCAACTGACTTGCCGACAATCTCATGGGCATCACGGAACGGCACGCCTTTCTTGACCAGGTAATCAGCCAGATCCGTGGCGGTGGAGAAGCCCCGCTTGGCGGCTACCCGCATGTTGTCGGCCTTGGCCCTGATGGCCGGGATCATGTCGGCGTAGGCCTTCAGGCAGCCCTTGATGGTATCGACCGTGTCGAACAGCGGCTCTTTGTCTTCCTGATTGTCCTTGTTGTAGGCCAGCGGCTGGCTCTTCATCAGGGTCAGCAGGCTGATCAGATGGCCGTTTACCCGGCCGGTCTTGCCACGCACCAGCTCGGGTACATCCGGGTTTTTCTTCTGGGGCATGATCGAGGAACCGGTGCAGAACCGGTCCGGCAGGTCGATGAAATCGAACTGGGCGGAGGTCCAGAGCACAAGCTCTTCACTGAACCGGGACAGGTGGGTCATCAGCAGCGCGGCGAAACTGCAGAATTCAATGGCGAAATCCCGGTCGGAGACCGAATCCAGGCTGTTTTCAGTGGGCCGGTCAAAGCCCAGCAGTTCGGCGGTCAGATTGCGGTCAATCGGGTAAGTGGTGCCGGCCAGGGCAGCAGCCCCCAGAGGCATCACGTTCACCCGCTTGCGGCAATCCTGCAGACGATCGGCATCGCGCACCAGCATTTCGTACCAGGCCAGCAAATGGTGGCCAAAGGTAACCGGCTGGGCGGTCTGCAGGTGGGTAAAGCCGGGCATAATGGTGTCTGCCTCGCGCTCGGCCAGGTCCAGCAAGCCAGCCTGCAGGCGCTCCAGTTCCTCGGCAATCACGTCGATTTCATCGCGCAGGTAGAGGCGGATATCGGTGGCGACCTGATCATTCCGGCTGCGGCCGGTATGCAGTTTCTTGCCGGTGATGCCGATGCGATCGGTGAGCCGGGCTTCGATGTTCATGTGCACATCTTCCAGGCTGACGGACCATTCGAAGCGCCCGGCTTCGATGTCTTCCTTCACGCCCTTCAGGCCGTCGATGATCTGGTCGCGCTCGGCGTCCGTCAGCACACCCACCTTCGCCAACATGGTGGCATGGGCGATGGAGCCGGTAATATCATGATGATACAGGCGCTGGTCGAAGCCCACCGAGGCGGTGAAGCGTTCAACAAAGGCATCGGTAGGCTCGCTGAAGCGGCCACCCCAGGGTTTTTCGGAGGATGTGGTCTGGTCAGACTTTTTCTGATCCGTCATGGTCTATCTTTCCTGCTGACAGCCCGGCATCATCATGCCGGCAATGGATAAGTTAAAAGTTGCGGCAGTATAGCATTCCGGCCCCGGTTAAGGAGACTCCCCTGAAACCCGACAAAGGCATGAACCACAAGGACACCGACAGCTTCTACGTGCCCGATCTGTGTCGTGTGCGGGCCGTGTTCATGCTGTTGATTACCAGCGAACTGCTGGTTCTGGTGCTGGCCATCGTGCAGGCACAGAACAGCTGGATCGACTGGAACTACTTCGGTCTGCTGTCCCTGTTCGTGCAATGGACCACCCTCACCAGCGCCGCACTGATCTGTCTGTTGCGCCCCCGCCTGGCCCGCATGAGCAACAGCCGCGCCACGATGACCATCGCCGCCATTGTCTTGCTGGACGTACTGGCGTTCAGCCTGTTTGCCGACAGCGTATTGCACCCGCAGCCGGGCGTGGCGCTCTGGCAGGGCATTGCCAAGAAGCTGTTACTGGCACTGCTGATTGTCCTGATGGTGCTGCGTTATTTTTACCTTCAGCACCAGTGGCAGCAACAGCGTGAGGCGGAAATGCAGGCCCGGCTGACCTCCTTGCAGGCCCGGATCCAGCCACACTTTCTGTTTAACAGCATGAACACCATTGCCAGCCTGATTGCCACCAATCCGGAGCAGGCGGAAGAAGCTGTGCTGGATCTGTCGGAACTGTTCCGGGCCAGCCTGCGCACCGACGACCAGCTCATTCCCCTGAACCGTGAGCTGGAACTGTGCCAGCGCTACCTGGCGATTGAGTCTCTGAGACTGGGGGAACGCCTGCAACTGGAGTGGGATATTCAACCCGGGCTCGGGCAACAGGTAATACCACCCCTGACACTGCAGCCGCTGGTGGAAAATGCCATCTATCACGGCATTCAGCCGCGGCCGGAAGGCGGTGTCGTCCGGGTCGAAGTATCGGCCAAGGATCACTTTGTCTACCTTCTGGTGCAGAATCCCGCGCCGGAATCTACGGAACGCCAGCATCAGGGCAACCGGGTCGCCCTGAGTAACACCCAGGCCAGACTACAGGCACTGTTTGGCGAACCGGCCGTGCTCAAACACAGCCGCCAGGGCAATACCTACACCGTCACTCTTCGCCTGCCCCGGCGCAGCATCAATACCAGCAACCGTCAGTCACGAAACAGGCCATGAATATCGAAGACAGCAAACGCGTACTGATTGCCGATGACGAACCTCTCGCCCGCCAGCGCATTCAGCGCCTGCTGGAAGCCCTGCCGGATTACCGGGTTTGTGGCGAAGCGGTGGATGGCAACGACACCTTGCGCAAAGTGGCCGAACTGGAACCGGACATCCTGCTGCTGGACATCCGCATGCCCGGCATGGATGGCATGGAGGCAGCCGACCAGCTCAGCAAGCTCCAGAATCCGCCCGCAGTGATTTTTTGCACCGCCTATGACCACTATGCCATCCAGGCGTTCGAGGTTCGCGCCGTCGCCTATCTGCTCAAACCGGTCCGGCGTGAGGCGCTGGCCGATGCCCTGGCCCGGGCCGGCAAGCTGAACCGGGTACAGAGGCAAGCCCTGGCGCAAAGTACCGATGCCGGTAACGACCAACTGGCGGTGCGCACGCACCGAGGTACCGAACTGATCGACCTGGCAGATCTGTACTACTGTGAGGCCGACCAGAAGTACGTGACCCTGCACCACAGCCACGGCGAGACAGTGTGCGACTACACCCTGAAAGAACTGGAGCAGGCTTACCCGGATCACCTTCTGCGCATCCACCGACACACACTGGTTGGCGTGCGCTTTATCCAGGGGCTGCGGCGGTCGTCCGATGGCCAGAATCAGCTGGCACTGAAAGGCAATGCCACCCTGCTGCCGGTCAGCCGCCGCCATGCCAGTACGGTCCGCCAATGGTTACACGAACACCAACCCTCCCCCTGAGGGGGTAGGCGGGGGTTCACCGCGGGACTTTTTTTCTGCCACAAGGTAACCTTGGGGCACATTTTCCCGAACGACAGTGAGTGACATGTCCAAACGTACCCTTCGCATTGCAACCCGCAGCAGCGCACTGGCGCTGTGGCAGGCGGAATTCATCAAGGCCGAGCTGGAAAGGCTGCATGACAACGTTGACGTTGAACTGATCAAGATAAAGACCCAGGGCGACAAGATCCTGGACGTCCCCCTGGCCAAGATCGGCGGCAAGGGCCTGTTCGTGAAGGAACTCGAAGAAGCCATGCTGGACGGCCGTGCCGATCTGGCCGTGCATTCCATGAAAGACGTGCCCATGGAATTCCCCGAGGGCCTGGGGCTGGTCGCCATTTGCGAGCGTGAAGACCCCACCGATGCCTTCGTCAGCAATCAGTATGAACACATCGACCAGCTGCCTGAGGGCGCGGTAGTAGGCACCGCCAGCCTGCGTCGGGAAGCCCAACTGCGGGCCAACCGCCCGGATCTTCAGATCAAGGTACTGCGTGGCAACGTGAATACCCGGTTGGCGAAACTCGATGCCGGTGAATACGACGCCATTGTACTGGCCAGCTCCGGCCTGAAGCGTCTCGGCTTCCACGACCGTATCCGTTACTGTCTGCCAGACACGTTTTCCCTGCCAGCCGTTGGCCAGGGTGCTTTGGGCATCGAATGCCGGGTCGGTGACACGGAACTTCTGGAGCTGATTGACCCGCTCAATCACACCGACACCTGGGACCGCGTCAGCGCTGAGCGGGCGCTGAACCGTCGCCTTGAAGGCGGTTGCCAGGTGCCCATTGCCGCCTATGCCCTGCTGGAAGACGATAACACCCTGTGGCTGCGGGGCCTGGTTGGCGCAGTCGATGGTACCCAGATTTTCCGGGTGGAAGGCCGTGCCCCGCGCGCCGAAGGTGAACGCCTGGGCCGTGAACTGGCTGAACAGCTGCTGTCCATGGGGGCCGACAAGGTGCTGGCTGAAATCTATGGCCACACCCCGCGCTGAGTTTCAGCAACCGTCTGAACTCCAGGGCCGGCGTGTATTGATCTGCCGGCCCGAGCCCGAAGCCAGCCGCCTCGCCGAGGCCTTTCGCAAGGCCGGTGCCGATGCCCGGGTGATGCCGATGATGGCGCGCGAGCCTTTACCGGAAACCCCGGAGCAGCGCGGCATCCTGCAGCAGTTGGACAACTTTTCCCACATCATCGCGGTCAGCCCCTATGCCGCCCGCCGGCTGATGGAGGAAATCGACCACTGGTGGCCTCAACTTCCCGCCGGCCTGCAATGGTACGGAGTGGGCGCCGGCACCGCCGCGGTCTTTCGCGAACATGGCCTGAAACCGAGAATGCCCGCCGAAGGCTGGACCAGCGAAGCGTTGCTGGCGCTGCCATCACTGCAGCGCGTTGACGGAGAGAAAGTTCTGCTGGCTCGGGGCGAGCATGGCCGGGAACTGATTCGTGAGACCCTGGCGCAACGGGGCGCACGGATTACCACCCTGCCCCTGTACCGGCGCGTGCTGCCGTACTATTCTGCAAAACAGGTGAAGGCTCTGGTTGCCGACTTCCACCCCGAGGTGGTGATTGCGCTTTCCGGCGAAACCCTGAACAATCTGGTGGAGCTGGGCCACAGATACCAATTGGCTCTGACGCCCGACATAATCGTAGTACCTGCGGAGCGTGTAGCGGAACAGGCGCGCGCGCTGGGCTTCCGCAAGCCACTGGTGCCCGGTAGCCTGAACGATGACGACCTGGTCATCAGTGTTGCTTCCTGCCTGTCGCAGGAGGCCGGTGACAACGGATAACCAAGTAAGGATGCCCGTGACTGAAACAACAAAACAACTCCCCGCTCCCGTACAACCCGCCAGGCCAGAACGCCCACGCTTGTGGCCAGTGTGGATTGTGGCGGTTCTCGCGCTGATTCTGGCGATTGCCCTTGGGCTCTGGAACTGGCAACAGTGGCAGAAGCACCAGGCCACCCTGCAGGTGGTTCAGGACCTCCGGCAGGATACCAACCAGCTGGAAAGCCTTTACGGCAACCGCGGCAGCGAACAGAGCGAGCGGCTTCAGGCACTGGAAAACCGCGTGGCGGAACAGCGGGAGCTGATTGCCACCCAGCAACGCCAGATCGATCACACCGCCCGCGAATTGCTGGAAGCCGGCAACCGCACCCGCACCGACTGGCTGCTGGCGGAAGCCGAATATCTGCTGCGTATTGCCAACCAGCGCCTGCTGATTGAAAAAGACATCCGCGGTTCACTGTCCGCCCTGGAATCGGCCGACGAGGTGTTGCGGGAATCCGACGATATCGGGGTTTATCCGGTACGCCAGCAACTGGCACGGGAAATCCAGTCCTTGAGAGGCATTCAGGGTGTCGACCGCACCGGGCTATACCTGAGACTGGAGGCTGCCATCGCCAGCGTCAACGATCTCACCGACCAGGCCCTGATCAGTGATCAGGCGCCGGGATTCGACATGGTCGAAGACCAGAATGCGCCGTCTGACGGCAGCAACATGTTCACCAGAGGCTGGAACCGGTTCCTGGGCACCCTCAAGGAAGTCGTTGTGATCCGCCGGATGGACGAACCGGTAAAACCCCTGTTGTCTCCGGACCAGAGCGCCTGGGCCCGTCTCAACCTGCAACTGATGCTGGAAGAAGCTGAAATGGCGGTCTTGCGGGGCAATCAGCCACTGTATGAACGCGCTCTGAACAAGGCCATCACCACCATCAACGACTGGTATGACGGCACCAACCCGGCCATTCGCGGGCTCAACGAGACCCTGAACGAACTGGCCGAGCGCAACGTAGACCCCGAACTGCCGGATATCAGCCAGTCCCTGAGCCTGCTGAAGGAGCGGTTGGCGGGGCGCCTGGCCACAGGCGACAACGATGCCGACAGCAAGGCGGCCAACGGGGGCGATGAGTCATGATCCGCGTATTGCTGATCCTGCTGCTTGCCCTTCTGGTGGGCACCGGGCTTTCCCTGGGGTTGACCTACGATCTCGGCTATATCCGCATCAGCCTGGGCAACTACCTGATTGAAACCAATTTCTGGGTCGGGTTGGGGCTGATTCTGGTGATCATCCTGCTGACCGTCACCCTCATCAACACGGTGCGCCGCTTCCGCCACGGCACCGGTGTGATGGCTGGTTGGATTGCCCGCGGTAATGAGCGCCGGGCCCGGCGCCGGACCACACGAGGCCTCCTGGCTCTGGCCGAAGGCAACTGGCCCCGCGCCCGCAAACTGCTGACCAGCTCCGCCAGCCATGCCGATACCCCCCTGATCAACTATCTCGCGGCGGCCCAGGCCGCGTTCGAGTCCGGCGACCATGAAGCGGTCGATGAACTGCTGCGCAAGGCCTTTGAAAGCACACCTGGCTCCAGCATGGCGGTGGGGTTGACCCAGGCCCAGCTGCAACTGGCCGGCAACCGGCCCGAGCAGGCTTTGGCGACCCTGCTGCGCCTACGCAAGGAATCTCCACATCACCCGTTTGTCCTCAAGCTGCTGAAGAACGCCTATCTGCGTCTGGAGGACTGGCGCGAGCTGTCCCGTCTTATTCCGGAACTGCGCAAGCGCAGCGTGGTGCCAGAGAGCGAACTGAACGAGCTGGAACGTCAGGTCTGGCAAAACCTGCTGGAACAGGCCGCCGAGGAATGCCAACGCAGCCGCAAGGAAAACCCCGAAGCCAGCCTGGAACCGCTGACTCGCCTGTGGGACGAACTGCCGGGCTTTGTGCGCCGGGATGAGTACACCATCCGCGACTACGCCCGACTGCTGGCGGGACTGGGTGATGAGGCCCAGGCAGAAACGCTGCTGAGAAAGGTACTGCGTAACCACTGGAGCGACGAGCTGATCAACCTGTATGGCCGGATTCAGGGTCAGGATCCGGAGGAACAGCTATTGATTGCCGAACAGTGGCTGAAACATCGCACCAACAACCCCGAGCTGTTGCTGGCACTGGGCCGGCTCAGCCTGCGTAATGAGCTGTGGGGAAAAGCACGGGAGTACTTTGAAACCAGTCTGAAATTACGCCGTAATCGTGAAACCCTCGCGGAGCTGAGCCGGCTGAATGCCCATATGGGCGAGGAAGAAGCCAGCATCAAGCTGCTGATGCAGGGGCTGGAAACCGACCATGGCCTGCCCGACCTGCCCATGCCCCGGGCCTGAGACTTCGCAGTCTTTGATTCAGACAAACAACAAGGGCCGGCAAATTGCCGGCCCTTGTTGATAGCGCCCACTGAAACTGTCAGCTGCGGGGAGCATACTCCAGAACATCCGAGAAAAAGGCCTGCTCCGGAAGGCCAGCCTCCACCAGCGCATCCATCAGGGTATACACCATGGTGGGCGAGCCACTGGCATGAACTTCCACGTCCTGCCAATCGAACCCTGAAGCCAGCACAGCCCTGACCAGTTGGTCGTGGTGACCGCCCCAGTCATTGTCTTCATCGTCTCCCACCACCGGCAAAAAGCTGAACGGCGCCCACTCCTCCTGCCACTGCTGCGCGAGAGAACGCAGGTACATGTCCTCGTGCTTGCGCACGCCCCAGAACAGTTTGACTGGCTTCTGGTAACGGGTTTCCCGCAGGTAATCCACCAGGCTTTTCATCTGAGCAAAACCGGTACCCGCCGCCACCAGCAGCAGGGGTTTGTCCGGCATACTGGCCAGGCAGGCCTTGCCATGGGGCAGTTCCACCGTCACATCCTGGCCGGAAGTCAGCACATCGATGACTTTCTGGGCCGAGATCCAGTCGGGCGAAGCCTGGATGTGCAGTTCGATCTGCTCTGCTGAGGGGCTGCTGGCAATCGAGAAATAGCAGGGGTCAGCTCCGGGCAGAATCACCGACAGATACTGCCCGGCATGGAAAGCCACATCCCTCCGCCGGGGAAGCTGCAAGGCCACCCGGTACACATCGTGACTGATGGAACGTACGTCGATTACCTTCGCCTGGTACTGGCGGGGCTGGTAATTTCCTGATGCCATAACGGCGGGTATCTCCAGTTCAAGGTCGGCGAGCGGCCGTGTCCGACACATCATCAGTGGCTCGCCAACCGCGATAGAATGTTGATTTCGGGTATTCAGCGCCCGACCTTTCAGCAACCGGGCCTCACAGATTTCGCACACGCCGTTTCGGCAGGCTGCCGGCACCCGTATTCCGGCTGCGGTCGCTGCAGACAACAGGTCTTCAGCCTGATCCGCACCATAACCAAGCCCCGATGGCTGCAGGCGTATCCGAAACACTCTCTGCCCCCTTGTCAGTCGGGGCGGGCACCGGGAACTTCAATCCCCAGGCTGTCCCAGATGTCATCCACCCGCTGTTTAACCTCATCGGTCATGGCGATGGCAGTGCCCCACTCCCGGTCGGTCTCTCCGGGCCACTTGTTGGTGGCGTCCATCCCCATCTTCGAGCCGAGCCCAGACACCGGCGAGGCAAAGTCCAGATAGTCAATCGGGGTGTTTTCCACCAGGGTGGTGTCCCGGGCCGGATCCATCCGCGTAGTAATGGCCCAGATCACGTCTTCCCAGTTACGGGCATTGACGTCGTCATCGGTGACAATCACAAACTTGGTGTACATGAATTGCCGCAGAAATGACCATACCCCCATCATCACCCGTTTGGCATGGCCGGGATACTGCTTCTTCATGGTGACGACGGCAAGCCGGTAGGAACAGCCTTCCGGCGGCAGATAGAAATCGACAATTTCCGGAAACTGCTTCTGCAGGATTGGAATGAACACCTCGTTCAGCGCCACTCCGAGAATCGCCGGCTCGTCCGGTGGCCGGCCAGTATAGGTGCTGTGATAGATCGGATCCCGGCGGTGGGTAATGCGTTCCACGGTAAACACCGGGAACTGATCCACTTCGTTGTAATACCCGGTGTGATCACCAAACGGCCCTTCCGGCGCCATATCGTCCGGGTAGATAAAGCCTTCCAGTACAATCTCGGCACTGGCCGGTACCTGAAGATCGCTCAGGCCCGCATTCACCAGTTCCGTTCGACTCCCTCGCAGCAATCCTGCAAAAGCATATTCAGACAGCGTATCCGGCACCGGGGTAACGGCACCCAGAATGGTGGCCGGATCAGCACCCAGTGCGACCGCAACCGGATAGGGCTTGTCCGGGTTGGCCTTACGGAACTCCTGGTAATCCAGGGCGCCCCCCCGATGGCTGAGCCAGCGCATAATCAGACGGTTACGACCAATCACCTGCTGCCGGTAGATACCCAGGTTCTGACGTTCCTTGTTGGGGCCACGGGTAATCACCAGCGGCCAGGTCACCAGAGGACCGGCGTCACCCGGCCAGCAGTGCTGGACCGGTATCTGGTACAGATCCACCTTGTCTTTTTCAATCACTACATCCTGGCAGGGTGCCGAGCGCAACACCTTGGGGCTCATGCGCATGACCTGCCGGAATAATGGCAGTTTTTCAATGGCGTCCTTGAAGCCCTTGGGGGGATCCGGCTCTTTCAGAAACGCCAGCAGCTTGCCAATCTCCCGCAACGCTGCCACATCGTCCTGCCCCATGCCCAGTGCCACCCGTTTCGGTGTTCCGAACAGGTTGGCCAACACCGGCATATCGTAGCCTTTCGGATTCTCGAACAACAACGCCGGACCACCGGCACGCAGGGTGCGGTCGCAGATTTCGGTCATTTCCAGGTGGGGGTCAACTTCGGCAGTAATGCGCTTGAGCTCACCCAGCTTTTCCAGCTGGCTGACAAAGTCCCGAAGGTCGTTGTATTTCATGGTGTGCTCCGTTTCTGGTCTACGGTACTACGGAGTTTTTTCTGGTCTGGATTCAGACCTGAGTTCAGGTATTGGCCTGAGCAGCTTGAATGCTGGGGAGGGAATCCGCCCCGACCAGCCGGACATTCCATAAGAATGCCCGCCGGTCGGAAATCGGAGTCAGTATCACCGACGCTTCATGGACTGGAAGAACTCGTCGTTGGTCTTGGTGTCCCTGAGTTTATCCAGCAGGAACTCGATGGCGGCGGTATCGTCGTCCATGGAGTGCAGTAGTTTGCGCAGAATCCACACACGCTGGATGTCGGCTTCGGACATCAACAGGTCTTCGCGGCGAGTGCCGGAGCTGCGGATGTTGATGGCCGGGTATGTCCGTTTTTCGGCAATCTTGCGATCCAGATGGATCTCCATGTTGCCGGTGCCCTTGAACTCCTCGTAGATCACCTCGTCCATCTTGGAACCGGTATTCACCAGCGCGGTCGCAAGAATGGTCAGGCTGCCACCTTCTTCCACATTACGGGCAGCACCGAAGAAACGCTTGGGCTTTTCCAGGGCGTGGGCATCAACACCACCGGTCAACACCTTACCGGAGGAAGGAATGACCGTATTGTAGGCACGGGCCAGACGGGTTATGGAGTCCAGCAGAATAACCACATCTTTCTTGTGCTCGACCAGGCGCTTGGCCTTTTCGATCACCATCTCGGCCACCTGCACGTGACGGGCCGGCGGCTCGTCAAAAGTGGAGGCGATGACTTCGCCGCGCACAGTGCGCTGCATCTCGGTCACTTCCTCTGGCCGCTCGTCAATCAGCAGAACCATTACATGGCACTCTGGATTGTTACGGGTGATGGACTGGGCAATGCTCTGCATCAGCAGCGTCTTACCGGCCTTGGGCGGGGATACGATCAGGCCTCGCTGCCCCTTACCAATGGGCGCCACCAGGTCCAGAACCCGTGAGGAGAGATCCTCAGTGCTGCCGTTACCAGCTTCAAGCGTCAGACGCTCATCCGGGAACAGCGGCGTCAGGTTCTCGAACAGAATCTTGTTGCGGGCGTTATCCGGCTTGTCAAAGTTGATCTCGTTGACTTTCAGCAGGGCAAAGTAACGCTCACCGTCTTTCGGGGGCCGGATCTTGCCCGAGATGGTGTCACCGGTGCGCAGGTTGAACCGGCGGATCTGGCTGGGGGAAACGTAAATATCGTCCGGCCCGGCCAGGTATGAGGCATCGGCGGAGCGGAGGAAGCCGAAACCATCCTGCAGAATCTCCAGTACACCGTCACCGTAAATGTCTTCGCCGCTTTTGGCGTGTTTTTTCAGGATGGTGAAGATCACATCCTGTTTGCGCGAACGAGCCAGGTTGTCGAGGCCCATTTCTTGCGCGATATCGAGCAATTCGGGCACGGATTTCTGCTTGAGTTCAGTAAGATTCATAGTTTGTTGGATTTTCAGGAATGGAAGTAAACGACTGTTGGAATGACAGGGGCGCCCCTGAACGTGTTGATCGAATCAAAAATGAAACAAAGGTGCTGGCAGATGGAGCAACCGGTGTAGATGGAAGCCGGATATTAAATGCCGAAGCCAGAGAGTGGGAACAACTGTTCGCCGGGCAACGGCATCATCGGCCACCTTTAGCGCGAATGTCAAGCCCCTGAATAAAATTAAGCCAGTTTTTGGCATGGGGTTCACTGGTTCTGGAGCTCCCTCTGATGGGTTACTCCCTTCCCAACCACGCAGCAGATCAGGATACTGAGCCTATGATTGATGACAGACTTCCGGAGCCTACCCCATGAGCAGTGATCGCACCAGCGAACTGAAGCCCCTGAACATCGCCCTTCTGACCGTCTCGGACACCCGAGGCCCGGATGAAGACACGTCTGGCCAGTTTCTCGAGGACAGCGTTGTCGAGGCCGGTCACCGGCTTGTGGCCCGCCGCATCCTGCCGGATGACATCTACCTGGTCCGGGCCCTGATGTCACAATGGATTGCCGATCCGGAGATTCACGCCGTCATCATTACCGGCGGCACCGGCTTCCACGAACGTGACAGTACGCCGGAGGCGGTAGCGCCCCTGCTGGATAAAACCATCGACGGATTTGGTGAGGAGTTCCGGCGACTGTCCGCGTCTGAAATCGGCACCTCCACCATCCAGTCCCGGGCCTTTGGCGGCCTGGCCAACCATACGGTTATTTTCTGCCTGCCCGGCTCAACCGGGGCTTGCCGAACCGGCTGGAACGGCATTCTGGCAACCCAGCTGGACAGTCGCCATGGCCCCTGTAATTTCTCTGCTCTGGCCCTGCGCAAGCCGGACCGCCCCTACCAGCGGGTTCAGGAAGTGATTGGCCAGCGTGCCGAGCGATAAACAGGAGGACACATGGTGGCTAACGATCTGACATCGGTTGACGATGCACTGCAACATATTCTTGACCGGGCGCCGGCCATCACCCGAACCGAAGCCGTTGCCTTAACGGACAGCCTCGGCCGGGTTCTGGCGGAGAACCAGTATGTTCCCGCGGATGTGCCGCCAGCGGATAACAGCGCCGTGGACGGCTATGCGGTATGTCTGGCCGATGTCGCCGCCGGCAAACCGATGTCCGTATCCGCCAGAATCCCGGCCGGCGTTGCCCCCGGAACACTGGCACCCGGCACAGCGGCACGGATTTTTACCGGCTCCGAGATTCCCGAAGGGGCCGATGCGGTCGTGATGCAGGAACGGGTGGAACGCACCGACGACATGATTCTGATCCAGGCCGAGGTTTCAGAGGGCCAGAACATTCGCAGGCAGGGCCAGGATCTTGCCCGGGGCGATCTGGCGCTGGCGAAGGGCAAGCGCATTCGCCCCCAGGAAATGGGCCTGCTGGCCTCCATGGGAATCAGCCAGGTTCCGGTCATGGGCCGGCTAAGAGTCGCGGTATTGACCACCGGTGATGAACTGGTGGAGCCGGGCCAGCCACTTGATTCTGGCCAGATATACAACACCAACCGATTTACCCTCATGGGCCTGTTGGCCGAGGCTGGCTGCGAGCTGGTTCTGTGCGAAACCCTTGAAGATACCCGGGAAGCCACCCGCAGCACGCTCGAGTCTGCTGCTGCCAAGGCCGACCTGATCATCACCAGCGGCGGCGTATCGGTCGGTGAGGAGGACCACGTTCGCGCGGTACTGGAGAAATCCGGCAAGCTGTCACTTTGGCGCATGGCAATCAAGCCCGGCAAACCACTGGCGTTTGGCGAAGTGGCAGGCATACCGGTACTCGGTTTGCCGGGCAATCCGGCAGCGGTCCTGGTCACTTTTCTGGTGGTGGCGATGCCTTACATTCGCAAACGCCAGGGCCGGCAGGACCTCCTTCCCGTGGGCGAATCTCTGCCCGCTGGGTTTGACGTAACCTCCACATCTGTCCGCCGCGAGTTTGTACGGGCCCGGAAGCAGGGTTCAGCAGCGGGTCTGGAGGTTGTCGCCTACCCCAACCAGAGCTCCGGCGTCCTGAGTTCCGCCTGCTGGGGCGACGGCCTGGCTGTGGTGCCGGAACACACGGCCATCCGCGCCGGCGATTTGATTACATACTATCCGTTCACCGAATTACTGAGTTAACGATGACAGAACCAACACTGACCGTGCGTTTTTTCGCCCGACTAAGAGAAGAGCTGGGTACCGAAAGCCTGACCCTGCCGGCATCAGAGCACCAGACGGTCGCGGACCTGCTTACCCACCTGGCCAGCCGGGGCGGTGCCTGGGCCCAGCTGACCGGTGGCCAACCGGTGATGGTGGCCATCAATCAGTCCATGGCAAAGCCGTCCAGCCCGGTACAGCCAGGGGATGAGGTAGCCTTTTTTCCACCGGTCACCGGAGGTTGAGATGATTTCAATCCAGACCGACGATTTCGATGCGGGTGCAGAATATGAGGCGCTTCGCGGGACCGGGCCGGGCACCGGGGCCATTGTGACCTTCTCAGGTCTGGTGAGGGATTCCGGGGATCTGTCCGGGGTAACGGGACTGTTTCTGGAGCATTATCCGGGGATGACCGAGCAGGTGATTCAGGGGCTGATTGATGAGGCGGGCCGGCGCTGGGATGTGCAGCGGGCCCGGGTGATTCACCGGGTCGGGCAGTTGGCGCTGGCGGACCAGATTGTGTTTGTGGGGGTGTGCAGTGCCCACCGGGGCGATGCGTTTGCGGCCTGCGAGTTCATTATGGATGCTTTGAAGACGTCGGCGCCGTTCTGGAAGAAGGAGATTACCCGCGAGGGTGAACATTGGGTGGAGCAGAAAGAGGCTGATGTTGCCCGGAGTCGGAACTGGGAGTGAGACGCTTATTGGAGTTTGCCGCCCGGCCGCTGGCCTAGTGGGACCTCCGAAAACCGCTGTGAATACGTCCCTGTACGCTTGCTCTCCGCCATCCATGGCTCCGAGCATTTTCGGAGATCCCACCAGACCAGCACCCTACATATGCAGTCAGCTGATCCAGCCGAGATCATATTAGCGTTCCAACCCCCTAAAATCATTGCGATTCCTGAACACTTCGTCGGTTTCAGGACAATTAACCGCAACCGCCCCCACCGATTCGGCAAATCCCATCACCCGGCGGTTGTCCGAGGCCAGCCAGCGATCCAGTTCCACCATTACATTTACCGGATACACACCGTGCAACGGGTGCAGGCGGCCGTTATGTTCGGCAATAGCCGGGCGGTCGGGTTGGGTTTGCCAGGCGGTGACCAGGGCGCTAAGGGTTCCCGGGGTGATTCCCGGGGTATCACAGGGGCAGACCAGCACAGCTTCGGCACCCTGAGTTTCCGCGGCTTTCAGGCCCGTGAGCAGGCCCGCCAGAGGGCCCTGGTCGCGTAGTTCAGGAGGATCCTCAAGGATACGGCCGGGAGCCAGGCGTTCGTAGTCCGGCAGCGAGCGGTTGGCGCTGACGAAGACGGCCGGGGTGATGGTCCTAAGGGCCTTCAGCACCCATTCGGCCATGGCTCTGCCTTGCCAGGATACGAGGCCTTTGTCCTGGCCGCCCATGCGGGTGCCTTTGCCGCCTGCCAGGAGCAGGCCGATGATTCTGTCGGGTCGGGTCATGGCATAAAAAAACCGCCCGTGAAGCGTTGTTCAGGGGCGGTTTCCTTCAACAGCGGATCAGAGGTTGCTGTCGAGGAAGGCAGCCAGCTGCGATTTGGACAGCGCGCCTACTTTGGTGGCATCCACGTTGCCGTTCTTGAACAGCATCAGGGTCGGGATACCACGGATGTTGAACTTGGGCGGGGTCTGCTCGTTTTCGTCGATGTTGAGTTTGCAGACCTTCAGCTTGCCGTCGTATTCGTCAGCGATTTCTTCCAGAACCGGAGCAATCATTTTGCACGGGCCACACCACTCGGCCCAGTAGTCTACCAGTACCGGAACGTCAGACTTCAGTACATCCTGCTCGAAGGAAGCGTCGGTGACATTAACGATATTTCCGCTCATTACCTTTTCCTGATTCAGGCGCTCCGGGGCTTGGTTTCCGGCCCTGCTGGAGTCGCTATTGACTGTAGTGGACGGTGTTCTCTTTACGGACCGGCCGCCCACCCGGATTAAGACAGACCATTACTTTACGCGATTGCCGGCCCCGATGTGAAGCCGGTTGTATCCACCCCCGGGTTGATCCGTGTCAGTAATGTCCGCAGCCAATTACTGACACACCAGGGAAGTTTCACTTATAGTACGGCCAAGTTCATACCACACAGGACGCCTATCAACGTGACGGCCGCATCCACTGCCGAGAAGCCTGAAACCTCCCCGGACATGCTGGCAGCCATCGATATGGGCTCCAACAGTTTTCATATGGTCGTCGCCCGCCTGGTGCACGGCGAAATCCGCACGGTTGAGAAGATGGGCGAGAAAGTCCAGCTCGGCGCCGGGCTGGATCAGTGCAATCGGCTGACTGAGGAAACCCAGCAGCGGGCCCTCGAATGCCTGAGCCGGTTTGCCCAGCGCCTTCAGGGCATGCCCCCGGAAGCAGTCCAGATCGTCGGCACCAACGCGCTCCGGGTCGCCCGCAATGCCCACGATTTCATTGCCCGAGCCGAGGAGGTACTGGGCTATCCGGTAGAGATCATCGCCGGGCGGGAGGAAGCGCGACTGATCTATCTCGGTGTTTCCCACACCCTGTCAGACGATTCCGGCCGCCGGCTGGTGATTGATATTGGCGGTGGCAGCACCGAGTTCATCATCGGACAGCGTTTCGAACCCCAGGAACTTGAAAGCCTGCACATGGGGTGCGTTTCGTTCCGCAACCGCTACTTTCCGGATGGCAAGATTACCCGGCGCCAGATGGACAAGGCCATTACCCATGCCGAGCAGGAACTGCTGAATATCCGCCAGCATTATCGCTCGGTGGGCTGGCAGAGCGCGGTGGGCTCTTCCGGCTCGATCAAGGCGATTGCCAACGTGCTGGCAACCCTTAAGATTACCGACGGCTCCATTAACCGCGACGGCATGGAAGAGCTGCGCAAGCGCCTGGTGAGCATGGGCAAGGTGGAGAAACTGGCCGAACTGGGGGTAAGGGAAGATCGCCAGAGCATTTTCCCGGCCGGCTTTGCCATTCTGATGGCGGCGTTCCGTTCACTCGACATCCAGACCATGACCTTTGCCGACGGCGCCCTGCGTGAAGGCCTGCTGTACGACATTGTCGGACGCATCCAGCACGAGGACGTTCGTGAACGCACGATTGCGGCGCTGCAGGAGCGTTACCACGTAGACCAGGCTCACGGCGCAGCGGTCGAGAAGACCGCGATTGCCGCCTGGGAACAGGTGGCAGGGCAATGGGGCCTGCGCACCGCTGCCGATGAAGACGTGCTGCGCTGGGCTTGCCGGCTGCACGAGATCGGCCTGACCATTTCCCACAGCCAGTACCACAAGCACGGCGCCTACCTGTTGCGCTATTCCGATTTACCCGGCTTCAGTCAACCGTTCCAGAAGGATCTGGCCACTCTGGTTCGGGGCCATCGCCGGAAGTTCTCGGCGGCAGTTTTCGAGGGTATCGAGCCCGAGGACAAACCCCGCCTGACCTACCTTTGCGTGCTGGTGCGGCTGGCGGTGCTGATCCAACACCCACGCAACCTGGAAGAACCCCCTGCCTTCACCCTTCACGGCCACGATAACCGCCTGGTAATCGAGTTCCCCGAGGGCTGGCTGGACAACCGCCCGCTGACCCTCGCAGACCTGGAGAACGAACGGGACTACCTGGCACGCCAGGACTTTACCCTGGAGATCTTGGGCCGGTAACACTGGCTGGCCTCAGCCAGCCAGTTCCGCCTCCAGGCTCTCCACCGTTTCGCTCACCTCCAGCCACTCAGCTTCAACGTCTTCCAGCTCTCGCTTCAGTTCGGTCTGCTCCGCCAGCAGTTCCTTGAGTCGAACCTTTTGCTGGTCATCGTAAAGCCCTGGGTCGGCCAGGTTTTGCTCCACCGTGGCGAGCTTTTGCTGCAACTGCTCCATACGGATCTCAAGCGTTCCCTGTTTTTTTCGCCACGGGCTGAGTTTCTGTCGCAGTTCAGCTTCCTGGCGCTTGCGGGCCTTGCGTTCGTCCGCCGTCAGGGTCGCGGGTCCGGCGGTATTAACCGACTTTTCCTGCCCCCCGACCACTTCACGCCGGGGTGGCGATTCCTCATCTTTCCGACGTTCCGCCAGCCAGCGTTCGTAATCCTCCAGGTCGCCCTCGTACTCGCCAACAGCGCCGTCGCATACCAACCAGAATTCATCCACCGTATTGCGCAGCAAGTGGCGGTCGTGGGATACCACCACGATGGCGCCATCGAAGTTCTGGAGCGCCATGGTCAGGGCCTGTCGCATTTCCAGGTCCAGATGGTTCGTGGGCTCATCCAGCAGCAGCAGATTGGGTTTCTGCCAGGCGATAACGGCAAGCGCAACCCGGGCCTTCTCACCGCCCGAAAACGAGCGAATGGGCGCAAGTGCTTCGTCGCCGTGAAAATCGAAGCCGCCCAGGAAGTCCCGGACTTTCTGCTCCGATGCGGTTGGCGCCAGACGCTGCAGATGCAGGAACGGGCTGGCGTCGAGATCCAGGGACTCCAGCTGATGCTGGGCGAAATAGCCGATGGCCAGATGTTCGCCACAGGTGCGCTCACCACTGAGCAGGGTTCCGGTGCCGCGAAGGGCATCCATAAAGGTGGACTTACCGGCCCCGTTCGGCCCCAGCAAACCAACCCGGGTGCCGGGCAACAGGGTGACATTGATGTTCTTCAGAATGGGCACATCCCCATGGCCCGCGACCCCGTGGCGAATGGACAGCAATGGATTGGAGACCTTGTCCGCGACCGGGAACTCGAAACTGAAGGGTGAGTCCACGTGCGCCGGCGCAATCTTTTCCATCCGTTCCAGTGCCTTGACGCGGCTCTGGGCCTGCCGGGCTTTGGTGGCTTTGGCCTTGAAGCGATCAATAAAGCGCTGGATTTCGGCAATTCTGGCTTGCTGGCGTTCGAAACTGGCCTGCTGCTGGGCCAGTCGCTCGGCGCGCTGACGCTCGAAGGCTGAGTAATTTCCCGTATACAGCACCAATTGCTTCTGATCGAAATGCACCAGATGAGTAGCCACCCGGTCCATGAAGTCCCGGTCGTGAGAAATAAACAGCAAGGTACCCGGATACTTTCTGAGCCAGTTCTCCAGCCACAGACAAGCATCCAGGTCCAGGTGGTTGGTGGGCTCATCCAGCAACAGCAGATCGGATGGACGCATCAGTGCCTGGGCCAGGTTCAGTCGAATACGCCAGCCACCGGAAAATGCGGAAACCGGGCGCCCGGCATCGCTGTCGGCGAAGCCCAGGCCCCTGAGCAGTGTCTCTGCCCGGCGCGGTGCGGACCAGGCTTCGTGAATATCCAGCTCCCCGTGCAGACGGGCAATGGCATGGTCATCACCACCCGCTTCCGCCTCGGCCAGCGCCCGCTCCATTCGCCGCAACTCGGTGTCGCCATCCAGCACAAAATCCCGGGCGGATCTGGACGAAGCCGCGACTTCCTGAGCCATATGGGCAATCCGGCAGCCACCGGGCAACGCCACGCTGCCTTGCTCGGGTGCAAGCTGCCCCAGCAAGAGCTGGAAAAGACTGGATTTGCCGGCACCATTGGCACCAACAATGGCAACGCGCTGCCCCGGTTGCACGGTCAGGTTCACGTTTTCTAGCAACCAGACGCCGCCCCGTTGTAAACTGAGATCGGTTATCGTTAACATAGATTTAATCTATCCATGGATTACTGCCAGGGAAGCGCCAACATGACCGTTCAACAAGCGGAGCCGCTGGAACTTCCAGAACACATGGAACCAGACAATCCGTTATGGCGTTATGCCCTAGCCCAATGGCAGGATCCACAGGTGGCTGAGGCCTGTCTTGAGCTGCAATCCGAGGGATGGAGCGTAAGTCGCATCCTCTGTGCCGGCTGGCTCGCCACGCAGGGTCAGTCGTTCTCTGGCGTTGAGGACGCTAAGGTAACAGAGTGGCGAAGCCGTGTAACCGGTTGCCTTCGCTCCGCCCGCAAGTCTGTTCCCCGAGCCAATGATCATGGCGTGGAGCTGCGGGACACTCTGGCCAAGGCAGAGCTGCTGGCCGAACAGCTGGAGCTGGCTCTGATCTGGCAAACGTTGAAAGAATCCGAAGCGGAGCGCGGAAACATGCAGAAATCAGGCACCATCATCGAGCAGAATCTTGTCGCTGCCGCGCCGTCCGACAACATTCCCACGCGGGTAAAATCTCATCTTGAACTTCTGGCCAGCCGGCTTGCAGGCCAGACCACCAGAGGCGGCCCATCATGTTCATGAAATGGCTGATCCGGCTTTCGTTTCCAGCGCTCGGCCTTCTGCTGCTGCTGATTTTCTTCGGCCTCGGCGATCCCGACCAGGTCTCGGAACCGGTGAAAACCGAGCAGGCGACGACGATTCCCTCCTTTGAGGGGTTGCTGCCATCGCCGATTCCCACCGAAGGCCCGGATATCGTTTTCAAGTGGCAGGACACCGATGGCAACTGGCACTATGCCGATCAGCCCCCGGCCCAGGGCCCCTGGAATGCCTTGGCCATTGAGCGCCCAGACCCCGTGCCCCGGAAGCCGCAGACCATCAGCCCGGAAGATGACTGGCAGTCCCCCTACCAGGCCCCCTATTCGCTCAATGGCTCACCCGCCAGCGGTTCCTGACGCGGGTTGCGCATTGCCGCGAAATGAGTCTCTGATTAACACATGTTCAGTGGCATCCCGCTGCTGAACCCGTTACCTTGTTCACTTTCAGAATCCAGGGTCAGAGAGCCCAGAAACACGTGAAAAGGATGAAATGATGAAGAAAACGCTTTTGGCTATCGCCGTTACCGGCCTGATTGCCGGTTGCTCAACAGCTCAGGAGCCGGCAAACGACCCGGCCCTTGAAACCACCCCTGAGAAAGTCAGCTATGGCATGGGATTGGTGCTGGGTGAGCGCATGAGCAATGACTTGCCGGATCTCCAGATGGACCAGTTCCTTCAGGGCATCCAGCATGGCCATGCCGGTGATGAAGACAGCAAGCGACTGACCCGCGAGCAGATCCAGGAAGCGCTGATGGCCTACCAGCAGGAGCTCCAGCAAAAGCAGGAGCAGCAACTGGAAGAACTGGCTCAGAAGAACAAGGATGCCGGCGAGGCTTTCCTGGCTGAAAACGCCGAGCGTGAAGGCGTTGAGACCACAGAGTCCGGTCTCCAGTACGAAGTGATTGAAGAAGGTAACGGTGAGCGCCCAACCGCCGAGGATCAGGTGGAAGTCCACTACACCGGCGAACTGATCAACGGTGAGGTGTTCGACAGCTCCCGTGAGCGCGGGCAAACCGTGACCTTTGGCCTGAACCAGGTGATTCCTGGGTGGACAGAAGGTCTGCAGCTGATGAGCGAAGGTGCTCGGTACAAGCTTTATATCCCGTCTGACCTGGCCTACGGCCCGGGCGGAAACCAGGCTATTGGCCCTAACGAGACCCTGGTATTCGATGTCGAGCTGATCGCCGTGAATCCGGGGCAGGACGACGCCGGTTCAGACGAATAAGCTCTGGCCAGCACTCCGGCAGGCAATAAAAAACCGGCACCATTTCTGGGGCCGGTTTTTTATTGCGGGTAATGCGGTTCCGGGTAGAGGCAATCAGGCCGAAGCCACCTTGCCCGCATGGGCGTTATGCAGATTCTCAATCAGGAAATCTTCCATCTCGAAGCGTGACTCCAGCACTTCTCCAAGCCGTGACAACTCGTTGAACAATTCCTTGACGTCGACCTCGGACAGCTCCCGGCCATCCAGACGATCATTGAAGTTCAATGCCACTTCCGTGGTCTGCTCGATCCGGGGATAGAGCTTTGCTGCCAGTTCGAGACCGCCATCGTTGAACTCACGGGCCTCCTGAATCAGCTGTTCGTAGACTTCAAAGTGGCCGGCCGAAACATAATCCACCAGCACTTCGCACAGGCGGACGAATTTTTCGCGGAGGGCATCGGTCTGGGAAAAATCACTTTCTCCAGACAACTCGCAATACTGAACCAGAAGCTCCTGGCGCTCCTTCAGCCAGCGATCAATCAGCTCGCTGACACCACCCCAACGCTCCCTGGCATTCCGGCAATTCTCCAACATGACGCCTGTCTCCCCTCGGTCAATCCGCCCGTTCTCTGGATCTAGTCTTGATAATTATTATGTGGCATTCAAGTTACCCCATGGTCATGGTCAGCCGCAACTGTTTCAGCTCTGCAACCAGTCCCGGGGAGAATAGCGTCGCAGCATCACAAACAGCCCCAGTACAATCAGCAGGCTAAAAAAGACCGCGGTCCATCCGGGGATACTCAAACCGAGAAAACGCCAGACCACTTCGGCGCAATCACCCGTGCCTTTCAAAGCGGTTTGCAGCACTTCAAACCAGGGTAGTACCTCGAGCATGTAATCAACCGAGGGACCACAGGCAGGCACCTGGTCCGCCGGCAGACTCTGTAACCATAGCTGACGCCCCGCCACCGCCAGACCAGCGCCGGCGGCAACAATCAGTAACAGCCCGTAGACCCGGTTGCCGAACCCGCGGGGTCCGTGCAGAAACGCCAACAGACTCACCAGCCCTGCACCCATAAATCCGAAACGCTGCAACCAGCACAACGGGCATGGCTCCAGACCCATCACGTGCTCCATGTAAAAGGCCACCGCCAGCAACCCGGCGCACACCAGAAATACCAACCCGAATATCCATCTGCTTGTCAAAACGCTACCCCGGAATCATGATGTGGACTGCACAAGCTTCCATGGCCTGATATTCTCAGAGAAAAACCAGCGTGCCATGAAACACTGAACCAATCCTAACCCATGACTAACGCCAAGCCTATGACCATTCTCAGAAAACTGACGCCGGCCCTGTTACTGACCCTGTGCGCACTGATGCCTTCCCTGCCCACCATGGCCGAGGAAGCTGATGAAGAAACCGAAGTGAAGGGGGTAACCGACTATATCGCCATGGAACCGGCATTCGTCACCCATGTCGGCAAACCGGATGCGAAAGTGGCCTATCTCAAAGCCTCCGTAACCATTCGGGCCTCCCGCGAAACCACCCGGCCGGCGGTAGAAGCGCACATGCCCAGGTTACGGCACGAACTGGTGATGCTGTTTGGTGAGCAGACGGATCTTGACCAATTGTCTTCCATGGACGGCCAGCAGGCGCTGCGGGAAGAAGCAACCAAACGGATAAACGGAGTGCTGGAGGAGCAGCAAACCGGTGAGACCATTACCGGAGTGCTGTTTACCGAGTTTGTGGTTCAGCGCTAGTTGCGGCGTCCACCGGGCGGTGGCACCGGATCAGGCGATGCGTGAGAACAGATCATCATCCTGTTGCGGGCGCTGTTTCCGGGCCTGACCGGCATCATCCCAACCGGCTTCCCAGGCGGCAATAATGACCTCACCACGGTATGGACAGCGGGTTTTGTCCATGCCCATCTCTCCGGCCATGTATCCCTGCCGGTAGGCCTTGTTCAATGCTTCTACATCCCAGCCGAGCTTGATATCCGTTGCCATGGGCCACCTCCTTACCTGATGTAATAGAAAGTAACAGCAGGTAACAGATCCAGCAAACCGGACAGCCGGTTCTGTGCGTCACGTCCCTTTCCGGACGTGACGCAAGCGGCGTCAGGATTTCAGGTAGGCCTCCAGAAACTCCGGAAATGGCTGACTGTCCGCAGCTTCCTGCTCTTTCTGCTCGACCAGGGACTGCGCACTCATGGCACGGAAGTCCGCCAGCACCTCCGGTGCCAGTGGCTCCGAATTCAGGGTTTGCTGGTGTTCACGGGATATCGCCTGCACCCAGTCGCGATGGCCCAGGCCTGACTGCCCCATGGCCTCAAGCACTCGAGCGGAAGGCACCGCCCAATCATTGCCCTCGAGTTTCGACCGTTGAGCCGCCAGCGCCGACCTGTAGGTATCGCTATGATTCCAGCCATCCAGCAGCTCTGCCAGGGGCTGCAAGCGCTCCAGCCATTCAACGGCGGCCTCGCCCACAGGCACACGCTGTCCACCCCGGCACAGACTGAGTGAATGCAGGCGACCGCTGGCGACGACGTCCTTGTAATTGTCATCAAGCCGTTCGCACTCATCGTCTTCAATACGGGGAGAATCGGTGAGCAGGCAATCCAGCAGGAACAGGTCGAGGAAATCGATCTGCTCGCGGTTCACGCCCACCGGCGAGAACGGATCCAGGTCCAGACAACGCACCTCAATGTATTCCACACCCCGGGCATCCAGAGCCTGGATCGGCTTTTCACCCCGCTCGGTGGTGCGCTTGGGACGTACCGCGCTGTAGTACTCGTTCTCAATCTGAAGCACATTGGTATTGATCTGGACAAACTCGCCATTGCGCCGGGTGCCAATGGCTTCATATGCTGGCCAGTTGGTGTGGATGGCGCGATCCAGTGTCCGGGTATAAGTGCTCAGCTCATTGAAGCAGATATTCAGCGAGGCCTGGGCATTGTTGTGGTAACCCAGATCCCCCATGCGCAAAGACGTGGCGTGCTGGCCAAACCAGGTGCGATCATCGAACCGTGCCAGGTCGTGCCGGACGCCGGCCACAAAACTGGCATCCAGTGCCGGCGAGGCGCCAAACAGCAGCATCAGCAACCAGCTGCGGCGGCGGAAATTCCGGATCAGCCAGAAGTACTGGTCTGATTTGAAATCCCTGAGGCTATCCTTGTTGCCCACCAGTTCCTGCCATTTGCGCCAGAAACTGTCCGGCAGGGAAAGATTGTAATGGGCGCCGGCAATACTCTGCATAATCCGGCCATAACGCACCGCCAGACCCTGACGATACACATGCTTGAGCCGGCCAGTGTTGGAGCTGCCGTACTCGGCAATGGGAATGCTGGCATCGCCGTCAATCTCGCAGGGCATGCTCGCGGCCCAGAACACTTCGTTATCCAGGTTCTGCTGGACGAACCGATGTATATCCCGCAACGAGGCCAGCATAGCTTCAGTATTGTCGAAGACCGGCGTGATCAGTTCCAGCAGGGCTTCCGAGTAGTCGGTCGTGATACGGGGGTGGGTCAGTGCGGAGCCCAGGGCTTCCGGATGTGGTGTCTGGGCAATGAAGCCATTGGCATCGACGCGCAGGCCTTCCTTTTCGACCCCTTTGAGGAAACCGTCCCAGTCACTGGCGGCAAACTGTTGGAACAGGGAGTGGCGGGATTGTGCCATGTTGAGCTCCTGTTGCAGCCGTTACGCCCTTGTGAGACGTAACGGCTGTGAATCAGTGGAAGGGGTTAACGGCCGTTCTTACGGGCAGAGGCCATAGCCTGGGCCAGAGCGCCAGCCATGGCACCTTGAGGTGCGCCCTGGCCGGCCTGAGGTTTGCGCCCTGCACTGCGGCCAGAGTTCCGGTCTGCGCCCCGGGCTGGCTTGTTGTCCGCCCCCGGCTGGTCATCCATACGCATGGACAGGCCAATCCGCTTACGGGGAATGTCCACTTCCATCACTTTGACCTTGACGATGTCACCGGCCTTGACCACTTCTCTCGGATCTTTCACGAAAGTATGGGACAAGGCCGAGATGTGCACCAGGCCATCCTGGTGAACGCCGATATCCACAAAGGCACCGAAGTTGGTGACGTTGGTTACCGAGCCCTCCAGCACCATACCGGGTTTGAGGTCGTTGAGGGTTTCCACCCCTTCCTCGAAATGGGCAAAGCGGAATTCCGGTCGCGGGTCCCGGCCCGGTTTTTCCAGCTCGGAGATAATGTCCTTGATGGTGGGCAGGCCGAACTGCTCGGTTACGTAGTCCTGTGGGTTAAGACTGCGCAGGAACGCGGAATCGCCAAGGATATCCTCCACCCTCTTGCCATTTCGCTCAGCAATGGCCTCAACCACACCGTAGGCTTCCGGATGCACGGATGACCGGTCCAGAGGGTTTTCGCCCCCGGCGATACGCAGGAAGCCCGCAGCCTGTTCAAAGGTGCGATCACCCAGTCGAGACACCTTCAGCAGCTGTTTGCGACTGGTGAACTTGCCGTTCTGGTTCCGGAAATCCACGATGTTCTGGGCAATGCTCGGATTCAGGCCAGACACCCGCGTAAGCAGTGGCACCGAGGCGGTGTTCAGATCCACGCCCACGCCGTTTACACAGTCCTCAACGACCGCATCCAGGCTACGGGACAGCTGCACCTGGGACACATCGTGCTGGTACTGTCCCACACCGATAGACTTGGGCTCGATTTTCACCAGCTCGGCCAGTGGATCCTGCAAACGACGGGCAATGGACACCGCACCACGGATGGTGACATCCAGATCCGGCAGTTCCCGGGAGGCAAATTCCGAGGCGGAATAGATCGACGCCCCGGACTCATTCACCACAATACGGGCCAGCTTCAATTCGGGGTAACGTTTGCAGAGGTCGCCCACCAGTTTCTCGGTTTCCCGGGAGGCGGTGCCGTTACCGATGGCCACCAGTTCGATTTTGTATTTCTGACACCAGGCTGCCATCTGGGCAATGGACTGATCCCATTTATTCTGGGGCGCATGGGGGAAAATGGCGCCGTGATCCACCACCTGGCCGGTACCGTCGATTACCGCCACCTTGACCCCGGTACGCAGGCCGGGATCGAGCCCCAGCGTTGGCCGCGGACCGGCCGGAGCGAGCAGGAGCAGATCTTTCAGGTTGGCAGCAAAAACGTTGATGGCTTCGGTTTCAGCCGCTTCACGCACCTGGGCGATCAGATCGGTTTCAATCTGTGTCGACAACTTCACGCGCCAGGTCCAGCGCACCACATCCGACAACCATTTGTCGGCGGCCCGGCCGTTATCCCGAATGCGCCAGTGGGCGGCGATTCGCTGCTCGGCGGGATGGGGTTGACGGCGATCCTCCTCAGCATCGCCCATAACAATCGAATAGGCCAGAATGCCCTCATTGCGGCCCCGAAGAATGGCCAGCGCCCGGTGCGACGGAACCTTTCTCAGCGGTTCAACGTGGTCGAAGTAATCCCGGAACTTGGCGCCTTCATTTTCCTTGCCTTCTACCACAGTGACTTTCAGCTGGCCTTCCTGCCAGACGAAATCCCGCAGGGCGCCAAGCAATTCAGCATCTTCGGCAAAACGCTCCATCAGAATGTAGCGGGCACCGTCCAGAGCGGCTTTGATATCCTCAACGCCGGCTTCCGGGTTGAGGTAACCGGCAGCGACGGTTTCCGGATCCTGGGTGGGATCGTCGTAGAGGGTATCGGCCAGCGGCTCCAGACCTGCTTCCCGAGCAATCTGCGCCTTGGTGCGGCGCTTGGGCTTGTAGGGCAGGTAAAGATCTTCCAGGCGGTTCTTGGTGTCGGCAGCTTCGATGGAGGCCCGCAGCTCGTCGGTCAGCTTGCCCTGCTCCTCAATGCTGTTGAGGATGGTGCCCCGGCGGTCTTCCAGCTCACGCAGGTAGCGCAACCGCTCTTCCAGAGTCCGCAGCTGGCTGTCGTCCAGAGAACCCGTTACTTCTTTTCGGTAGCGTGCAATAAAGGGAACGGTAGCGCCTTCATCAAGAAGGGTAACGGTGGCATTAACCTGCTGTTCACGTACGCCGAGCTCTTCGGCAATGCGCCGGGAAATACTGTTCATGCTGCCTCGATCTGGTATCGCATTCGGAATTAATGCGCAAAGGTACAGCGGCTTACTTCTGCAGGCAAGCGGACTGGTTCTGGCGGTTCATGAATTGCACCAGATCGTTCCAGGGCATCGGGCGGGCGTAATAGTAGCCCTGGATTTCGTCACAGTGTTGCTGGCGCAGGAATTCCAGCTGGCCATCGGTTTCCACCCCTTCGGCCACCACGCTGATCTGCAGGCTGTGAGCCAGACTGATAATGGCCCGGATAATATGCTCGGCATCGGCAGACTGGCCCAGTTCCTGGACAAAGGACTTGTCGATCTTCACCAGCGAGATTGGCAGGTGCTGCAGATTGCTCAGGGAGGAAAAGCCGGTACCGAAATCGTCCAGTGCAAAACTGATGCCCAACTGATTGAGCTCCCGCAGGCAGCGCTGGGCGTATTCCGGGTCGTGCATCATGGCACTTTCGGTCAGCTCCAGTTCCAGCAGGCTGGTATCGACGTTGGCATTGAAAATGATACGGAAGATGGTTTCGGTCATCTTGCGATCGTGGAACTGCCGGAACGACAGGTTGACCGCAAACACCAGTCCGGGAAAGCCCAGCTCGGTGGACTCCTGCAAGCGCTTGCAGGCCTGCTCGATAACCCAGTAGCCGATGGGCACAATCAGACCACTGCGCTCGGCCACCGGGATAAACTCATCGGGGCCCACCAGGCCGCGCTCCGGGTGATTCCAGCGCAACAGACACTCGACCCCGCGCACCTCCTCGGTCGCTAGGTCAATCCGTGGCTGATAATACAGCTCCAGTTCCTTGCCCCGCAGGGCATTGCGAAGGTCGGCTTCGAGCCGGAGCTGATAGCCTGCGGAAATGTGCAGCTGCCGGTCGTAAAACCGGTAACTGGTACCCGGATCGCGTTTGGCTTCGAACATCGCACGGTTAGCCCGCCGGAGCAGTTCTTCCGGGCTGTCACCGGCCTCCGGATAGGTGGCCACGCCCAGGCTGGCGCTGACCACCACATTCTGGCCATCCACCATCACCGGCTCATCCAGCGCCGAGACCACCTTGCGAATGATCTGGGTGATATCCAGCGAGTCTTCCACTTTCTCGACGATGATGGCCAGTTCGTCACCACCGATGCGCATCAACGAGTCCACCCGTCGCAACGTCTGCCGGAGCCGCTCCGCCAGCCGAAGCATGAGCTGATCACTCTTCTGGTAACCAAAGGATTCGTTGATATTACGGAAATCATCGATATTCAGGTGCAACAGAGCCAGGCGATGATTCGCCCGCTCAGCCCTCAGCACCGCCTGCTGCAACCGATCGAAGAACAGGTCCCGGTTGATGAAGCCGGTGGCCACTTCACGGCCAAGCTGGCCATTTGCCGACTGCGTGAGCTGGGAGCGGTACCACAGGCATTTAATGGAGCGCCGGAAATTCCAGGGATCTAACTCACGGCGGCTCAGATAGTCCGATGCACCATTTTCAACCAGGTACCGGGCTTTTTCTCCGCAGGATTCGGCGCTCATGGCCAGAATGGGTATGTCCTCACTGGATACCGACAGATATTGCAGAAACGACGCTTCCGAGCCGCCATGGAACACGCAGTCCCACACGATCACATCGAAGCTGGCGTTGGAAATAAGATCATCACAGTCCACCAGATCCGGGCACCAGGTGGCGTCACTGCAGATTTCGGAATCATCCGCGAGCATGGCGCTGAACCAGAGATAGTCGGCGTATTCCGGTGTCAGCACCAGAAGGCGCAAACAATCAGGCCTGGTGTCGGTGGGCAGTGTCATCTGGCGAGATCCATATATCGGTACAGAACAGCGTAGTCCATTACATAAAGAATAGCTGATAGATCGGCAAGGTACAGCATGCCGGCCTGGTGTAGAATAGCCAGACGCTAAAAACCCATGCCCCGTTCCCCTTTGGCACCAACACTGTGAACAAGCTCAATCCCAGACAACATGAAGCGGTACGCTACGCCGACGGCCCCCTGCTGGTGCTGGCCGGTGCCGGCAGCGGCAAAACCAGCGTGATTACCCGCAAGATTGCCTATCTGATTGAGGAACTGGGCATCCCGGGGCGACACATTGCCGCCGTCACCTTTACCAACAAAGCCGCCCGGGAGATGAAAGAGCGTGTGGGCCGCATTGTCGACCGGGGCAAAACCCGGGGCCTGATCGTATCAACATTTCACAATCTTGGCCTGAACATGATCCGGGAGGAGCACACCCACCTGGGCTACCACCCAGGCTTCTCCATTTTCGACGCCGAAGATGCCAAGGCGCTGCTGCAGGATCTGATGATGCGCGAAGCCAGCGCCGAGGCCGGCGACGAGCTGAACGATGTGCAGATGACCATCTCGTCCTGGAAAAACGCCATGCGCAGCCCTGCGGAGGCCTACAGCAAAGCGGCAGACGAGCGTGAGCAGCGCATTGCCATCGTTTACAAGCACTACAACGAATACCTGAAAGCCTACAACGCGGTGGATTTCGACGACCTGATTCTGCTGCCGGTGCAGCTGTTCCGGGACAACCCGGAAGTGCTTGCCAAGTGGCGCCGGAAAATCCGCTACATGCTGGTGGATGAGTACCAGGACACCAACGTGTGCCAGTACGAGCTCGTAAAACAGCTGGTGGCCGAGCGGGCGGCGTTTACCGTGGTGGGCGATGACGACCAGTCCATCTACGCCTGGCGCGGCGCCCGGCCGGAGAACCTGGCCCAGTTGAAAGATGACTTCCCGAGCCTGAAGATCGTCAAACTGGAGCAGAACTACCGCTCCACCAGCCGGATCCTGCGCTGCGCCAACACGGTGATCGCCAACAACCCCCACGTGTTCGAGAAGGCGCTGTGGAGTGACCACACCATTGGCGAGGAAATCCGCATCATCCGCTGCCGCAACGAAGATGCCGAAACCGAGCGGGTGGCCACCGAGATCCTCGATCAGAAGCTGAAAAACGGCCTCGACTTCAGGGATTTCGCAGTCCTTTACCGGGGCAACCATCAGGCACGGCTGCTGGAAATGAAACTGCAGGCCTACCAGATTCCCTACCGCATCTCCGGCGGCCAGTCGTTTTTCTCCAAGAACGAGATCAAGGATGCGATGTCGTACCTGCGGCTGATGATCAACCCGGACGACGATGCGGCCTTCCTGCGGGTGGTGAACGTGCCGCGCCGGGAGATTGGCCCGCGCACCCTGGAACAGTTAAGTCACTATGCCCGGTCACGCAATGTCAGCCTGTTCAAGGCCCTGGGGGATATGGGGGCGGAAACCCACGTCACCGAGAAGGGGCTGGACCGACTAAGACGGTTCGCCCACTGGGTCGACAAAACCTGCGAGCGCCTGTTCTCGGAAGACCCGATCCCGGTCATCAAACAGTTGTTCACTGACATCGAGTACGAAGAGTGGCTGCACCAGCATTCCGGTAGCCCGAAACAGGCCGAACGCCGGATGGAGAACATCTGGTACCTGGTGGAGTCGATCCAGCGCATGCTGGACGACGGCAAGGGCACGGCCGATGAAATCGGCATTGAGGACGCCATCGCCAAGCTGGTACTGCGGGACATGATGGAGCAGCGGGAAGAGGAAGACGACAGCGACAAGGTTCAGTTGCTGACCCTGCACGCTTCCAAGGGGCTGGAGTTTCCCCATGTGTTCATTATGGGCCTGGAGGAGGAGATTCTGCCGCACCGCAGCAGCATCGAGGAAGGCAACATTGAGGAAGAGCGCCGCCTGATGTACGTGGGCATTACCCGGGCCAGGGAAACCCTGGCGCTGACTTACGCGGCCTCCCGAAAACAGTACGGGGAAAAACTGGAGACCATTCCCAGCCGCTTTCTGGATGAGTTGCCGGAAGAGGATGTGAAATGGGAGGGACTGGGCGACCAGGACAAAGAAGCGAACCAGAAAAAGGGCAAGGCGACTCTCAGCGCCCTGATTGGCGATCTGGGCCTGTAGAAACAACAAACCCCGCTCGGGGCGGGGTTTGTCCGGTCGTTACAGATTGCTTACTTGCTCTGCTCAACCATATGCTCAACGGCAGCGGTGATTTCCTCATCCGGGCAGTTGGCACAGCCACCTTTGGCCGGCATGGCGTTGAAGCCATTGATGGCGTGATCAATCAGGGTATCGATACCTTTCTCAATGCGCGGAGCCCAGGCAGCGGTATCACCGATCTTGGGAGCGCCGGCTGCGCCGGTGGTATGACACGCCATGCACACGGCGTCGTAGACTTCACTGCCAGAACGCGGGCCGGAGCTGGCTGTCTCAGCAGGTGCAGCAGCCTCGCCACACTCTTCACCCTGCAGACACACTTCGCCCACCGGCTTGATGCGCTCGCGGATTTCGTCTTCAACACTTGCCACTGCGGCGCCGGCGGCCAGGCCAAAACCAAGCAGAACAACAGCCAGGACTCTCTTCATCTTCACAATGCACCTCGCATTTGAGCGTTATAATCTTTCGGTCGCCGCATTATAGCGATTGAGCCTCCGCAAAAAAACCAGAGAGCAAAATCAGAATTTGATTTCAACCATTTTAATGACAGTTTCGTAGGTTGTAGCTCCTTTGCCATGGATTCCGGTTACCATAGCGTTCATTCACTCAAACCCAGAGTCGCCGCATGAACCAACAGCAACAGACGACCCCGGACAAGCGCCGAAAAACCTTACTGATCCTGGAGTTTTCCAGCCTGGCGGTACTGCTGATCTCGATGGCCTGGTTCAGCAACCAGTCAAGCGATGGCACCCCGCTTTCTGCCGGCTGGCTGCTGATTCCGGCGTTTGCCAGCCTGGGCGTTTTTCTGAGTTTTATCGGGTTGATGTATCTACGCTGGGTCGCCTCGGCGAACGACCAGCGCCGCCCCCGCCATCGCGCGATCTTCGCCCTGCTGACCCTCACCCTGCTTGGGGTCTGGATTTACGGCATTGCCAACACCTGGATAAGCCTGAGTACCGCCCAATAAGGAGCCCCCATGACCCCCAGCCTCAAGCTGCTACCCCTGATTCTGTTGGGCACGGCCAATCTGGTTGTTGCCCAGGATCGGCCAGAGGAACCCGATGTTAACTGCGCGCTGATCAAGGAAGGTGTGCAACGGCTGGCCTGCTATGACGCCAAGTACAACCCTCAGGCCGAGCGTGACCAGGCCAGCGAGGAACAGCTGGAAGAAGCCGAGGCGGATGCAGAGGAACTGGTGGCCGACAAGAAAACCCGGGAGAAGATCGTGGGTAATGCCCTGGAAGACGATCCTGATGACGGGGTGATGGCCGCGCTGGTGGACAACTATCTTTCTGCCGAGCGGGCGATCTTCTCGTTTACCGGCAGTTTCGTGACTCATCAGCCCAATTACATTCTGCCGATCACCTGGGTGGACGACCCCAATGCCTTGCCCGCAAGCCCGCGACTGGGAGCTATCGATTATGACTACAACCTGGAAAACGAGGAAGCCAAGTACCAGATCAGCTTCAAGGTTCCGTTGCTGACGGGCATTTTCGACGACCGCACAACCTTCTGGTTTGGCTACACCCAGAAATCCTTCTGGCAGGTCTACAACCAGGATGAATCGGCGCCTTTCCGGGAGACCAACTATGAGCCGGAGCTGTTTTTCAGGCACGCCCTGAACTGGGATCTCGGTCCCGGTACGCTCAGTGCGGTGTCGGTGGGCTTTAATCACCAGTCAAACGGACAGCCTGACCCCCGGTCCCGGAGCTGGAACCGGATTATGGGTTCCGTTGCCTATAGTGTGGATCGCTGGCTGTTTATGGTTCAGCCCTGGTATCGCTTGCCGGAAAACAGCAGCAGCGACGACAACGAAGACATAGAGAGCTATCTGGGCCACGCCAGTTATCACGCGGTTTACAAGCTGACGGAAGATCGGACGTTTTCTTTGAAGCTGCTGAATAATCTGAGGTCGGATAACCGGACGTCGGTGGAGTTCGGGTACAGCTTTCCCATGGGGGATACGCTGAAGGGGTTCTTCCAGTATTACAACGGTTATGGGGAGAGCCTGATTGACTACAACGAGCGGATTGAGCGGGTCGGGTTTGGCATTATGCTGAATGACTGGCTCTAGTAATATCTTCCAACATGCTCTGACTTTGGTGCAAGGCCAAGTGGGGTGGAGGGCCTCCGTAAACACGCTCCTTCGGCCCATCCCTGGGGCGCTTGAGCTCCGCCATCCCTGGCTCCGCACAGTTTCCGGAGGCCCTCCACCCCACTTGTCCCCAAACTCAGTTCGGGGTTTCAGGGGTTAGGCGTTCAAACGCTCCATTTCCGCCAGTAGTTCTTCGGTTTTCGCTTCCATCAACGCTTTATCTCCACGGGCCTCAACATTCAGGCGAACCACCGGTTCGGTGTTGGACATGCGCAGGTTGAAGCGCCAGTTTTCGAATTCCACGCTCAGGCCGTCAACATGGCTGACGGATTTCGCGCCCACGCCGTACTTGGCTTCGATGGCGGCGATGACTTTCGGGGGGTCGCTGATGGTGCGGTTGATTTCACCGCTGGCCGGGTAGGCTTCGATGCGGGCGTCGATCAGGGATGACAGGGTCTGGCCGCTCTGACACAGGCGCTCGGCCACGAGCAGCCAGGGGATCATGCCGCTGTCGCAGTAGGCGAAGTCGCGGAAGTAGTGGTGGGCACTCATTTCGCCCCCATAGACGGCGTCTTCGTCGCGCATTCTCTGTTTGATGAAGGCGTGGCCAGTCTTGCTTTCGATGGCTTCGCCGCCAGCAGCTTCAACCAGATCCAGAGTGTTCCAGGTCAGGCGGGGATCGTGAATGACTTTGCCGCCACCGGTCTTGCGCAGGAACTGGTCCGCCAGCAGGCCGACGATGTAGTAGCCTTCGATGAAGCGGCCGGTTTCGTCGAAGAAGAAGCAGCGGTCGTAGTCGCCGTCCCAGGCAATGCCCATGGCGGCGCCATTCTGGAGTACGGCATCGGCAGTCGCGGAGCGGTTTTCCGGCAGGATCGGGTTGGGCACACCATTCGGGAAGTGACCATCGGCTTCGTGATGAACCTTGATGAAGTCGAACGGCAGATGCTGTTCCAGTTCGTCGATCACCAGGCCAGCACCACCGTTGCCGGCATTACAGACGATGGTCATGGGTTTCAGTGAGCCAGCATCAATATAGCCCAGCAGATGGTCGACGTACGCGCTCATTACTTCCAGGGTTTCGTATTTGCCCTGCTCTGCGGCGTCAAAGAACGGTTCCAGCACCCGGTCCCGGATGTCGTTCAGGCCGTTGTCCGAACTGATCGGCCGGGATTCCGGGCCCACCATTTTCATGCCGTTGTGGTCTTTGGGGTTGTGGCTGGCGGTGACCATGATGCCGCCGTCCATCTGGTAGTGACTGGTGGCAAAGTACACCTGTTCGGTGCCGCACAGGCCAATATCAAACACATCGGCGCCGGCCGCCATCAGGCCGGAGCTCAACGCGTCGGCGATTTCGGGGCTGGACAGCCGGATGTCGTAACCGACGATGACTTTTTTGGCGCCGGTGATTTCAACGTAGGCACGGCCGATTTTCTCAGCCAGGATTGGGTTTAGCTGGTCAGGTACTCGGCCACGCAGGTCGTAGGCTTTGAAGCAGGACAGGTCCATTTCAGTCTCCGGAGTGGTTTATTAACCGCGTTGGGCCAGCATATCTGGCCAATCTGGGCGACCATTCTACCTGTTTCGACAGACAATCGGGGAAGCACCCGGAAAAAGGCAGGGGGAACAGAGTGGAGAGAAAGCGCCACCGGCCCGCAGAGTGAGCCGGTGTCCGGAACGCCGGGGAGTTTACTCAGCAGCTGCCGACTGCAGCTGGATATAGTTCTGGATGCCCATCTGGGAAATCATTTCGAGCTGGGTTTCGAGCCAGTCGATGTGCTCTTCCTCGCTGTCGAGGATGCTCCGGAACAGTTCACGGCTGGCAAAGTCCTGAACCTGCTCGCAGTAGATGATGGCTTCTTTCAGGTCTGTGTGCGCGGTGTGCTCAAGCTTGAGATCGCACTCGATCATTTCCTGAACATTCTCGCCAATCAGCAATTTGTTCAGATCCTGCAGATTTGGCAGGCCCTCAAGGAAGAGAATTCGCTCGATCAGCTGATCGGCGTGTTTCATTTCATCGATGGATTCTTCGTATTCTTTCGCCGCGAGCTTGGTGATACCCCAGTCTTTGTACATTCTCGAATGCAGGAAGTACTGGTTGATGGCCGTCAGCTCGTTGGCGAGGACCTTGTTCAGATGCTGGATGACTTTTTTGTCGCCTTTCATAACCGGATTCCTTGTGTCGCGAAAGCGTTAATTCACAAGGATAGTCGGTTTAACGGCAATAAAAAATCACGGATGGGAAAGAGGTGCAATTGCAATATGTGGACAGGCCCGCCCGCTCAGGCGGGTTGCGCCAGCATATTGGCGAGCGCCATATAATCCGGTGACCGGGACTCTTTCAGAATTTCCCGGGCAGTGCAGGCGCAACGACCGCACTGGCGACCGACGCCAAGTTCCTTGCCGAGCTGGCGCATGGAACTGACACCGCTTTCAGCGGCTTCGCGGATTTCTCTGTCTGTTACCCCGTAACACAGGCAAACGTACATAGGGCGCTCTCACTAACAGCAATAAAGTTAGTGATAATTATTGTTATTAACAAACAGGATTGCAACCCTTTTGCAGTCAGTTTTTGTAGTAAAAAGTGACTATTCGCATTCTCGCGTTAAGTTCCGGGCCCCGGCCGCTGTGACCACCACATTATCTTCAATCCGGATTCCACCACAGCTCTTCAGTTCATCAATCAGCGCCCGGTTCAGATACTGGGCTTCAGGCCCGTTCAGCAAAGGCTCCAGCAGCGATGGAATAAAATAGAGCCCCGGCTCGATGGTGACCACCATGCCGGCTTCCAGGGTGCGGGTCAGGCGCAGGAACGGCGCATCTTCCGGGGACGGCGTCGGTTTGCCGGCGACATCGTGCACCTGAATGCCCAGAAAATGCCCTATGCCATGGGGAAAGAACGCCCGGGTAATGCCCTGCTCCACCATGGCTTCATCCGCTAAACCGGACACCAGCCCCGAAGCTGATAGCAGGGTCGCAATGCCCAGGTGAGCCTTGCGGTGAATGTCCACGTAGTCCACGCCGGGCGACACCATCTCGCATAGCCGCAGCTGCAGTTTCTCCAGCCCGTGAACCAGCGCGGTGAATCTCGGCTCATCCGGCCCGGCGGTGGTGCGGGTTATATCTGAACAGTAGCCACGGTAGCGCACCCCGGCATCAATCAGCAGACTGCGGGGCCGGCGGGGAGGCTTCAGGTCGTAGTACTGGTAGTGCAGTGTGCCGGCATGTTCGTTCAATCCGATGATGCTGTGATAAGGCGCCTCCACTTCCCGCTGGCCGGTGGCCTGCTGGTAGGCGAGATTGATACCGAATTCGCTGTCGCCGGCCAGAAACGCCTCTCTGGCCGCCCTGTGACCAGCCAGGGCGATCCGGTTAGCGTGTGCCAGGCATTCAATTTCGTAAGGAGTTTTGCGCACGCGGGCTTCTTCCACGGCTGCCACCAGTGCCGCCGGGTTATGATCTCCCGGCACGCCATCCAGCACCAGCGGATCACCGATTACCACCAGCCGCCCCGGGCTATCGAGCTCCGGGGCGCCAGATTGCTGCCGGCTGCGCACGTCTACAACCTCTAGCCAGGGTTCTTCAGCCATCACCGGGTTGGCGTGCCAGAAGTCCACCGGCTGGTATAGCCAGAGCACCGGTTTCTGGCCGGGCCGAACCAACAGCCAGCTGTGCTCCTGGCCAGCCAGCCCGGTCCAGTGCAAAAACGGGCCGAAGCCCTGAAATACATAGGCCTGATCATCCCGATACCGGTAGGGCGCCGCGCCCGAGGCAATCAGCAGGCTGTCATAACCGTGATCAGCCATGGCCCGTTCGTACCGGTTCTGCAGCTCACGGATGTGGGCAGGCTGCAGGTCGAGGATGTCTTGATTTGGCATATCAGGTTTCCAGTTGTTTCCAGAGATTCAGTATGTCGTCTGAGCGGGCGTCACTCAGGCGGATCAAACGTATTTCCAGCGGTACGTCCCAGCGCTCATCACCAGCCCGTACCAGGCGCCCAAACTGTTCGCTTTTTTCCGTCATCCGCTTGGGCAACCAGCCCATGCCGAAGCCCTGTTTGACCAGGGCCTTGATGCTCGCGGACTGGGTATTCTCGTTCAGTGGTAAAAGATTCGCCGGCAGCTTGCCGCGTTGCAGATGCCCGTCGATAGCCGACTGCAAAAAACCACGGCTGTGGTAGGCAATCAGAGGCACAGGCTGTTCATTGGTGCCCGGCAACCGGTAACGGGGCTCGCCCTGCTCATTGGCGATACTGACCGGCACCAGTGCTTCCCTGCCGATGGTCTGCCACTGAAACTTGTCACTGGCCAGGCGATCCCCCCAGGGCAAATCCGGGTGCCAGTAACACAACACCAGGTCACATTCGCCGCTTTCCAGGGCATCCAGAAACTGCTCCCCCACCCAGTTGGTGGCGGTCAGGTTCAGTTGAAGGCGCTCGGCAATGCCCATCTCCGTCGCCCAACCCTGATAGAAATGCGAAAACAGCCCCTGGGTAGAACCAACGCTGATGCGGGCAGACGCTTCCGCATCCAGAGCGGCTATCCGGTCCCGGGTGTCCCGGACCTCCCGGGTGATGCGTTCACACAGTTCCTGAAACACTTCTCCGGCCGGGGTCAGGGACAATGGCAGAGTCTGCCGATTGATCAGGGTGGTGCCCATGGATTCCTCCAGCAGCTTGATGCGCCGGCTGAACGTAGGCTGGCTCACGTGCTGCTGTTCGGCAGCCCGTGAGAAGTGGCGCGTGCGGGCAAGCGCCAGAAAGTCTTCCAGCCAGCGTATTTCCATGGGAACCCCTGAGGTTTGGCAATGATCACAACCGGTACGTTGCTGCAGGCATGATAGCCTATGCGCGCCCGGCCGTTACAAACGCCCTTCCTCAACGGCGTGACAGGCCACCTGCGCCCCGCCGTCGGTGGCGATCAGCTGTGGAACTTCCTGCCGGCAACGCTCATTGGCGTAGGGGCAGCGGCCGTGGAACACGCACCCCGAGGGCAGATTCACCGGCGTGGGCACCTCGCCCTGAAGGCGAATGTGATTGGGCCGGTCATCCTCGAGTTTCGGGATGGCCGACAGCAACGCCTGGGTATAGGGATGCCGGGGCATGGCGAACAGGGTTTTGGTGTCTGCCAGCTCACACACCCGGCCCAGGTACATGACGGCCACCCGGGTACCGAAGTGTTCTACCACCGCGAGATCGTGGGTAATGAACAGGTAGGTCAGACCACGGCTTTCCTGGGCATCCATCAACAGATTCAGCACCTGGGCCTGGATAGACACATCCAGGGCCGAGATGGGCTCATCGGCAACGATAAATTCCGGGTCCACCGCCAGGGCGCGGGCAATGGCAATCCGCTGGCGCTGACCACCGGAAAACTCGTGGCCAAAGCGACTGCCCCAGTCCGGATCGATGCCCACCGAGTGCATCACCTCGTGGATCTTGTCCCGCACCTGGGTTGGAGACCAGTCCTGATGGTGAAAACGGATCGGTTCTTCCAGGGTCTGCTGAATCGTCATCCGCGGGTTCAGGGACGCATAGGGGTTCTGGAAAATCATCTGCATCTTGCGCCGGTATGGCAATGCCGCCTTGCCGCCCAGGTTGTCGATGCGTTGACCGTCGTAGTGAATCTCGCCGGCACTGGGGGAAATCAGCCCCATCACCGTGCGGGCCACGGTGGATTTTCCGCAGCCGGACTCCCCCACCACGCACAGGGCCTCGCCCTTGTTCACATCCAGGTTCACGCCGTTGATGGCATGCACGGCTTCCTGCTTGCGGCGAAAGCGACCGCCTTCAAACTGAATCTGTTCCAGAAAGCCGCCGGAAAGGTCAAAACGCTTTTCCAGGTTCCGGATACTAACCAACGGGGAGGTCATGATTCCGCCTCCTGCATGCGTTTCTCCTGCTCAATCAGGTTGGCAACTTCGTAACAGGCGACATCGACATTGCCCGAGCGCACATACTCCGGCATGGCGCGCTTGCACTGGTCGGTGGCGAAGTTGCAGCGGGGATGGAACGGGCAACCCGAAGGCACATTCTTCAGGGATGGCATGGAGCCCGGTATCTGGAACAGCCGCGCTCCCGGCTCACCCATCTGGGGCAGCGCGTTGATCAGCCCCTGGGTGTAGGGATGCTGGGCATCGTTGATGATTTCCCGGGTCGGGCCCTGTTCGATGATCCGGCCGGAGTACATGACCAGCATGCGCTGGGTCACCTGCGAGACCACCCCGAGATCGTGGGTGATCAGCATCAGCGCCACGTTTTCCTGCTCACACAGGTTCAGCAGCAGGTCCATGATCTCGGCCTGGATGGTCACATCCAGGGCGGTCGTGGGTTCATCGGCAATAATGATTTCCGGGTCCAACAGCAGGGCGATGGCAATGATCACCCGCTGGCGCATGCCCCCCGACAATTCATGGGGATACTGGTCCAGCCGCTTTTCCGGCGAGGGAATCTGCACTTTCTGCAGGCGATCCAGGGCAATGGCCCTCGCCTCTTTCTTGCTGATCTTCCGGTGTGCCAGGATCGCCTCCACCATCTGGGTGCCGATGGTGAGCACCGGGTTCAGGGTCATCATCGGATCCTGGAAAATCATGGCGATGCGGTTGCCACGGATTTTGCGCAGCTCCCGCTCGCTCATGGCGGCCAGATCTTTGCCTTCAAACAGAATCTGGCCACCGGCGATATAACCGGGCTTGGCAATCAGGTTCAGGATAGAGAAGGCCGCGACTGATTTGCCGGCACCGGATTCACCCACCAGGCCCAGCCGCTCGCCCTTGTCCAGGCTGAAACTAATACGACGCAGGGCGGTCAGATCGCCACCGCGCACCGCGAAACGTACATCCAGATTTTTCACTTCCAACAGTGCCATGGTGTTACCCCTTATACAGCCGTGGGTTCATCACATCCCGCAACCAGTCACCCAACAGATTGATGACCAGCACGAGCACCACCAGCACCAGACCCGGGATCAGGGTGATCCACCAGGAACCGCTCTGGATGTAGTCAAAACCGGATTTGATCAACGAACCCAGTGACGGCTGGGTTTCCGGCATGCCAAGGCCGAGGAACGACAGCGCCGCTTCGGAGATAATGGCATTGGCAATCTGTACCGTGGCAATCACAAAAATGGGCGACAGGGTATTGGGCAGGATGTGCCGGAACATGATGCGTGGCGTACCGAACCCCATCACCTTGGCCGCGTCCACATACTCTTTCTTCTTCTCCGCCAGCACCGAGGCCCGCACGGTACGGGCTATCTGCGGCCATTCCGCCACCCCGATGATGAAGATCAGCATGTAGATGGCAATCTCACCGAACATCAGGTTGCCAAAACTGGCCTTGAACACCGCGCCGACAATGATCGCCACCATCAGGGTGGAGAACGACAGCTGCACATCGGCAATGCGCATCAGGATGGCATCAACCTTACCGCCCAGATAGCCGGCCAGCAGGCCAAACAGGATACCCAGCGCCGCCTGCAACACCACGGCACCAAAGCCAATCATCAGCGACACCCGGGTGCCGTAAAGTATGGTGGAGAGCAGATCCCGGCCCTGGGCATCCGTTCCCAGCGGGAACGCGGGATCAGCGCCGTCCAGGCCCACCGGTGGAAGCTCGGAGTTCATGATGTTGATCTGCGCCAGATCATAGGGATCGGCGGGCGCCAGCCAGGGCGCAAACACCGCCGCCAGCACCATGGCCAGCAGCACCAGAAAGCTCGCAATCGCTACCTTGTCGCGTTTGAAGCTGTACCAGAAAAAGGACTCGCGGAAGCGGTCCCAGCGGGAAACCGTTGCCGTTGTCATGCTTTCTTACCTGTCAGTTTGACGGTGGGATTGACCAGTCCGTAGATCAGGTCCACCAGTGTGTTGGTCACCACAAATATCAGGCCCACTACCATCAGGTAAGCCACAATCAGGGGAATATCACTACGGGTGATGGCCTCCAGGAACATCAGGCCCAGACCCGGCCACTGAAACACCGTCTCGGTCAGGATGGTGTAGGCCACCATAATGCCGATCTGTACGCCGCCCACGGTAATCACCGGCAGCATGGTGTTCTTCAGGGCATGCAGGAAATTGATACGGCCCGCGCTCAAACCCTTGGCCCGGGCATAGCGGATGTAGTCGCTCTGCAGTACTTCCATCATCTCGGCCCGGATCAGGCGGATAAACAGCGGCAGCATAATAGACGCCAGCGACACGCAGGGCAGCACCAGATGGGCCAGGCCTTCGCTGGTAAACAGGCCGGATTCCCAGGTGCCGAACAAGTGCACCAGGTCATCACCCCGGCCATAGGACGGCAGCCCACCTTCGGTGGTAAAGAAATCGTTGAGCCACTGGCCCCAACCGGTATCGGCCGGAAACCAGTTGACCGTCACACCAATGGAGAACAACTGAATCAGAACAATGGCCGTGAGAAACACCGGTATGGAAATACCGACCGTACTCACGCCCATGAAGAATTTGGACAGCCAGGCCTGGGGCCGGATGGCGGCGTACACGCCAATAGGGACCGACAGGAAGATGATGATCAGACTGGCGCCGATCACCAGTTCCAGGGTGGCTGGCAGATGTTCGGCAATCACTTCCAGCGCCGGCTTGCTGTAAAAATAGGAATTGCCCAGGTCACCCTGTATGGCATTACCCGCAAACCTCAGGTACTGGACCAGAAAGGGGTCGTTCAGCCCCAACTCCTCACGAATGGCTTCCCGCTCCTCGGCAGAGACGGACATGCCCACCATTTCCTGAAGCGGGTCCCCGAGGCCATCCTGAATGGCAAAGGCGATGATGCTGATCACAAACATGACCAGCAGCGCCTGGGATATCCGCTGAACCAAAAACGCTAGCATGAAGGATTTACCGTTGATGAATACGTGAAAGCCTCTCTCCCGCACCGGGAGAGAGGTTGGGTCTCAGGGAGCGCGCTCCCCTTATTCGATAACCAGATCGCCCAGGTAGGGGAAGTTCATGACATTGAGCACCGGCTCGATGTTCACGCCCTTGCGGGAGGCCCAGGCCAGGTCCTGCCAGTGCAGCGGTACGAAGGCTGCGTCGTCGTACAGACGCTGTTCCACTTCCTGCAGCATGGCCGCACGCTTGTCCAGGTCGGTCTCCACGTTGGCTTTTTCCACCAGGGCATCGATTTCCGGGTTGCAGTAGTTGCCGGCGTTGTACTGGCCATCACCGCTGTCAGCATCCGGGCAGAAGGTGAGGAATTCATAGAAGTTGGCCGAATCCTCGCTGTCTGCGTGCCAGCCAATCAGCATCATATCGGCGGCACGGTTATCATACTCCGGCCAGTACTGGGCTTTCGGCAGGGTTTTCAGGTCCACCTTGATGTTGATGCGCGCCAGCATGGCCGCCGCTGCCTGCGCGATCTTGTCGTCGTTCACGTAGCGGTTGTTGGGGGCCATCATGGTGATGGTAAAGCCGTCCTCATAGCCGGCTTCTTTCATCAGCTGCTTGGCTTTCTCAACATCGAAGCGAGGCTTCAGGTTTTCGTTATGGCCCTGGTAACCCGCTGGCGACATCTGTGCTGCCGGCGTGGCAAAGCCTTTCATGATCTTGGCAGCAATACCTTCCTGGTTGATGGCGTAGGCGATGGCCTGGCGAACTTTCGGGTTCTTGAAGGCTTCAACCCGCTCCTGATTCATATGGAACAGGATGATACGGGTGCCGCTCATGGTCACCAGTTCGCTGTTGCGGTCGCGCTTGATGCGGTCCAGATCATTGGGTGGAACCGGAGCGATGAAGTCGACACCGCCAGACAGCAGGGCGGATACCCGGGTAGCGTTTTCCTTGATGGGAGTCAGCACGATCTTGCCCACGTTGCCCGGAGACTCGGTATCCCAGTAATCATCGAAACGCTCGAACTCGACACGCACGCCCTGTTTACGCTCGGTTACCGTGTAAGGACCGGTGCCGGACAGGTTCTCGGAAGCGAAGGAGTTGCCGTGCTTGAGGATGGCGTCCTTGTCTTTGCCATCTTCGGTCTGGCCGGAATAGAACTCACTGTCCAGCGGGAAAATGTAGGTGGCGGTGTTCAGCAGCAGAGGGTAAGGCTCGCTGGTGACCAGCTCGAAGGTGTAATCGTCGATCACATTGATGGCGCTGAAGGGTTTGAAAATCGCCTTGAAGTCCTGGCTTTCCTTCAGTCGCTCAAAGGTGAACTTCACGTCGGCCGTGGTCAGTTCGTTACCGGAATGGAACTTCACACCTTCGCGCAGTTTGAAGCGCATGGTCTTGTCGTCCACACGCTCCCAGCTTTCTGCCAGGCGCGGCTCGAAACCCAGATCTTTGGTCCAGCGCAACAGCGGATCAAAGGTCATGTGGGACAACTGCAGAATGCCGCCAGACAACTGCTCATGAATATCGAGGGTTACGGGATCGGCGTCGTACGCCATTTTCAGTTCTTTGGTCGCGTCGGCTGCCAGGGCCAGAGGCGCAGACGCCAGGGCCATGGAGCCAACAAAAGCTGCCAGTATTTTTTTCATCGCGTTTTCCGTCGCTGTTTTAGGAATTTTCACGGAACATCGGTGCAGGACGGCACCGATTGCCTGGCAAACAAGCTAGTCTCGGAAAACCCTTACGGCAATCGAAATTGCAACATGGACCTATTCGTATGGTGAATGACCCAAAAAGCAGCAGCCTCAGAACGGAAAGACAAAGGGCAAAAACAGCGCCGTAAACACACCCGTCAATCCCATCCCCAGGGAGGCAAAAGCGCCCGCCGTGGGGCTGATCTCAAACGCCCGGGCAGTGCCAATGGCATGGCCATTAAGCCCCAGGGCAAAACCCACCATTCGGTCATCGGAGATCTTCATCCATTTGGCACCCCAGTCCACAAATACCGAGGCCAGCACGCCTGTAATCAGCAGACCGCCGAGGGTGAGTGCAACCGAGCCACCCAGCTGTTCCGCAATACCCATGGCAATGGGCGCGGTAACCGACTTCGGCGCCAGCGACGCCAGTATGGAAAGCGGAGCGTCCATCAGCCAGGCAATACCCACCGCATAGACGGCTGCCAGACTGGCCGCCAGTGGCAAGGTGCACAGAATTGGCCGCCAGAGCGCGCGAATATGGTGCATCTGCTGATACAAAGGCACACCCAGGGCCACCGTCGCCGGGCCCAACAATACCGTTAACCAGCGCGCCCCCTGCTGATAGGTTTCATAGCCAATACCACTGGCCGCCACCGCCGCCGCCAGAATCACCGCCGCCATCAATACCGGCGGCATCCACAGGGGGCGTCCCACCTTCGCGAACAACCAGTTTGCCGCCATAAACGCCGCCAGCGTCAGGGCAATGGAAAGCATCGGGCCTGTGGTCCAGACCAGCAGCAATTCCTGCATTCGTCCGTTGAACTCAGTCATGACTGTGCCCCCGGGTGCGATCTCCCGCTGTTTTCTTCATCAGCCACAGCGTGGTCACGGAACTCAGCAAGGTACCCGCAACCAAAGCCACTGCAACGGAAGACCAGTGGCCCGCAAAGCGATCGGCAATAAAGAACACCCCGACAACACCCGGTGAAATCAGCAGCACCAGCACCGAGATCAGCCCGCGACTGGCTTCCGCCAACTGATCACTGACCCGCCCCCTCAACATCAGAGTGGCCGTGACCATCACCATCCCCAGCACGCCACCACTGATGGGCAGGCCGACCAGTACCCGCAATGCCTCACCCAGCAGAAAAAACACCACCAGAACCAGAAAACCCCGCAACAACACCATGCTGCTATGCCCCGCCACGCTCAATATGCTCTACACTAACGCCCTGACCCGCCCAAAGACCACAGGACTATTCATTCAATGGCACTGAAAGCCACCATCTTCAAAGCCACCCTCCATATCGCCGATATGGACCGGCACTACTACGCCGACCACCATCTGACCGTTGCCCGCCATCCCTCTGAAACCGACGAGCGGATGATGATCCGGCTGCTGGCCTTCGCCCTCAACGCCAACGATAACCTGGAATTTACCAAAGGCCTGAGCACAGACGACGAGCCGGAACTCTGGCAAAAATCCCTGACCGGAGACATCGAACTCTGGGTGGAACTGGGCCTGCCCGAGGAAGACCGCCTGCGCAAGGCCTGCAACAAGGCCAACCAGGTCATTCTCTATACCTACGGCGGGCGTGCGGTGCCGGTGTGGTGGGACAAGCACCATAACAAGCTGGAAAGATTTAGCAACCTTACTATTGTCGACCTTCCGGCAGAGGAAACAGCGGCATTGGCCGCCTTGGCAGAACGGTCTATGACCTTGCAGGTAAGCATTCAGGATGGCGAAGTGACCATCAGCAACGAGCATAACCTGGTCAACCTGACGCCAGACCAGCGGCTACCCCGAATCTGAACGAAACGGTTAATGGCCGGGGCTGGACAGAAGCCGCCGGCACACGTAAGATTGCGCACTCGAAATTGACGAGCACTCGTTATTTCGAATGCGCCCGTAGCTCAGCTGGATAGAGCGTTGCCCTCCGGAGGCAAAGGTCATAGGTTCGAATCCTATCGGGCGCGCCATATTTTTCAAGGGCTTGCAGGCAACTGTAAGCCCTTTTTCATTCTCTCTCCTCGAAAAATAACCACTCTTGTAACCACACGATACAAAGCGAAACTTCTATCCGGACGCCCGCCAGTCAAAACACATCAAGAGACAACGAATCTCCAAAGAGCATTCGCCCCAAGCCAGTATTGCAGACTGCCCAACCAACCCGGCCCGAGACACGCCTCTACTGCTAGCTCCTTTTAGACTAGACGCCACTATAGACACGAAAAAACCAACAGGTAGGTGTAGGCCGCCAATTAGATTGAGACGGAATGTCAAAAGATTAGAGACTAAATGCGATTGACGCTCGTGATACCAATGTTAGCTCCATGCTAACTTCGTCGTTTCAATAGTTTTCCAGAAAGGATCCGGCCGTCTAGACCCTCACGACTTCCCAATCAACAGAAACGCTATTCCCGGCCCCAGGTGCCGCTTCAAGTGCAACCTGAATAGATCCTAGGTTTCTTCCCGTCACTCGCGCCCTCGTTGCCTCTATGGGCGGGGACCCGCTCACTCCGGAAACCGTTACAAAAACCTTATAATTGTAATCCGGCTCAGTCACTGGGAGGCTCGGGAGCGCCGACGTCTCTGCGTCGCTGATTGTCACGGTTCCTTTATTTTGGTTCTCAAAGTTGCGGCCGATCTCATACAATCGGCCAAGCCCGTTAACCCAAAACGTAATGCTCTGCCCGAACTCGTTAAATACTACATTCCGGTAGCCTTTAAGAATCACTATATCGGTCGGCCCGCCGCTTTCCAGCGTAACCGGAAACCCGTTCTGATAATTCCACAAGGTGAAGAACTGGTGGCGCTTTAGTCCGGTGATGGCTGATATCGTGGTCGCCGCGCTAATCTGATTTCCGAGCTGTATCTCTCCTAATCCTTGAGCGTTAAGCGTTGCCGTCGCTGTGCCTATACCGTCTATAGTACCCCTTGAGGTTCCTTCCCCTGGGTTTGATCGGTACCCGTAGATCGGGAGCGCAATAGTCCCGTCCGGGGTACCGTTGTTGATAGCATACGGGGCGTTGTTTCGGACAAAAGGCCGACCGGCTGAAATGGCCGGTTCGATAAAGTTAAAACCGGTGCAGTCCAGAAACTCATTATTTCGGTGGTCCACGTGGTCCGTCTCAATGTGTACGTCCGTCCGGTTTCTGGATATTTGTTCCGCGTTCCTGAACTTGTTACAGATAACGCCCGCCCCCTTAAATGCGATTTTTCCGAGCCGCGAAAAGTCGGAGCTTGGGGCATGGCGGGTTTTAGTAAAGTCGTTATAGGACGACTGATCTTCGAGGATGATGTCGTATTCTTGATTTTCGAAATACGCGTTGACCTCGTTGCTGTAAGCTCGGATCAACTTGATACCGAAGCTGGTCGAACCGTCGCCCGGCCCCCCGGTCGGATAACCGTCGTTATAGGGTATATTTGAGTCGATGTATGCTTTGTTGAACTTGTTACCGGTCGGATAGGGAGGCCCCCCAGTGCCGTCGATAAGCACGCCGCCGACCCGGTTCTGTCGGATTTTCGCCCCGCTGAAATCGTTCAGGTTCGTGTCAGGTGCCAGTAGGCGGACGCCGATCTGGTTGAACATGAATTCGCAATCGCCCACGCACTTGTTGTTGTAGCCCCGCGCTATTGTTAGGCCATACTGGAACCCATAGGACTTAAAATTGATAAACGTGCAGTCGAAACAGTCCGCTAGAGCCAGGCCGGAACCAGTAGAGGGGGGCGTGTATGTCGCTCCTGGAAAGTAGATGTTTGGCCCGCCGATGGTTATGTTTTCCCAGGTATGAGCACCATAGTTTTCATTCTGCCCGTCAAAAATGAAGCCGTCGCCATTGTGGGTAACATTGATATTACAGTGATCAACGCTATAGAAGCGGTATTCTTTACTAAGCGGATCGAGCGTAACCGGCGAATCTAACCGCAGTTGGGTTGGCAGTTCAATCGCGCCTGTTAGGCCGCGCGCGGCGATAGCTGCGGATAGCTGCGAGGCGCTGTCTTGCGATTGGTCATTGTACGCGCCAAAGTCTACGGCCCGTATATGATTTTCAAGACGAACAAAGCACCCTGTTCCAGTGGAATCTGTTTCACCAACGCCATCCAGATAATCAGAAATTGAAAGCTGTGCACTCAGCGCTGGTACAGTTGGGCTGATTACTGTCCCGCCGTTGTGGTCACTCTTTGGCCTGTCGGACTCAAATACAAAACGCCCACCACCGACCGGGTTGGCCATTACCGCACCGCCAGCGTGCCATGCAATTACTGAATATTGTGCATTCGAGATAGGATCTGTTAGGCCGCTAAAGGACTCCGAAACACTACCAACCCGAATAACGCGCCGGCCAAAAACCTTCGACAACTGTGTAGAATCGGACTTCTCCAAAACCTGCCCGTCGCCCTCTATCGATTGTGCAACTTCCTCCTGGACCGAATTAAGCCATTCATCGGTGACAACCGTTGCCCTCGTCCCATTCGCCGGATCGCCCTCAGAAAACTTGTTATCCGGCGTTGCTCCTGGACCATCAATACGAAACATGTTTATTCCCCATAACTAAAGTTAACAATGGTGTGTGCGGGCTTGAGTTGCTCTATTGGGCACTCCAGCCGGTCGTCTCCCCAGCTGCGCACGGGTTCGCCGGCCGCGCTTTGGCCGGCGCTGAATTCGGTGACGGCGGTTTCCGCTGCGTTGACCATCCAGTAGTAGAGCCAGCCGTCGTTAGTCAGGCTATCGCCTGCGGCTGAGAATCCTGCCCTGAAGGGGCGGTATTCGGTGATCGTTACCTGGTAGCCGAGGCTCTCGGCTAGCTCGATGAAATAATCAGGGTTGGCGCCACCGACGCGGATCAGTTTGGCTTGGGCGGCGAGACGGCGTTCCTGGATGGTTTCGGGCAAGGTGTCGCAGGGCCCGGGAAGATCCAGCAGACGCTCCCAGTCGGTCAGCAGTTCGTTGGTGCTTTCCGGGTTGCCTTCCTTCACCAAGTCATGGAGACGGCCATCCAGGCGGGCGTATTCTTCTGCCAATGCCTGCAGCAGTTGCTGCCAATTGCTTTCTGACTGATCTGTCAGGGCTTCCCCTGGTGGTACCAGCGCCGTCAGCTGTTTGCGGTATTGATCAGCAGTCAGGCGGTCCATGTGAACACCCCGGGTGTGGCTATTTCATTGGTCTGATGGGTGATATCAGCTGCGGGACTGATCAGCGTGTGACGGCTCTCACCGGCGGCCACGTAGATGATGCCGTTAAGCTGGCTCAGGTAAATGGTGGTACCTGGTTCCGGCTCGCGGCGAAGATAATCCCGTACCGCCAGTTCGATCCGGTCACGAACCGTTTGAGTGTCCGGAGTAATGGTAATCTGCAGATCCAGCGGTACCGCCACCGGAGCGATCACATAAGGCACGGATGCCACCGGTCGCACTGATTCGATGTATGCCAGAACCGCGTCGACCACCTCGGTTGTGGGGGTGCCATCGGCCGTGGCTTCGTCGGTCATGATGCGGGTGGTGACGGAGCCGTTCTCCAGTTCGTTTGGATAAACCCACGCCCTGGTGACATCCGGGTGGCCTTCCAGGGCCCACTGGATGTAGTCGTCCCTGCTGCCACCGTGGGCCGGCCGCTGGATTCGCGCCAGCAGGCGCTCGCGCAGGCGTTCTTCTGTTTCCGGGTCGGTACCGCCGGTCAGGCCTTCAGCGCCAACGGTTGCGGTGCCTTCAACTCCGGAGGGGCTGCTGACTAACTCCAGCTCGGTTCCAGCATTCTGGTTGCCGTCTTCTCCGGTCTCCGTGGCGGTAACTGAAACTGTAGCGGTGCCAGCGGCGATGGTGACTGCCGCATCCGTAAGGTACTCGGCGCCGTTCTTGGCCTGCAGTCGGGTGTCTTGGGGAATGACGACATCATCGTTACCCGCAAAGGTCACATTGCCTTTGGCGGCAACGGGATCCACTGCCGGGACGCGCCAGATCCGCGCCCAGCGCTGCAGGTACTCGGATTCAGCAGTGTCGGGGAACAGCTGGGTGGCCAGGAAATCCAGGTACCCATAAACGCCGTGGATGCCACCGGCCTCAATGTCGGCCAGCACGCCCAGGAGGGAACGCCGCAGCTCCGGCTGAGCGCCAGGCAGACGTGCGCGGATATCGGCACGGATGCGCTCTTGGAGTTCGCTCAGTGACGGACGTTCAAACGGCATTTAAAGGCTCTCCCAAAGGTTGTTAAAGGTCTCTTCAATGGCCTGGCCATCGCTGCGGATAATCCGGATCTTCATGCCCAGGCGATCGGTGGCCACCGTTTCGGCTTCCACTTCGATGGTGTTGGCGATGCCGTCTTCACGGAGCCATTCCAGGGACTCGGCTGCGTAGGTTTCGGCCCGGCGCCGAACCTCGGCCAGGTTCTTCTCGCGGGAGAGCAGCCAAAGGCGGGAACCGAAGCGATCGCCACCGGCCCGGGCCAGCATGTCTGCCCACCAGCCGCGCCGATCGTCGCTGCCGTCCGGCAGGATGTCGCCCGGGTTTGCTCGCCGATCGGTGAGCAGGGAAAGGACAACAGCAGTGCGCAGGCCGTTGTCTGCGACCAGGTCGCCGTCCTGCAGCTGGATATCGATGCGGCCATCAAGGCCTGGCTGGAGTGCGATATCGGTCATTGCGCCGGCCCCGTGGTTCCGCCGGAGTCACCGGGATGGGTGTGGCCTTTGAGGGAAATGTTGTCCGCTTTAACGTCACCGCCATTGATCTGCATGTTGCCGTCGACACTGGCGCCTGAGCCGCCACTGACGGCCATGCCACCCTGACCAGTGATCGCGCCCTGGACCGTCAAAGCACCAGTTATGGTCACCTGTGGCGTATCCAGGGTGACCGATTGAGTAGCCGCCACATTGGCGGTATCGCACTGTCCCGTGATCTCGGGTGCAGTTGCCGCAATCTTCGTGGCCGCGTCAACATTCACGGATCCGCCGGCGGTCACATTGGCATCGTTGCCAACAACCACTTCCAGGTCCTGCCCGACGTTCACCTTCACGATGCGGCCCCGCTTCATGTGGATGTAGTCGCCCTCGTCGGTGTACAGGGCCACTTCACCGTTCTTAAGGTTATTCATCCGGTGCCGGCGGTCATCCACCGCGATGGCCACCAGGTGGCCACGGGATCCGCCAACGGCTAAAGCGATCGCTTCGGCTCCGTCCAAGGGCCGACAGGTGAAACCGTATTGCTGGAAGCGTTCCATGGCCGCTGTCTCACCGGCCAGCAGATCCATCTGCACCACCTGCAGCTTGCGGCCGTCGTCAGACAGCCGCACAACACCTCGGGAAACGATCAGGCGCAGGCGGCGCCAGACAGGAGCCAGTAGGCGGACGATGTCTCTCATCCCCATACTGATTCCTCCTCATCCGGCTCCGGCTCTGCGGTCAGATCCCAGGCCGATGGCGGCACCACCTGGGCCTCGGCGCGCTCGCCCTGGCCATCCAGCAAAAGCTGGACGCCCTCAATGATCATGTCGTCCTGGATGCCCAGCCAACGGTCGCGCACGGACACCTCAAAGCCAGGCGTCCACAGGCCGCTGTCATGGCGCCAGCCGGCGACGGTGTAGGTCAGCCCCCGGCCACGGCCGCGACGGCGGCGGGTTTCGTTCTCGGCACGCTGCCGGCAGCCGGCCTTATCAACTGGCGTGTCAGCAACGATGACTTGGGTGCGGAATCGAATAACGGGGTCGGTGGCGGTGCCTTCCGGGCTGGAGGCCTGCTCACCTGAAAGCAGGTCATCACCAGGTTGCTGGCCCTGGACGATGATCTCGGAGAAACGGTCACGAACTGAGAAGCGGCCGGAACCCTTGCGGATGTTCTCACCCAGGGCCAACGCTGTGTCGATGCGGCCACGGGGTGGCTTGGTGATGACTAGGCGGCCCTCGGGATCACACACAAAGATCACTGCCCGGTACCGGCCCATCTGTTCCAGGGCTTCATAGTATGGCTGGCCAGCCTCCACGGCCGGGGCCTTGATGGGCGCACCGGTGTCGGCCTCCACCACCACCTCAATGCCGAACGGCTCGGCCAGCTCACGGGCAATGGCTTCCAGCTTGCGGGGTTTGCTCCAGGTCTTGCGGCGGGAGGAACAGTCCACCAGGTCGGCGGTTTTGGAGCGGCCGCTGACCACCAGGCTGTGCTGGCTGCCATCGTAGGACGGAAGTACTTCGTCGACGTAGCCGGTGATCACCAGATCGTCATCGATAAACACCTGGCATTCGGCACCGCTGCGAACCGGCGCGGGTTCCGTGGATTGGCTCCACTTTTCGGTCAGGGAAAGCTCGAAACGGTCCGCCACCTGGTTGAGGCCACGACGAATATTCACGGAGGTCCAGCCACCGTGTCGATTACCGTCAATGAGAAGTTCAACCCGTGAAGACATAAGGCCCGCTTGCATATGACCCCCGGCGCGGGCTGGTCGCCGGGGGCCTTCAAAAAACTCTGGTAATCAGCCCGTAGAGTAGGTTTAATGGTGGCCTGATCACGCAGTAGCCTTGGGCCTGAAGCCCTTCAGCCTTGTTTCCTTATTCCCCCAGTACTTCCAACGCTTCACCCGCCGGTACCCGGCCCGGGTGCGCTACCCGATTGCGGCTTATCAGCTCATCGGCCCGGCTTGCGTCCCCGTAGAGTTTCTGTGCCACCACCAGGGCTGGCAGTGGCTGCTGAAGGGTCACGGAACGAAGGCGGGGAAGCTGGGCCCCGCGTTGTTCCAGGTCCCGCACTACCGCCGCACGAACGGCCGTCAGGCTGGCGTACACGTCATTGGCCGGGACGAATTCGGATGTCAGTTGCAGTTCAATGCCAGCAGTGATGGTGTCCCTGGCCGCAATGGCGTCATCCGCTGCCAGCCAGTCCGTGGCGGCCGCCACCTGGGCAGACTGGAGAACGGCCGCTCGGCGCACCAGGTTGTTGCCGGCACGGATAGCTGCCATCTGAAGCTGACGCGGCTCCGGATCCAGCGGCGATGTCAGCGGTGGTTCATCGCCGGCGCTGAACAGATCGTCGTAAACACCCAGGGCACGGCCAGGTTCATTGACCAGGTCACGAACCGTGGCAATGCTTTCCAGAATCTGTGCACCCAGCTCGGCAGGGCTGCGGATCAGTTCCGATATCGGGCCGGTGACATCGCCGACGGTGCTCTCAATACCTCGCAGGGCGTTCTGCAGCCCGGTCTCGATGGCCGCCACCCGATCGGTGGCCAGCTCCAGGATGTTGAAGTTCTCTTCGAAGTCATCGAGCACGGCCTGTTCCGCCTCGGCAACGGTGCGCTGCACCTGGCGCTGTGTGTCCTGGGTAACGCGGGGCAGGCGCGGCTCGTCGTCGGCACGCACTACCGTGAAGGAAACCCGTGCAATGCCACCCTCGCGGGTGCTCTCGCGGATCCGCATACCACCAACCAGGACCACCTGGTGTGTGCCGTAGTACGGATGCACCAGCTCACCTGCACCTGGTGTTTCGGCTGCGTCGACAAGGCGCTGGCGTGCCAGGTCGTAATCCGGGCCGATCAGGAAGCCTTCAACCTGCCATTCGCGCTTGTTGCGGCCGAGATCTTCGGCGTAGGGCTGATCCCTCAGCGGGTATTCATGAACTTCCACCCTGCGTCCCGGCGTCTGGCTGGTGCGCTCCAGGTGGATCTCTATGCCACGGAAGGTGGCTACGGCTTCGCCGATACGATCAGACCAGGGCATGTGCTAGGCTCCTTTGAAAAACAGGAGAAATGGTATGTTTCGAACACTGAAAACCGGCATCTTCGCCTTCACTGCGCTCTTCACTTTCCTCGTCGTTTATTCTCAGTCGGTTAGCGTCAGCGCTGAGGAGAACGTGTCTTTGCCGCCAGAAGTTGAAGCGATCAATAAGCATCCTGCTACGGCAAAGCCTGTAAACTTCGATAGTGAGAATATTGATCATTATCGAACCATAGCGGCTGAGCTCGGAATGGATTACGACAAGTCCTATGGCTACAGGGAATGGGCTGATAGCAAACGCCAGAATGAAATCGGGATTGCAGGCCACTACGAGATGCTGAACTTTTCCACAGAAGGTGACCCAGACGATCAACAGGCAATGTACGCAAGCATGAGAGAACCGCATCATTGGGAGTCTTTCTATTTCTCCAACCACGACGTAACTATGCTTTATGTGATCAAACCGGCTGAAGCTGGCAGGTCTTTGGTAAAGATAATAAAAGTCGAAAGAGGCAGAGTACCGGAGATTCATCAGTAGGTTCATGGCATCAGCCCTGATAAACCAAGGTCTACATCAAGATCCGGTCCCTCAGGGCTCTTTTCTGCAGACAAATCGAATCGGCCATTCTCAAATTTTATATTTAGCGTTCCCATGTTTGGGTTTGGATTCCGGCGAGCGACCTGAGCCAAGCGATCGGCCTCGTCATCCAGATTTTCTCTAGGGCCAAGATGGCTCGTAGCCCGTTTAGCTTCTTCCACGCCAACCGTTGCCAGCAACTTAGCCAAGGACTCTCCGATCCATTCGCCCGTATCTTTTCCAAGTTTGGATCCGAGCAATCCTTTGTCCGTCAGCAAGTAATTATTCGCGAGAGATCCAACACCGTATCCGGCAGCACCAGCCGCTCCAACCGCAAGACCTGCAGTCCCTACAGCACCCGCACCCAAAGCCCCAATAGAGCCGACGGGCGCCTTGCCAAGATTTCGCATCGGATTGAAAATCCTACGACTGCGGCCAGCAGCCCCGCGACCAGCCCGACCACGACCACCTCCGCCGCCTAATCCAGCACCGGGAAGATTGACGACGTAAACAGGTATTGGAGCAGCGCCAGAGACCGCACCCCCCAACGCACCGGCGACACCACCACGGCCACGTCCAAGCACTCTTCGACCTGCGTTTAGATAGTCGGACCCGAGCTTGCCCAAGAACCGGCCGCCAACGGCAACTCCAAGACCACCAAGCGCAATTCCGCCAATCTTCAACCAACGATCGACAGTTTCCTGGTCCAGGCTATTAAGTGCGTCTGCAGCCGATTGGACAGCTCCGGTCATGTTCTCGTCAGCAAAGTTGGTCCAGGCCGATGTCAGGTTTCGCATCGCGCCTGCCATCGTGTCTGCAGCCCTTGCTGAATCGTTCATGGTCGCTGAACCATCACCATGGACGTCCATGAACTTCTCCAAGCTGTTGATGGAGCCTGTTCGCTGAAACTCGCCAGCAGCTGCGTTGAACGCCCGCATCGCCTCAGCATCGAATACGGAGGAAAGACGAGTGGTTCGACCGTCCACTGCTTGGATAATCTCCACCATCAGTTCGTTGATTGGGCGCAATACCTGGCGCCCTTTTTCCAGCTCCTTCGGGTCGAATACCTGAATTCCCCCTTTCTGAAGAGCCTTGACCTTGTCAGCGTTCTGGAGTGTCCGGAGCAATGCCTCGAAAGCTGTCGCAGCCATCTCAGATGACCCGGTACCCATACGGATAACCTGTAGGGCTGCGCCCATTTCTTTGATGGCACCAGCACCTTCGCGACCCATGGCGGTGTAGGCTGTGACAACCCGGGGGCCGAGAGAAGCAAGATTTTGCAGGGTGAAGGCACCTTGCTTGCCTTGTTGGTTCAGGGTGTCGAGTACCCGGAGGATCTCACCAGAGTCCTTGATATCCATCTTCTGGAACTCGGCCATGATCTCGCCGATGTTCTGGCCAGCTGCGCCAGTGGCCGAGATGGCCAGACCGATGTTGCGGATGTTCTCCTGGGCAAATTCCAGGTCGCCGGTCTTCTCGACGATGGATTCGATTGCGCTGGTGATCTGGGATGGATCAACGCGGATATCCGGGGCCCGGGCGGTCTCGAAGATCTTCCGGCGCAGGCCTTCCATTTCCTCTTCGGACTTGTTGGCCTGGATACCCAGTCGGGTGAATCTCTCTTCCATCTGGGTCAGGGCGCGCAGCGTCCCAATACCGGCAGCGCCGGTGATCAATGCTGTGTAGCGGTTGCCCATGGCATCGAGGCCGCGCCCAAGCATCTGGGCGGAACGGCGCACCCGGCCAAGGTGGCGCTCACTTGAACGGCTGAAGGAACCAACGGCCCGACCGTAGCGCTCCGCGCGCTGCTCGAAATTACCGGTTAGGTTAAGGGCAACACTGGCCTTCATTTCACTCATGAGATTCGCTCGCGATTCGGAGGGTGGTTATAAGGCGGCGAAGGGGCAGGCAGTCGATGTCGTGCGGGGCCCAGCCAGTAGCTCGGGCGACCCGCACAGTCACACGTTCAAGGTTTGGCCTGGCCCTCATCAGCTCGCCCCCGCTGCGCCACCTCGCGGGACGCAATGGAGGTAATCACCGCCTGTTCCAGCTTGCTACATTCCTCGTGCAACAACTCCAGATCGATTGGGTGCAGCTTGCGCATTTCCGCCAGAGACAGCGGTCCTTCGACATTCCCGATTTTCGCAATCTGCCGACGCAAGGTGTGGATGCCAACAGCGCTAGGGCTGGCCACGAGTTGTGGTCCTTCCTCCGTGTGAACCACTCGCTCAGAATCGGCCTGTGCATCGAAGATGTCACCGGCGGTCAGCTCACGGATCACTGCCGTTTTCTGGGTTTTATCACCCACGGTCAGGCCCATCTCCAGTTCAACTGTCACCTCAGCCATTACACACGCTCCAGTGCCAAGCCGGACATCTCAAGCTGCACGGTACCGGCGCCCACATCCAGCGGAGTCGGGCTGGTGGTGAAGGCTCCACGCAGCATCCATGTCTGCCCGGTGTCGGTGTCCAAGATGATGGTGGCATCCGTGAGGTTGGATAGCCGCACGATGTCGGTGGCCTGAGTGTGGTGGATGGTCACGCTAAGGGTGGGCGCCACCGGGTTCTCGGTATAGCCAACCGGTTTGCGGCCATTCAGCTTGGTCTCACGCTCAAACCCGCCCGGGTTGAGGGTGCCCTTACCATCGGTCAGCAGCTCTTCACCACCTTCCCGAATCTTGACGTTGCCAGTGATCTTCATAACGGAGTTACTCCTGTCTCAAACCGGATTTACGAAGCCCTTAAAGGCTCACTTCCGGAACTGTGTCTGCATGGCGTGGATGCGGTACTGGCCAACCAGCTTGGGTGAATCAATAACGTTCAGGCGCCCCGGGTTCTGGGTGTCGATCGCTGCATCCAGGGATTCGGCATAGCCCTCGTAATCCTGCGCCCAACCCCGGCTAAGGAAATCCCGGTACAGGCTTAGCAGCTCTGCCTTGGCCACGTTGGGCGTAACGATCGGCTGGCCGGCGCCGAAGTTGTCGGCATCGGCATCCTCGGCCAACTTGTGGCGTGGGAAGCGCTGCAGGATCCGGGCGCGCTGGTCGTAGCGGATCCGCTCCAGGGTTTCGGCCACGTTGATGTCCAGGTACGAGTCGCTGGGCACACCGCTGTCGGTCTCCTGGAAGGTGGTTACCTGGCGCTCGATGCTCACGGTGCCATCGTTGGCCACCTTAAAGGTGGCGATGCCGTCGTAGAGCAGAAGGTTGCGCTCAGTATCGGTGAAGCGATCGGCTTCCTTCGGACCCAGGATCAAGGGCAACTGCAGGGTCTGCAGAGGCCGGGCCGGGTCGATCGCCAGCGCCTGGCCAGCGACGGCCGCATTCACTGCACACCACAACCAGGTGGGGCTGATCGCCTTGCCGGTGCCCATCACGGACAGGTGTGGGCTGTTGTGGTTGCCACCAAACGTGCCGGTCTCGCCGTGGGTGCCACGGAATGCCGCAAAGGCCCGGCCACCAATCTGGCGCATTGGGCCGAAGCGATCGTCCAGCTCGTCCTTGAGCGCCGTCAGGTTCGCCGTGTCGGTGTAGGGGCAAGCAATCCAGTTGTACTGCTCGGGGCCCAGGGCGGCGATCGCGTCGACCAGGTCCGGGTTGCTGGCGCCACCGGTCATGTCGGTGATGGTGGGCGTCACACCAGCAATACGGTCCTCGCCCAGGGCAGAAAATCGAATGTCGATGTCGTTGCCGGTCTCACCGGCCCAGCGGCAGGTTATGTCCACCTCCGAAGTGACAGTGGCGTTGACCGCTGCAGTCACCGGCAGTTGGGTGTCTGCGTTGATGGCGTCCACCAGAGCCTGGGCAATGATCGCGCCTGTGTCACCCACGGCTACGCCAATGCGAACCCGGTAGCCGGCGATGTACAGCACCATGGCACCAGCGGCGCTGGCACTGCCGGCCAGAGCAATCTTGCCCGTGGACTCTACGCCTCCGGATGCGGACTCAACATCGTCCAGGGGTAACGCCCATGTCTCAAGGTACGGCTGGGCATTCAGTGAGTGGCGCAACATTTCAGCCAGCATGGAGCCTCGGCCGTAGTAACGCTCTGCCTGTTCGGTGTTGGTGATTCGCTCCAGCTCCAGAGCGTTACGCTCACCGGTGGCCAGGCGTTGGCCCATCACCAGGAGGCGACCCTGAAAGGCGGAGTTGCCTGCCAGGCGGTCATCGAACTCGATGTAAACACCAGGCACCCGCAAGGCAGCGGGGATTTGGTTATAGATACCGGCACTGATCGGCATGGCTTATGACTCCTGCTCGGTGGATTTGGCGTTCGCCTTCGGCTTGCGCGGCGGCTGAGCCGCGACCACGTCCTGGTCCCGCAGGCGGCGGCGCCAGAATGAATTCAGCGGTACCTGGCCACCGTCCGCTGGTAGCGGCTTGCCGTTCTCCTGGCGGATGCGCAGGCCTTCACGGGGTTTCACGTAGATGGTGTCTTTCTTCAAAGCGCTCACGGTCATTACTCCTGGGGCAGTTCAACCCGGTCTTCGGCAACCGGGCCGTCACCCACTTCATGGGTGGCGGTGTAAAGGGTGAAGTCCGCCAGTTCGGCGATATCGGTAGTGCGCAGGCTAATACCTTGCTGCCAGCTCACGGCCCACAAGGCGATGCCGTGGCGGTCGAGCTGGCCGCTGTACAGGTTCTCGGCGGCCACGCGGGTGGGGTTCTGTGTGTTGTCCAGTTGCCAGGTGTTTTTGCGCACCAGCCGCATCAAGGCCTCGGAATAGTCCAGAGCGGCCACATCCCGGGTGGACTGGGCTGTGTCGCGCGTGACCAGGTAAGCCACCCAGCGAACCTCTGCAATGCGCGTTGAGCCATCTTCGATAGACGGTACCGAGACAGCCGCCACCAACACCGCCGGGGCCTGTTTGCTCCAGCGGTTCAGTTCATTCAAATCGAAGCGGCCGCCGTGAGCCTCACACGTGTAAAGATCCGGCAGTGCCGTCTTGATCGCGGAAACGATTGCGTCCCGTGTCAGCTTGATGTCACCGCTCATGCTGCCTCCAGGTGTTTGTCGAGCCAGCGATCAGCCACGCTTTCGATCTCATCCAGGTTGTCCTGGGAAAAGCCCAGATATTCACGAGCTGGAATGCCTGCAGGGCCCGGCGCCATATCAGGCGTGCCACCGTGTTGATGGATGGCGGCATAGACCAGGTTGGAGCCGATCAGGGCTTCATCGCCCTCGATTTCGCTGGTGATACTGTCGACCAGGTCGCCCTCGCCCTGTAGCAAGGACTGGCCACCGTGGCGCGTGGCCGCATAGTTGGCGCTCCAGGCCTGCCAGGGCTCACCGCCTGGTGATTTCTGCTCTTCACTGATGCGGCGGCGGGTCTGGCTCTCGGCCACGCCGGCCAGCTGCTCCAGCAGTTCCCGGCGGTCGAGGTTCCCCAACTTGGCAATCCGCTCCTGGAGGCGGGCCACGCCGGCCAGGTCGTACTGCACCCCAATGCTCATGTCAGCCTCCGATCACGGCCCCAGCGGCGGGGGCGATAGTTGATTGAAGGCTTGATGCTGACCGGGCTCTGTTCCTGGATGCCCAGGCTAACTTCGCCCCTGGCGATCCGACGCAACAAGGCAATGGCGTTGTCGTAGCGGCCGCGTCGGTGTTCGGTGGCGGTGTCCGCCTCCGGTGACAGCACGTGAAAGGCGATGTCTACCGCCAGCTTGGTGAGGATGCGCGGCACCTTGGGCAGCGGCAGCTTGTACTGCTGGCCCACGTAGGTGTCGATCTCGGCATCTGCATCCAGCAGCGCCTTGTCGACAACGTCCGTGTCCATCTGGCCGTCCCGGTCCCGATCGGACGCCACGAGAACGGCATCATTCCCGAAGCGGTCGATCAGGTCCTGGAGCGTGGCGTAGACAGCCATATCAGTCTTCCTGGCCTACCGGGCGAACTACCAGGCGCGGCTCTTCCTGGATGGCCTGGAGCTGCTCATCCGTCAGGCGCCGCACGTCCAGGATCCTTTCAGTACGGCTGAACTCAAAGCCGGCACGGCGGAAGCTGGGCGTCATCGACTTCACCGCGATGCGCTTGGTCTCCGGCGCGGTGGTGGTCTTGGCGTCGGCCGCAGGCGGCGTGTTTTCCGGTTGCGTTTTCGGATCAGTGGTGCCGGCATTAGCGGCAGCCTTGTCAGTGCTTGCCTTGCTGGTTTTGGTGGCAGCCATGGCGCCCTCCCAATGCTTGTTCGGTTTTAAAAATGGCCAGGCACAGGCCCGGCCATTTTCAGGTCACTCGTCAGGCCGGCCTTAGACCGCCGTGCCGTCCGAGCCGTAGGCCATCTGCCAGAAGCTGTAGCCAGCCGCGCCGCGAGCTTCCGCGCCGTAGCGGTACTTCTTCTGCAGGAACACGCTGTCGCTGTCCATGTTGGTCTGGGAGACGAACACGGGCGCCTTGCGCTCCTGGAAGATGAACGGTTTCACGGGTTTGGTGGTGTCCAGCAGGAACCACGCGGTGTCGGAGGTCAGGCGGGAGGAGACCACCACTTCCGCTGCATTGCGGTAGGGGTTGGGCTTACCGTCCTCCAGTCGCTCCACGCTCATCAGCGCCCGGGCAGTGTCTTCCAGTGCCGGCGGCACCAGCAGGACGTTGGGCTTGATGTTGAGCGGGCGCTCCTCGTCGTCCTTCATCTTGCGCAGCGCGGTGCGGGCGGCACCGAAGCTGCCCTGCGCAGCGGCCAGGGTGGCAAAGCTCAGCTTGGCCGTGCCCTTATTGGAGACGCTGACCACAGTGCCGTCCTTTTTGCCCACCGGGTGGTCGGTGTCGAAGAACGGCTGGCCGTCGTAACCCAGCTCCACGAAGCCGGCGTTGACCAGGTCAAACACCAGTTCATCCGGCAGGTGGGCGGAGCTGTAGCCCGCCATCTCGGCTTCCGGGCCGTAGATGCCCAGGGTGTCGTCCTCGATGTCGTTGCGGTCCACCTCGATGGTGGCCTCAAAGTCATCGTTGATGATGGTGTAGCCCTGGCCCTTGAGCTGTTTGACTACCTTCTCCCCAACCCACTTGCGCATGGCCGGGAAACGCTCCATCCACTTGTAGCGGTTTTCGGAGGAGGACGAGGTCACCTTCATGGCGATCTTGTCCCACTCGGGCTCGGCGGCCTGGAGGGCGCGGTTGTACGTGGTCTTCAGGTTGAAGAACACGCCATCGAGTGCACTTTTATTAACAATCACTGATGCTCTCCTTATTCGACCCAGACGCCAGAGGTTTCGACAGCCAGCACTGTTCCGGCGGCGGAACGAGTCCCGGTGGCGTCAGTGGCGGCGACGGTCTCGTCGTCCAGGATGTAACAGGTTTTGCCGACCAGGGACTGGTCGACGGGATCGGCGTCAGAGTTCTTCCAGAGGAAGGCCTTGCGCCGGCGGACCAGTACGATCTTGTCGCCATCGGCGCCGGCGCTGTTGTCGACGTGTTCATCGGCACGGCCGATGTAGGTCAGCCCGGTAGCGGCTGAGCCAGCCACCAGGAAGCCAGCGGCGTTGGTCGCAACCAGCGCGCCCTGGAAGATTTGCGCGCCTGCGGCGACGGCAAACGACATTACCTCGCCGTCGCGAACCGGGGTCATACGATCCTTGGTAAGTGCCATCAGTTCACACCTCCGTATTTCTTGAGGTCCTCTTCAGAGTTGCCCATCATGCCGGCAATCTTGAGGGTCTCGGAGTTGAGTGCCTTGTCCGCGCCCGGGGCCTCGCGGCCATCCAGCCCGGAATCACCGGTAATGGCTGGGGCGCTTTCAACAAACGTCTTGAAGCGCTCAAGCCCACCCTCGGTGCGGCACTGTGCTTTGTGGTAGTCCACGGTGGCCGGGGCGATCTTGCCGTCTTCCAGGGCCTGGTTGATGGCGGTATCGATCGCCTCGTCCTCGCGCTCCTTCTTCAAGGTCTTCAGAGTCTGCTCCGCATTCGCGGCGCGAGTCTGGGCCTGATCGAAGTCGGCGCGGGGCACATACTTGTCAAGACTCGGGGTTACCTCCCGATTCTTTGCGGTTTCCAGATCCGCCTGGACTTGATTGAGGGCAGCAATTGCCTGTGCCTCAGTCGCGTCCTCGGGCAGACCCAGCTTTTTGAGCAGATCTTTCCACACGGGGAATTCCTCCTGGTGGGTTTGCTGGTTGAGCGCCTTGAGCGCCAGGTTGGGTTGGTTGGTCAGGCCCGCGCTGGACAGCCGAACGATCTGGTGGTCATCGCGGGTGAAGAGAAACACGGGGGAGAGGTAGCGGTATTCCTTGCGCTGCAGCTGCGCGGCGGCCTTCTCGGTCCATTCCACGCGGCCCCAGACGGCACCCTCACGCACGGCCAGCTCTTTGACCCAGCCGGCAGCCGGAGCATCCTGGCCATTCGGGGCCCGGTGCTCGCTGGCATGCTCCCAGTCAATAACCAGGTCAACGTTGCGGGAAACGAACTGATCGACCACAGCCTGGGGATTGCTGTTGCGCCAGGTGCGGCCGTCACGGCCCATTACCATTTCACCTGCTGGCAGAAGCTCCACCCACTCGGGAAGTTCCCCGGCAGGCAGCTCGACGTTCAACGCCAGGCGCTGGCCGAGGGTGGCGGCTTCGGTGTTCAGGGCCTTGGCAAGGCCAGTGCGGAGTGCGTTTGTTTTTTCCATGCCGCCAGACTAGCGACAACATAGGCAGCGCAATGGCCTGAAGGGGTTCAGGTAAAGAATCAACTAGGAGGGGAAGGAAAAACGGAACCGGGCCGGTACCGCTGATAACAGATTATCTGACTCGGCCTGCGGTTGGCAATCGCCGAGACCGCATTTAAAGCCCATTTAAAAACGACGGTCAGGGCTTGACCCCGGCCATGGTAGCTCTCAGCGCTTTAACGTCCTTCTAGCGCTTCTGAGAGCGTTCTACGGCGTGAGCAAAACTTGAACAGATCAAGGCTGTTCTGAGGCTCGGATCACCTGGCCGCGAAGGCGGACTTGTTCCAGGTCTTCATCGGTGGCCACACGATAGTCCGTTAGATACAGGCGTTGGTCGTCACCACTGCGCTGGACGGTGGCCATCCACCATGGATTTCCGGTGTCGCCTTCACGGCTTCGGAATATCACCAGGCCGCCATCGTCCTGGGCAATCAGTATACCCCGATTGATCACATCCGGCAGCTGCCGGTAGTCCTCAACGGCCAGGCTGTCCGGATCTGGCAGGCGGCCAGGTGCCAGCCGTACCACCTGAGTGTCAGCTCTCAGCGCCGTCTGGGCTCGGCGCTCTATGATGCCGGCAGGAAGTTCGCCATCCGGTTGGCGCACCCAATCTGCCAGGATCGGGCTGTCCATTACGTCCCGTGTGGTCGCCTGCGCCAGGCGTTGGTCGACGGTGTCCAGCTTGCCGGTCATGCGATCACGCAGCACCCGCACGCGGTCCTGCCCCGGGTTGGTTGCCCAGGCCGGGTGCAGGCCCTGGTCCACCTGGGTAATCTCACCGGTGCGCCTGTTGGTAAAGCTGACGGTACGGGTGGGCGGTGGCTCACGGCGGACCGGAATCGTGCGGCGCTGGCGCCGGCCAGTCGGCAAACCAGTTTCCGGGTCTGTCTCAATCTCGGCCAGCGGATCCTGGATGCCTTCACGCTCCATGCGCTCGGCTTCAACCTCCGACACCTGGCGTACCCGGCACTTGCAGCCGTAGCCGTTGGGTGTCATGTGGTCCCGCCACCATGGGTGATCCACAGGCAGCAGCGTACCCGCCCATGCCACATGCTGTTCCCGGTGGTTCTCGCTGGGGCCCAGCTCATAGAGCAAGTACGGCTGGGTTTCCTTAGTGCGCTGGATGCGCTGCCACTGGCCCGCCGATCGGGCACTGCGCAGGTTGGACTGGTAGATAGTTTTCAGCCGGCGCGGGGATCCAAGCTGCACCTGGCGGCGCTCGCCGGTGTTTGGGTCCAGTTCTTCCTTGATGCCCCACCAGCCTTTCTCCTGGAGCTTTGGCTTCAGCTCCCGGGAGAAGTCGCGGAAGGTCTTGCCTTCGGCCAGAGCCTCGTCGAGGCCGGCGCGGACATCGTCCAGGATGTCCAACTTCATGGCCTTGGCCACGGTGAACGCATGGGCATGCTCCCGCCCCCAGACATCCTGGAAGTCAAATCCAACGCGCAGATCCTTGTCGCGGAAATACGCCAGGGCGTCACGCGGTACCGGACCAGCCTCGAAGTTGGCCATCAGTCATCCCCCGCATCGCCAAGGCCTCGGGCCTTGAAGGTGCTGGAGGCCAGGCGGCGGACCAGTTCCGTTTCATCCATTTCGTCGAGTACTTCACCCAGGCGTGCCAGGAAGTCCTCCTCATTGCCGCCTTCGTCGGCCACACGCCGCGCCAGGCGTTCGATCGGATCCACCAGTGGAGCGAGTTGCACCTGCCAGTCATCCTCCGCCTCGGCGATTTCCGCAAAGTCCGGCTCACTTTCGGTGACCACGGATTCCCGGTTTTGAGCGGTCTTTAAAGATTGGTTACGGGCCGATTCAACGGTGGTTACAGCCTGCTGCTCGGGCATGAGGATATCGGCATCTTTTTCCGGATCCGGCAAGCCCAGCTTGTCGGAGATCACCGAGCTTTCCACTTTCAGGCCTAGCGGTACCAGATCCTTCAGCGCCGTGACCAGCTGCTTGAGGTCTTCCGGCTCCGGCACGTGAATGCGAATATTGGGATACCGCCGCTGTACGCCGTAGTTGAGATCGATAAACGGCTTCACCAGATCCCGATTAAGGCTCACACCCAGATGGCGTGCGTCTGCCCGCTGGATGTCCTCGCGCACATCGTTGTGCACCGTGGCCTGGGCCTGGCTGGAGCCGTCGTCTGTGGTCATGGTCTGGCCAAGTACGGCCTTACTGGTCTGTTTGTCGATCCACTCGGCCAGGCCCTTGAACAGGTCGGCGCCACCCTGGGTGTTGGCGATTTCCTGGAACTCGATCTTCATGCCTTCCGGCAGAATGGCGGCTGCATCAGAACCGAGGTTGGCGACGGCCGCCCGCAGGATATCCACCTCATCTGGCTTGGCGCTGTCGTTGTAACGGCCCAGTCGCAGCGGCATACCGAACACCTCGGCGAACGCCAGCCAGTCCGTCAGCGTGTAACTCTTGGCCATGTACGACACGGCCACCAGGCGGGCCAGACCACCGCGCAGCGGGATGCCAGCCTTGAGCCGGGGCTTGTGCACGATGAACTTATAGGGAGCAAGCGGCACACCCTGGGCCACGTTCTCCGGATCAATCAAGCGCAACTCGCGCCCGGTTGCCTGGTCGAACCGGAAAAAGCGCGGATCCCGCCAGACGTATTCCCGTGGCCACCACTGACCACCCCTGGTGTTCCACATGATCTCAGCCACGGAATAGCCCTTGCCCAGGGCATCCAGCAGATCCTCAATCAGATCCCCGAACACGGCATCACGCACCAGGTCGCGCACGGCATCGGCCAGGCGAACATCGGCTGGGTCGTCGGTGGCTGATTCCACCACCACGTCCAGGCCGCTGACGGCGCGCTTTCGTGTGCCCAGAACGGAGGCGTAGTGCGGCTCACGTTCTTCCATTTCTTCGGCCAGGGTGAGGTAGTCGTGGCCATCGTTGTTCTCGGCGGCCCGCAGGATCATGCCCAGACGATCGGGCGTCAGGTTGCTGGCAATGCCGTTGTGCCAAACCTGGCGTACGCCGGTCATCGAGGGCGCGGCCAATTCCTTCTTCAGTTCAGCCTTCCGGATCGGACGGCCGTGTGCGTCCACAATGGTTGATTCGGCCATTACAGCAGTCCTCCTCGGTTACGGAACCCGGCGGTGGCGCGGACCGGCCGGTGGTGTGTGTGATCCGGGCCGGAACGTATGGCTTCGTAGCCGTACGCCAGTGCGCCCTGCTGGAAGCTCGCGTAGTAGGCCATGGCCAGTGCAATTGCGGTATCGCCGTGGCGCGCCTTGTCATCCCCGGTCTTGCCCTCCGGCAGTTTGGGGATCCCCTTGATCACCTGGAGAGCCCGGAGATCATCGAGCACATCGCTGTCGCGCGGGATCTCAATGCCGTCATCCTCAAAGGCCGCCTTGAACTTGGGCATGGTCTCCAGGTACCAGGATTGCGACAGCATCACCGCCTCCACGCGTTGAGAGCCGTACTGGTACTGCGCCTGCTCCGCCAGGTACTGGCCATTGCCACGGGCATCCAGGGCGCCGTATTGGAGATTCGGCAAACGGTCGACGATGTAGAACAGGATCTGTTCCTGCTGCTTGAACGGCACGTTACGCAGCTCCACCAGGAATGGCACGCAGCGCTTCAGCTGCTGGGTAATCTCCATGGGCGCGACGCTGGTTAAGTCGCCACTGCGGCCAAAGTCCTCGCCAAAGCAATGGCGGCTGTCCGGGTTCAGCGTTTCCAGCAGCGGCAGCAACTCGCTCTCGCACCAGTCGTGGATCTCCGCTTTGCGCAGGTGCTCCGGCCAGGCGTTGAACTCCGCCGTGCCTTCGTAGCGCACCACCGGGGCCTCGACCATGCGAGCCTCGATCAAAGCCCGGGAGATGTAAGCGCCGCCGCCGGATTTCGGTACACAGTAGTACTCCTCCAGAGCGTCCTCACGGGTGGCGGTATCCTTCAGCAGGTTTTCTTTCCACTGTTTCTCGGCGGCCAGGCTCCATTCCTTGCCGCGCACCTGGCATATGCGCTTATACAGTCCCTGGTCACAGGCATCATCCAGCGTGAGGCGGTGCACGCTGTAACGCTTCTTGCCGGCCCGGCTGTCCTGGATCAGTTCGTTAAAGAGGTTTTCAACGCCGTTATGGGTGCTGATCAGGCGAACCTTGGCGCCCCACATGGTGAGTGCCAGGGCGGCCTTGAGTACTTCAGCCAGCTCGGCGTGGAAGGCGGCTTCGTCAATGGTGACGTTACCCTGGCGTCCCCGCAGGTTACTGGGGCGGCTGCTCAGCGCCTGGATTTTAAAGCCGCTGGCAAAGTGGATGTTGAAGGTGAGGATGTCCTTGTCCTCGTCTTTCAGCACTTCCTCCTGGATGGTAGAGGCGGCTTTGTCGAAAGCCCGCGCCCACATGGCGCAGGCGTCAATGAATTCGATGGCCATCTCTTTGTTGGAGCCCACATAGAAATGGTTGGTACCGCCGGCGGATTTGGAGGCGCTGGCTGTCAGTACGGCGTCTGCCGCCTCGCCCCAGGTCAGCCCGGTTCGCCGGCTCTTCTCGGCGATCTTGAGTTCCGAATCATCCTCAATCCAGGCCTTCTGGTATGGCAGCAGTACAGAATCCGGCAGTGCGTTGGCCATCAGGCAATCCCCAGGATGTCACGCTTGATGGCGTCAATGGATTCGCGGGTCATACCCTGACTGGCCATGCTGGTTTCTGCCGCATCGGCGGCTTCCCTGGCCACTTCCTGACGAAGTTCGCGCGCCCACTTCTTCTGGCCGAGTGACACCCGGCCGATATCGGCCAACGCGCGGGTCACACTGCTGAGGTGTTTGGCGGCCTTCTCCGGTTCATGCTCCGCCTTGCGCATCGCGATGGTGATGCGCAGCAGCTGGTCCTGCACGATCCGGGCGGTGGCGTCGATCAGATGGCCGCTCTCGTCTTCGTTCTCGGCGGTCATCGCCTTGGCCAGTTCCGTGGTTTTGCGCACGTCGCCCATGGCCTCTTCAAATTCCTCCTGGAGGCCACGTCCGTAACGATGGACAGCGGACCGAGAGAGCTTGAAACCGCGCTCTTCCAGCCAGTCGGTCAGGCCGTCGTAGTCCTGGAAGCCGGTATTGACCAGCCGTTCGTTCAACTCCTCCCGGAGATCCTGGGGCAGATCGTAAATCTTTGAGCGCGGCGGCATGGCTTAGGCTCCTGGCAGCGGGCGGGCAACACCAGGAACGCGGGCGCGGCCTTCGGCTACGTCGGCGCCCCGGCTGGTGAGTGTGGCAATCCATCCAGCGCGAGGCTGCTGGCAGATCACCAGGCCCTGTTCTTCCAGCCAGGCCAGATCGGTGTGAAGCTGGTCTTTGCTCACGTGGTGGCCATAGTTGCCGCCCAGCTCGTCATTGAGGCTGTACTCGTTCGCGGTGAACTGATTGCGCCGATGCAGGATGCGGAGAATCCCCAGACGGCGGCCTTCGGTCTGAAAGTCCTGGTAGCTCATTTAGGCTGGTCTCCCTTGGCGTTTAACAGATAGCTGTTCACCATGGACAGCTGGTGCGACAAACCCCGCATCTGGCCGCTGACGCCAGACAGATCCTCCGCCACATCGTTCAAGCGGTCGTACACTTTTGAGAGGTCATGATGCGTGGGGGCCCCATCCATGCGACTCTCGAACACGTCCTGTCGGCGCTCGCAGCGCACCACCCGTTCCTCCAGGTGGTCGTACGTCGCCTCCATGTCACCTCGCACGGTATTGATCGCGCTGGAGTTGGCCTTGGATTTGTTGGTGATGTGGGTATAAACGAACAGCGCCACCAGCCCCAGAATCTGCAGGAAACCCATCCAGAAACGAGCGGCCTCGTAGTCGAACTGCGACAAATCCATTACTTCCCCCTGCGGTCATGATCTGTCTGGCATTCCACGCAACGCACGGCCTGTGGATTGGCCTTCAAACGGGCCGCAGAAAGGCAGCCATCACAATCAAGGCAAAGCCGCTGGCCATTCACTTCCAGCGGCGCCTCCAGGTGGCATTGCAGAGCCTGCTCAATGCCCGCCCGTGTGATGCGTTCGGTCAGCGCCTGGGCCTCTTCAAATCCGCGTTCATCCATGGCGCTTTCCCTCCAGCGTGTCTGCCAGGCGATCCAGCAGGCTGCGGCCGTCCTGCCCGGCGGAGGCTCGTTTATCGCGGCTGCGGGCGGTAATGTTGATGCCGAGGATGGACAGCGCAATGCCCCACATGGGCGTAAGCGCAGTTACCGCGTTGATCAGATCGGCTGCATTCTCGGGTGCGCCTACCATGGCCCAGGCGATGGCCACCGATTGCACCAGCCAGGTGATGGCCACCATGTAACCAAAGGTGGGGCGCCAGCGGCGCACGTAGCCGTCCTGGGCACTGGCCTCGGCACGCATGGTTTTGTTGATTTCGGCCAGGCGCGCGGTCTCGGCCTCCAGCACCATCTGCTTGAGTTCGCGCTTGTGCTCGCGTTCCAGTTCCTTGAGTTTGACTAGGGCCTGGGGATCCGCCTTGATCGCCTCTGCGACCGCATCGGGGTTGTCGTCCACACCCAGTGCGGTGGCAATCAGGGTACCGACGGCACCACCGGCAGGCCCAAGGGCACTACCAAGCAGCGGCGCGGCCTTTGCAACAACGTCTTTAACTCCGTCCCAGCTCCAGTCCATCAGCCGGCCCTCCGGATAGCCTCGGCCATCGAATGAATCCCGTATAGGTACGCGGTGCGGCCTTTCACCCTGGCGGCAGTGAGCAGCTGTTGGCGGGGCACCTGGCCCTCCGGCACGATGCCCACATGCACCCACTGGCCAAACTCGTGGATCACCTGGTCGAAGGCAATGCCGCTGGCCTCGAACCAGCGCGCCACCTCCAGCGGGCTGTGGCCGCTCACGGCAATATCCGCCGCCAGGCCGTGCACATGGGCGCTGGTGGAGCTGCCGCCGATGGCCCGGTTGAGCGCCACGGGGCGGTAACCGGAGCTGATAAAGATCGGCCCCAGCGCATCGCGCGCCGGTTGCAGGGCCAGCTCGGCCAGGAGTTTGAGGTTTCGGTACACCTCGCTGCCGGGGGCGACCGTCATGTCGATGCCGTGGCGCGCCGCAGTCTGGGAGCGGGTGAACTCGTCGAGGTAAAAATTGCGAGATAGCGGTTGTCGTTTCATGGCCGCAGAGTAGCGGCGGGGGCTGGGTGCTCAGGGCCTGAACCCCTTCAGGGGTGCGGGGTTTGGGGCAAGCGAGGGGATGCGCAAAGAGTAACCGCCGGCGGCGGGATTGACAAGCGCCGCAGAAGCGGGGCGGCGTGCGCCGCCCCGTGGTCCGCTCAGGCGGTGAGCTTGAGCAGGGGTTGCAGTTGGGCCATGACTTCCTCCTCCTGGCTGTCCAGGTAGCCCAGGAGCTGGCACAGGTTGTCGCGGTTAACGGCGCTCAGATCCGGCTCCGGCACCATCAAGTCGGCGATGGCCCGGCGGCAGCTTTGCAGCCGCTCCAGTTCAGCCCAGCCATCCATCGCGCTTTCAAATCTCGGCATGTTGATCTCCTCTTCAATCCAGATTCACAACCAGCTTACGGCCGTTTCAAATTTCCAAAAGGCGAGTAAGCGCGTTTTTTTGGCACTTACTCGCCCGTTGCCGGTTACAGGCCGGATGCGTTGCCGTAAACCCGGGTGAACAGAGCGTCCAGCTCGGCCACCGCGTTCATCAACTGGCCCACGGTGATGTCCTCCAGGGGCTTGCCGTACTGTTCATGCAGCATGGCCGCCAGGCGATGCACATAGTGGGCGTTGCTGTCGGCCAGGTTGCCGATCTCCTGCGCCGTTCTGGACAGGTGCAGGGCGCGTTCGACGGTTGGGCAGGTCATAGCGCACCTCCTTTTCGGGCCTGGCGGATGGCAGTTACCACGGTGCCTTTGGTACGGCCAACCCGGCGGGCAATCTCGGTGGGGCCGTGGCCCTGTCGGGCCAGTCGGAGAATGGACTGACGCTCATCCGAGCTCAGCGCCCGCCGGCGCGGGCGGCTCTCGGCCCGGGCCTTGAGCAGCTCGCAACGCTCTTCCAGCAGGGCGATGTAGTCGTCCTTGCTGATCGTCATCTGGTTGGGGTCCGGCTCAACCGGCTCCGGCAGGGCCGGCGCCAGCAGGCCGTGCCGGTAGGCCTTCAGCACCTGCACCGCCCAGCGGCGGAACTCGGCGGCCTTGGGCTGGCGCGACAGCATGGTGATGATCATCACGCCTTCTTCATTGAACAGCCGGCTGGGCCGTCCTCCGTCGAGGTTTTCGGCCAGTTTGGCCGTGATCGAATATTGTTCAAGTTCTTCCCGGTGGCGCCGGAATATCTTCTGGACCTGGTCGTTTGATCGCTCGTAGCCCAGCGCCCGGCCGATATCGTGCGCCGTAAACCAAGCATCGTTCTGGAGAGTTATCACTGAAAGGCTGCTGCCATTAAAGTCAGCAGTGGCGGGAATGGTAGCCATGATGGCCTCCTGTACGTTCTTCGAAAATACCCATAAGCCGTATGGGTGTCGGGAGGTTCGAAACAGCCGTACAGAGCTGCGCTAGGCTTTTCCCTTTCGGGTGTTCTATGGCCTGAGCCCTCCCGACTTAACGGGAGCCGTGCCGGTTTTTGGGCACAAAAAATCCAACACTTTCGGGGCTGGGGTTCCGCTGTACGACTGAGGTTTCGAAGCCTCATTTACAAGCATAGTCCCAACCGTGTCTCAAAATCAATGTCTCACTTTTGGCGTGTGCTCTCAGATACAGGCGTCAGAATTGGGCCTCGGCTTTCGTCTGCCCAGATATAGTGGCGCACAGGGCCTTCGTCAGTGTTCCTCTCAACGGTATGAATATCCAGATGGCCATTAACCGCATCTTGCAGGATGGACCAGGCAATGGTTCCAACCTCTGATTTCATATAGTCGGTGCGTTCAAGGTCGTCTTTGTAGAAAATCATGATCTTCAGATACTCGCATGGGCGCTCACATTCAACGATGTGATGAAAGTTACCGTCGATCATATCGATCTGATAGGTGTCATCCTTCCTGCCAAAGTAACGGGCCATCACCAGCTTGCTCGTTGCTTGCCCTGAATCTCTTTCGTATTGGCTGGTTACGGGCTGGTAGCCGTATTTGCTGCCATCTTTGAGAACATAGAAGTGTCCAATTTCGACAGGCTCTGGTTTGTCAGAAAGCGACTCCGCCCCCTCTGCAATGTCTGGAATAGTCTTGTCAGCCGGTGTGGTGCTCACTACCACCGGGTTTTTGGGCTCCGACTTTAATCCCTGTTTCGGTGTTTCATCCTCAACCGAGTAATTAATTGCAATAGCAGCGCCGACAGCGGTCAGCAGGAAACTCAGCAGGAGGTATCCACCAAAAGCCATCGTTCGAGTTTGGACATAAGACCGTCGCAAAACCAGCCTCGGTGAAAAGAGGCCAACGATAGCGGCAAAGAAAGCAATAAATGCCAACACCAAAAAGAAAACTCCCAATATCTTCATTACTATCTCCTGTCCAAAAGCCGACAAGTGTAGCCTTTCTGGCGCAAAGTATTGAGTCTGTGCCGCCAGTCGTCTTTTTCATTCTGATCTTCAATCGTGGTCAACCAATGCCGGATCCACTGCGGGTGGCGGTTCCGGACCATAAGCCATGCTTCGTGCCAGCGCCTCTTTTTGCGCTCGATATCGGCCCGGGCCTCCGCTGATTGCCTGGCCAGGTTATGGCTCACCGTGCCTCACCCTCACTAAACATATCCGCCTGGCGATCGTCCGGCATACCTTCTGAAAGGATCTCCCACACCCGGCGTTCGGTGAGCCGGTACCGGCGGGCCAGCACCCTGGCCGAGTCGCCGTCCGCGTGCTCCTGACGCATGTTCTGGTTACGCACTGCCATGATGGCGGCCTTGGCATTGGGTACGTCCAGGCGCTCCTGGGCGTAGTGGTGGGAGAGCTTGCGGGCGGCATCGATGCCGAGCAGATCGGCCAGCGGGTGGTCCTCCGGCATCTTGGTGGGCACCGTCAGCCGCACGCCGCCGTACTCGCTGACAAGGCTTTGCGTTGCCTGCAGGCCGATCACGTCGACCAGCTCACACAGGGATGGCGGTAAGTAGTCGGTGTCCCAGGTGGTCATATCAGCCTCCGGTCTTCCGGTTGGTGGTGAACTTGTCAGGATCTACACCCAGTTTTTCCATATTCCGGCGCCATGCTGCCTGGGCCTGTTCGGGTGTTTCCTCCATGCCCTGTTTCTTCTCGGTCACGTTTGGCCGGCGGTTGTCCGCCTCTGCCGCTGGCTTGCGGGCCTCAGGTGCCACCGTGGCCAACACCTGCTTGAGGTAGTTGTGGTTCTTCAGAGGCTGCACCTGGCCCCTGGTGCGCTTGTCGTGAATGCTGCGGATGGTGTCCTGCAGGGCGGCCACCAGGCTGTCACGGTCTGCCAGTTCCAGGGTTTCCTGGGCAAGGCGCAACGCACGGGCGTTGCTGAGGTCTGACTTGGCAGGACGGAACAGGCCCAGATATTGAACCAGCGGACGTGCCAATGGGCGCCCCAGGCCAGACAGAAGACCCAGCAGCTCGCTGCCGGCGTCGTCCTGGATGAGCGCCTCCAGCTGAATGTGGCTGTGGCAGATGGGGCAGCGGCCTAGCTTCATTGGCTACCGCCCTCCCGGTGCGCTTCCAGCCACGCGTCCGGCATCATGTAGTGAGCGCAAAGGCGGCCCAGACACTTCCGGTTTCTGCGCCAGTTCTGAGGCAGTTCCGGATGCAGCCGTTCGATGTCATCCAGCGACATGGCCCGTGCCTTCATGGCCGTCTCCAGTGAGTCCAACAGCCGGCGCTTTTCCAGCTCTACGTCCAGGGCTGCAATCAGCGCCCGCAGATGTTCCGGCTTCTTCAGCCAGGCCACCTTGGCAATGCCGGTTTGCTGCCTTGCGATCGCATCGGCATAGCTCCAAGGCGCTTTCATCTCGGCCAGTAGTGCCTCCACTTTCTGGAGCATCGGCTCCCGGTCCAGGTTGTGAGGAGTGCCTGGGTGCTGGGCAACCCGTTTCTTTGGCCGGGCCTTGAAGCCGCGATCCTTGAGGTGCTGAAGCACCTGGTAAAGCTCTGCCACGTTGCAGTCTGAGCAGGAACGCTTGCCGCCAGTGACGGTAGCGATCATCTGGCGGTAGGTGTCTTCGTCCAGCGCCAGTTGCTTGCGGGCAATGTGGATCTGAGCCAGGACTTTTTTACGGTTTGTCGCGGTCATTTGCTGGCATCCAAATCAGGCTCCAGGATCTCCAGATCCGGGAAGTGCTTTTTCAGGTGCCGAACCAGGCTCTTCGGTGTGTTCCAGTAAGGCATGAATGCGCAGGTTTTCAGTGCCGTCATTTCGTCTGCCCTTTTCTTTCCGAAAACCTTCTTAAGGTCTTTGTATTGGCTCAGCTTCCATGGCCGGGTGCGATAGGGCTTCCAAAACATTGCCTGAGGATTTTCAGGCTCGCCGTCGGCTGTGGCCCGTGTCCACTCACCTCTTATCCAGCCGTCCACATACACCGCGACTACAAGACGCTCCTTGTCCACCTGCTTTTCGAGGCTAATCTCATGGCCTCCAGCGAAAGCTTTCACACTGCCAAATACCCCTGAAAGCCTGTCTTCAATCTGTTGCCACTTGTTCATCGACAATCCTCCACTGGGATGTAATGGGCCTTAAGGGCCTTTACCTGGGAGATCAAATCAGCGTCAACGTCGTCTTCCCACATACGTCGAATCAGCTCCGCTTTGGCTTCTGCAAAGCGGGGTGATGCAAACTCCCAGCCTTGCTCGCCTGCGCATCATTCCGGGCGTTCTTTGATAATCCAGGCATCCACCTGGGCCGCCTGCATTTCACCGCGCAGAATGTCAGTTTCATTAAATCCGAATGCCTTCATGAGGCGCCCCTTCGATCATTTTCTTTATTTCGTGACCGGTCACGCTCGATTCGGTCCGCGTCGTCCAACACCAGCCTCACCAGGTACTCGGTTTGATCCGTAAAGCCCCGGGCTTCGGCATTGCTGGCGATCAGCTCTCGCTCACCCCAGGCCAGATTCAGCTCCATGCGCTGCATGCGCAGGTGTTTGTTCCGTTCGCGCTGGGCCTGCTTGCGTTCGGCATCTGTCTTGGCCATGGCTTACAGCTCTCCTTTTCCGGGCCGCCCTGGATGGCAATTGCGCGTAGCAGGCTTTACAGGGCTGCTGTGTCTTACCGTGTTTGGTGTAGAAGAACTCGGCATCATCCGGCCAGAACTCGTCACACTTGGTGCAGCGCCGTTCGGTGCCTAGCTCTGTGGTCTTTGTCATGGGGGGCATAGCTCCCTCCGGTTCGGCTGCTCATCAGTGCCAGGCCACCACGCCTGGCAGACGCCCCGGCTGGGGGCGTTTCGCTCAATGGGTTTTGGGCTTCTGATCCTGGTAATTAGGCCGACGAAGCACTTCCTCATTTGTGACCTCATAGCGTTCCCGGATCCAATCACGCATGGCTTCAACGCCAACAAGCGCTAGTTTCTTCATTCCTTCCCGCTGACTCTCGTCAACCGCGTCACCGTGAAACTCCACTGCAATCGCCAATCCCTCGGGAAGCTGCTGGATCTCAATGGTTGCTCCGTTTACAGCGCCGGTTTCGGGCTTGGCTTTCTTTTCTTTGCTCATGCTTAGATCCTTTTAAAATTGGGCTACCTGGAGCAGACGGAAGGACCGGCCAACCTGGACGATCAGCCAATCGCTTGGCCGATCCTTCCGTTCCCTCGCAAACTTCGCTTCGTAGTAATTCATTGCCGGCACTCCCTACAGGGCCGCCACATCCAGCGAGATCTGGCGATAAGCGCCGTCCTCGCCCTGGCGTTCATAGAACCGCAGGTAGCTCTTGCTGCCGGTCACCTGGATGGAATCCATGATGGCCTGCATGGCTTGCTGCCACTTTTCGTTCTTGATGTTCAGGCTGCGCAGGCCCAGGACCCGGGCGGTGCTGATCTTGCCGGCGCTGTCGGTCTGGAAGGCATGCTCCACAAGCGCCTGAACCTCGGAGCTGCTGCCGGCCGTCCACTCATGGATGCATTGGTCGATCAGTTCCTTCGCCACCTGCAGGCGCTCATCGAACGCCAGGTGATCTGCCACGGCGCGCACAATCCGGTATTGGCCATCGAACGATGAGAGCGTGACGTTGCCTTTCTTGCCGCCGTAGTTGGTGTCGTACTCCCGGGCGGACAGTTCCAGGAACGCCTCCACTTCGGTGGAGATCTGCGCTTTCACGCGGCGCATTTCTTCCTGCAGCGCCATCACCTTGCCGATGACTTCTTGCACCAGGTCATCGCGCAGCCGGTCGATATCCTTGATCTGGTCCACGGGCACCAGGTGGCCCTTGGCGTTGCGGCGGAATTGGTCCGCGTTGTTGGCTTGCATGTTCATAGGGCTCTGCCTCATGTGGTTAGGGGTTTGGTCGGTTTAAGCGAGCGGTTACGGCAGCTCGCAATGCCACGGCGTTTGGGGTGGCGCTTGTGGTGCAGTGGCTCGAACGGCCGCACGTTGTTCCGTGGCAGGCCGTCCAGCTGCTGGGCGATTTCCTCGGCTTGCTCCTGGAGGACCTCTTCACGGATCAGCCGCACGCGCACCTTTGTCTGCGCTGGCGTCAGAGGGAACGGAGCACCCAGCAGGTGCTCATACCGGCCCGGATCCGCCAGGTACTGATCCAGCGTTACTCCGTGCTTGTGCACCAGGTGCGCTGCGTACACGTCGGCGTGGTGCTCCAGATAGGCGGTTGGGTACATGCGGCTCACAGGTCACCTCCAGCTTTCTGATAACGCTTCGCGAACTCCACCGCGACTAGCAGGTTGTTTGCGATATTGGCGGCCTCATCCAGAGAGAGCTCAAGGCACAGAGAAGCTGCTGAATCCTCATCACTGAGCTGATGAATGTTCAAAGAAACAGGCCTCACAGGGTCTGCAGCATCACTGTCAAATCGGGCATCGATTGCCGCCTCGTCAGGGTTTGTGGCGCGGGTTAGATGTGCCATAACTTAATCCTCCTCAATCGAGCTGTTCGGACAGCCGCTGCGGCATGCTCGGTATAGCCGGACGCGTTGCGCGTTTGTGGCAGCGAAAGGTTGGCGCTGACAGTCCAGACACTCACGAACCGAGATCCGGCCAAGCACAGGGCAGTCAACCGACGCACCCATAAGCTCTCCCTCAACGCGCTTGCGAAGATTTGTAAGGTCGCCCGGATACTTCCCCTTGAGCGCCTGGCTGATCATGGCTGCCGACACGCCCAACCGTTTGGCAACGCGGTTTTGGCTGCTGTGACTGCAGGCGGTCTCAAGACTCCGAAGCCAATCACTCATCGTTTGTCTCCTTCGGCCAGACCACAGTGCCGGTGTTGGGGTCGAAGACCTGTTTGATGCGCTGCACCATCGGCGCTTGCGGGCCGGAATAACGGCTGGGAATCATCCGGTACCTGGCCGCTCTTCCAGGTTGGCCGGGCTTCACGCAAGCCAGATAACCGGCCTTGTTCAGGTGGTGAACGTAGTCTTTGGCCTCGTTCTCTTTCACTGGGTGGCTATCAGTGCTGGCCTGCACAGCCAGCTCGCGGAAGTTGAATTCGCCAACAATGCGCATGGTGCGCCACATCTGCTCACGACCCCGGCCCTGGGTAACCGGTTTGCCGTCCTTTGTGACGCGCGGGGCCTCAATGCCGCAGTCGTTTTGGAGAGTCCACCAGAGGGGGACGCTGCGCGGATCCTTCGGCGGTACCGGCGGGTCAATTTGCGCCAGGTAACCGGCGTTGGTCAGGCCATGCACGTATGTGTGCAGCGTTTTCTCATTGATCCGGGTGGCATCCTCCAGATCCGCAAGCCGGAAACGGCGGAGCTTCCGGATAGCTTCCCAGATTACCTGGCGGCCTTCCGGCCGACGGGCGTTGGCGCTGAGGTGTATAGGCTTGCGCGGCATCAGTTACACCCTCCGTTTCGGCGCTTCGCCGCTGTAGATGGGACGGTCTCCCCAGGTGGCCAGGTCCATCTCGTCGGTGCCGTTGCCCAAGGCCTCCTGGCGGATCAGTTCGATGTTCACGCAGATTCGGCGGGCGGCCCCGCGTGAAACGTCAACGACCTTCTCCAAAAGGTCCTCCGCAATCGTCACTTCCCGGCAATAGAGTTTTGCCAGCTGCGTTGCATCGGATAGATCGCACGGCTGCGCCGGTACCCAGCTGAGCATTCGGTTGTGAAAGCGTTCCCACTCGCGAAGCTTGGCGGGCAGCAGCTCCTCGCCGATCAGGAGGATGGCGGCATTGCTGGATTCGTAGATGTCGCGGATCACTTCCACCGCTTTTTTGGTGACGATGTGATCCATCTCGTCAATGATCAGCGGGCGGCCCGACAGCACCAGCTGTTCACTGATCTGGTCGGCCATCTCGTAAAGGGTTTTGGCGGGGGCGATGCCCATCTCGGTAAGAATCGACGACAGCAACGCCTTCTTGGTCCAGGAGCTTTTGCACTCCACGTAATAGGCACGGTGGCGATTGGCACAGTATGCCGCTGCTGTGCTCTTGCCCCAGCCGGAAGGCCCATAAAAGGCCACCAGGCCAGGCAGGTGAGAGGGCCGGTTCATGGCGGTCTGCAGGGCGCCGTTGCACCGGGCCACGTTGGTCAGTGGTGCGGTAGTCAAGTTGACCTGTGGTTCGAATTGCGACATCATTTTCTCCGTTTTTGGGTAGTACCTTCTCGCCTGCGTTGCCGCGCGGGCGGTCTCTTAAAGGCCAGTTCAAGCGCCCTTGATCTGGCCGAAATCCTCGTAAAAATCCTTCATTGCCTTGCACTCCGCGCTCTCCGGGTAAAGCCGGTGGAAGCGCTCGTCTTCCGGAGGCACAGTCGCCCCGGCTTGCAGTTTCTCGTCGATCGTCAGCCAACGACGGAACCGCTGCTCGGGCGTGTCCTGGCGAATAGGAGTTACCGGTGCCACGCGGACTTCCTGCTCAAACTCCGACTTGAACTGCGCCTCCATCTCGCGGTCTTTTTCAGACACCTGGCGCTCGGGTTGGCGGCCGCGGCCAGCAGCCAGGCCGGCTTGCTCCAGTCGGTCGGTTGAGTATTCGGTGGCGCGGAATTGAACGGCCTCGATGTTTTGGCTTTGGGCAATCCGGTGTTCCAGTACCGCCTGGGGAATGTCCTTCTTGATTTCCTTGCCAAAGGCCTTGATTTCCCGGGCCTGCTCGGCCACCAGTTTCTTCTGGCGGCGTTTGATCGCGGCGGCCATTTCCTGTTTGCTGATGCCTTCCACTTCCGGGCACACCGCCCAGCACAGGAACCGCCCATCGGCGTAGACGGCCAGGCGGCCGATATCCTGCTCGTCGTACCGCAGCTCGACCTGCTTGCCTTCCATCAGGCCCATCTCGCCGTTGAGGTCCCGGTAGTAGCGGGTATCGAACTGGATGCCCTTCTTGCCGACAACGCGGGTGCCAGCCACCGGGGCCAGCAGCTCATCGAGGGCGTGAACGTTGGAAATTCGGCGGATCTCGTGCGGGCTTTCGTTCGCCACCTGCCAGGGGGTCTTTCCGTTCAGGCCGGAATGGGGGTTGTGCGCGTACACGTGGTCCGCCCACTGATCGAGCTTCTCCTGCAGCTCAGCCGCTGTCAGTTGAACCTCGATCTCACCGCCCTCCATGACACGCTTGGCAAAGGCTTTGCGGGCCTCGATCTCTTTCTTCTCGGCGACGTTGTGGCCACAGAACCCGGGTAGTAGCTCCAGCAACCCGTGGCTCATGGTTTGGAAAGCACGCTCAATGCTGGCCTTTTCCTCGGAGGCAAAGGGCAGGCACACGTACTGGTTGATTTCCAGATCGCGCAGCAGGCCAGTGAACTCATCCGCCAGGTAGTCTTTACCGTTGTCGGTTTTCACGCCCTCCGGCACGCCCCAGTCCAGGATGCAGCGGCGGGTAAGCTGCTTGACAGCAGCTGCTGTAGAGGTCTTGCTGACGAAGTACTTCGTGCGCTTCGAGTAAAGGTCGATGGCGCCAACCACCGTATGGCGACCGTCGATCAGCCCCCAGTCGCCCGGTGTGGAATCCAGCTCCCAGAGCTGGTTGATGCGCACGATGTGCTCGTCCTGATCGCCAAAGCCGGACATGTACACGTTCTTCCAGCGGTCCGGGTTGGTGATGTAGGTCCACAGCTGCGCGTGCTCTTTTTTCCAGCTCGACATGAACGCCTGGATACGGCGCAGCGACACGATGTTGAGGTCCGGATATTCCGCTTCCAGGAATTCCTTGATGCGCTTGGCCTTGATCTGGGGGTATTTCACCATCGCCCCCAGAACCACCTTGTACAGGCGCTGGTTGGTGAAGATCTTGGACTGCCCTGCGCGGGTGCCGTAGCCATCCGTCAGGGCCCAGATGCCGCCGTTATGCATCTGCCAGTCCCAGCGCCGGATGGAACCTTCACTGAGGCTAGGGCGGCCGGCCCGGTGGTTGATGTGCTCCATGATCCAGGCCGGCGGCGTGATACCCCCCCGGTTTACCTGGTTCGCGAAATCCCCATGGGCCTGGCGCTTGGTCAGGCCGGTTTCGCGCATGTGGTGAGCAGCAGCTCGAACAATCCAGTAGCGGGCCTCCGCCCGCTGGCGCTTCCGGCTTTTCTTCGGCAGGGCGGAGAACTTGGCTCGTCCATCGGCAATGCGCTGGAGCCGCTCCTTCTCGGAGCGCAAGCGCTTGTCTGCCTCGGTTTCAGCCATCTCTTCGGCAGCCTCCTGAGCCTCCCTTGCCTTGCGTTCCTCCAGGGCAACGATCTCAGCCGTCAGCCGGGTGGACTCTTCCGCATTGACCAGCTTTTTCTGCAGGTCTTTCGGCAGATCATCGAACGCGTGGAAGATGGCCTCGCCACCCCGGACAGGCTTCCGCTCGGCCACGGGCCACGGGCGCTCACCTTTCTTCGGGCGCCCGTTGGCGGCCCGCTTGTTGATGGCTCGCCGTGTGAGTCCTGCCAGTTCGGCGATTTCCTGCTGGCTGTAAACCGGCTTCTGACTTCTCATTTACGGGCCTCCAGGTACCGCTTCAGGGCGACTTTCTGCTTTTTCAGGTCAGCCTCCATTTTTTCGATGCGCCCGAACTCGGCCAGCACTGCCTCATCCCCCACCAGAACGGAGCAGCCCCGGTACCGGGCCAGCAGGTTGGTCAGGCAATAGGATCCCGTGGCCTGCTCGAAGGCGGCGGCGTATCGGAACGGGAAGTTGTGGTCGGCCCGGCTTTCTGCGGTGTACGCGTCCAGCATGTACTTGCTGATTTCGCGCCCGGTCAGGCGGCTCATCTCGGCAGCGACGTGGGTGCCGGTCCTGGTCTGCGTGGCGGAGCGCATCGGAAAGCGCTTCGCGCAACGGCAGGTCCAGGTCGAGGTTGCCGGCAGTCGGTGCAGTGGGTGTCGGGATCTGGAAGAGATCCAGGGTTAGAGAGTCGCGGACTTTTTTCATGTCTACGCACCCCCCTCAATGTTTACATTGATGGAACTGCTGCGTGTAGTAGACTTGTTTTGTTGGTTTTCGGATAACTTTCTTGGTCTTTTCGAACCAGGATTATGGGTCGGGGCGCCTCCAACGCCTCTCAGTGGCCTGCGGTCGTCGTATCGGCTTGGCCAGATGGTTTCCGGGGACACTCCAAGCGCTTCGGCAATGATCCGCTCTGCATTCGGGTAGGGCTTATCCAGGGCCTGCCTGACCAGAGTGGGCGCATAGCCGTAGTGAATGGAAAGTTTCCGCATCGTCCAGCCCGCCTTTTCGAGGGCGCACTTGATGTCTGCGGGGTGCCAGTCTTGGGGAAGGCTGGCTTTTTTTGGGTGTATAGGTCTGTTCATAGTTTTATACGGTAAGCCCAATAAATATGGCTGTCAACCACTATAAAATGGTTCCAGCTTTAAACAAATTGGGTTTTTAATCGAAGATAAGCCAAGTTATTGGTTTTTCTCGGATAAAAACAAAGCTGGAACCATAATTTAGTTCCAGCTTTCGGAGGGCTTTTAAGTTGGAACCAAAAAAATTGGGGAAAATGCTGAAGGAGTGGCGCGCCCAGGCGAATTTGGGGCCGGTTAAAGACGCCTGCAAAGTCCTGGGCGTCAGTCATGGCGCACTTGGAATGTATGAGAGAGAGGAGTCGTTGCCAGACGTCGACTTTCTGGCCGTGTTCGCGGAGAAGACCGGCGCCAACTTCTTCAGTCTCCTGGAGGCGCGGCTGCGCAGCGGGAAAACAGAGCAGGCCCGCGACCTTGCTGACCTCATGGCCAGCAAAGGCCTGGACGTTGTAAGGGCTCAGCTACCCCGGGGCACCATGGACCCCGGGCGCTTCATCGCGGAATCGGCGGGCATTGACGGTCTGACGTTCACCAGGGAGTGGCTGGAGCGCAAGGGTGTGCAACCCAAAGACCTGGTGTTTACCAGGGTGCCGGATGACACCATGTCCCCGACTGTCAGAGAAGGAAACCTCGTCGTGATTGATGGCACCAGGGATTCCTTTGCCACCGATGGAATCTACGCCATGATGATTGATGGCGAGATCGCTGTTAGGCGCGTTCAGCGGCACTTCACGGGCGGCATTATTTTCAGGTGCGACAACCAGGCCTACGCAGACCAGCACCTTTCGTCGAAAGAAATCGAGGACTTGTTTATAATGGGGAAGGTGATCTGGGCGGGCGGCGAGATGTGAAAAGCTGCAACTGTCGCAATCCATCCGCCACGGCGTCATTTTTGCGTTAATCCAAGCGTCCGTGGCAGTTTCCTTAAATTGCGCTTTACCTTCCCTTGAAGGCCTTTAATTACGCGGCTGTCCCACCATATCCGCCGTCATCCCACCTCTTCCCATCATTCTCATAGCAAATGGCATGTCACAGTAGGACTGGCAAAAAGAAAGGCTCATCTGGCCTGAATATGGACGGCGGCCCACCTAATCGAGTCCTGAGAGTCTATGGCCCCTGAATTGGCCACTCAGCCCTACCAGCCCCTTGACCGACAGACCACTGAACTGAGCCACAAGCTCCGCGCCTGTAACGATACATATCACTGTATCGTTACATATCATGGGACCACCACGTATCAAACTGTATCGTTACAGTGATACGTATCGATACAGGAACGATTAAACGAAAAAGTGTTCTTGAGCTCATAGTTTAGCCGGCCGTTGGCACTGAAGAGTGCCCGCCTGCTTGCTAGATAGTGCTGACATCATCGGAAATTCCGGGTGGCCTCCGGACTAACGAGAACGAGTCGAACTTAACCGGCAGAACTAAGGAGTGAGGGATTCAGCGATTGGCGACGGCGCACTGGCGACATACCTGGGGCGGAAAACTTTAGTCAACATTGCGATTGAAACCGGGATGCTCGCAGATTGATTGGCGGAAGTACAAACGCAAGCTACGGTCGCAAAGCGAACATGCAGGTTCACTTCGTAAGGCCTCTTTTTCGGGGACGGAGATTCCGTGCCTACTGGAGCGATTCGAACTTCTTCAAACACACCGATCACGCTAACCACTGTTTTGAGTGTATCCTTGTCAGAGCGAATACACGTCTGAAAGCTCTTACCAAACATCCGTCATGGAGGATCCGGTGGACCCCCAGCAAGCTCTCACCATTAAAGACTATTGGGATATTGGAATAGGGGTATCCGGAGTGTTTTTGACACTCATAGCAGTAGCAATCGCGATCTGGATACCCGCCTGGCAGCGCGGAATTGAAATGAAAGAAAAAATGAACTTGCGTAACAGCCAGCACACAGCAATATTCGCCTGGATACGAAATGATTTGGATGGGCTAGAGCGAACCGTAGAAGAGCGAGTAAAGAACGACCCAGATCAATTCGGGGATATCAACATGAGTTTTGACGGCCTCGACCACTTTAGAATTAAAGAGCCAAACACAATAAAGGAACTGAGGAACTCTCCGGGTCTAATGGTGTTATGTCCAAACTCAGTGTTGAAGCTGATCTGGAATCTCGGAGAGTTAGACCTAGACATAGAAACAATGAAATCGAAACCAGAGGAGCTCGAAGAGAGCACATACGCCGATCTTCATGAATATTACGTGAGCATGCATTATGAAAATCTGCTCCTAGACCTAACAGACATCTATCACGCAAGCCATAAACTGGGGCTTGATGTTGGGCAGTCAGAATACCGGGGGAGTGCCAGTTAAAGAAATCCGATCAGTGATCATTTCAAAGTGTTCAGTAGTCTGGTAGCTGATAATCTTTGCTACCGGATCACCCTTGTCAAACGACTAAGAAGGTATTTTGATGTATCGATTCCTGGTTTACCACGATGGCCGCGCTGGCGACGCCATGCAGCAAATGATGTTTCGTTCCGCTCCTCTGCATTGGGCACTTTATGTGTTGGCACACCTTTACGCTTTTGAGTGGATCGACAGGAATGTTGTCTCCTGGTTCCTGGCCCATGGGAACACGGGGGTTGCGGGTGCTCTACGCTGGGTCCTAGACCTACTCACGTGGGGCAATAATTATGATTTAGCCAGTTCCATGAAGATGGCTTCGGTAGTCCTTGTCGTCACGATGCCTTGCTGGGTATTTTTCTGGGGCTTACGAAAGATTATCAGTGAAAGCGCCCAGGAAAATATTCGGGCAGAGGATATTCGCAAAAAGTCCGAACGGAATAGCCAGGCATTGGCGGAGGCACGAAAAATTCCCGAATGGGTGGGAATGGAAAAAGAGCTTGCAAAAGTAGGCGACATAGCGCCGAGCTCGTTTTCCTCGGAAGAACTCGATAAATACTCTGACCACATCCTAAAAAACGAGATTGAAGCCATCGTCCAGAAGTACCCCGACAAGATTAAAGCAAAGCAGTCCACCGACGGAGAGCGTGTATTTATTGGCGCACCGGTTTTAACCCCAGACAAAGACATCCTTTTCTTTCTCGATGACCGAGTATTACGGTATTCCCCTGGAGATGATCGTATAACAGCAGACATACCGATCAATGACGTACCGCTTCAAAAGTTAACCAAATATCTCGGTAGCCCTATGGGTAGGGCTGCCTATATCTACGATGAAAACGAAAGGCGCTACAGGCCAGAATATTTGTATGGCGATGACAAGCGCGAAACTGAGTTATGGTGCTTTGATATCAGGGCTGTGAACAAGCTCCGCCAACATGAGCTTGAGAGCCATTACGGATGCAGTCTGGCAGGTAGCGTTTCCGATGAGGACAAAAATCAAACCATTTATGATGCTGCCAAGTCGGTTAATCTGGCTCGCTTTATGACAGGTTTGGAGTCAGGCTTGGACGATGAGCCGTATCGTGGCTTTAAACCCTACGTAATATACATTCCCATATCGCGGTCACCTAAGCCGAATGACCCGGTAGTCAATATCGACCGTGGTGGAATCCGCTTCGGAGGCCATCGATCTTGGGAGCAGGCCCAGAAAATAATGGATCTGAGTAGCCCAGCACTTCTTTAGCCCGGACTTCTCATTGCTACGCAGCACACAAGTCTCGCTGACTGGGCAGGCGGTATACCACTATGAGCGCGCAGGTGCGGGAATCTACCCCAGAACCAAGCGGCCTACTAGACCCGCGAATTGCTCTCTTTGGGGTAGTTTTCAATTGCCAATACTCGGATTCGGCGAGTGTTGCGAGTGACGACCGCGCCAACCTTGACCAGCTTCAGCTGGCACTGATCCGTTTGAAGGACGTCTTTTTCAAGTGCGCTCGTAATCGTTCGAACAAGGTGTAAGCTAAGCCAGAAAAGATCAGCCGCCATCGGCAGCCCTGAATTTGTGGGTGGACTGATGGCGTTAACGGCTGGACAGCATCTGCTGGCTAGCCGTTTCATTCTGCCGACTGGCAATCATACCGGATGAAATGGTCGTGGTTAGCTTATAGGCCCTGGAGAACAGCCTTACTCGAATGTCCGCTTTTGTTTAAAGGGGCCTAGACGGTGATGGTCAAAGTTAGGGGGTGGTCGCCGAATCAAAATCCTAATCACCTACTGGAGTCCATCCTTAGTGCTACTGCCCAGAGCTCCGAGCAGTAGCAGCTGTAGACTGCAGCCTCTCACATTCATGGATAAACCAACCTCATCTCGACTGACACCCCAACCTGTCTGGACATCCTGTACAAGCGTGTACACCCCCCAAATTGGCCATTTTCCGGCCGTATACTTTTAGATGATCGCCTGACAGGCCAGGCATACCGATTTGTATCAGCGTTGATGCATCGATCAATCACGTTTTGGGGAATGTTATATGTCAAAAGGTCTAACGGAATTAGAAGTGTTCACCGCCGCTGACACTATTGCAGCATCCGGAGAAGTTCCCACCAATCGAGCAGTCAGAGCAAAGCTAGGAACAGGGAGCTTCGCAACGATTCAAAAGCATCTGCAAACATGGAGAAAGAACCGCCGACAGACTGTAGTAACCGACTACCAACTCCCTCCGGCCCTTATTCATTCCTTCGCGGAAGAAATCGATCGCCAGGTAGACGAAGCTACTTCAAGCATCAGAGCTGAGTTGACTGTTACACGCTCAGATATGGATGATCATGTCGACCAGTGCCTTGAATTTGAGGATCAGATTTTAGAGCTGACATCTAGTATCGAGGCTCTCGAACGGGAGCGCGATGAATATAAAACGATGGCCACGGCTCGACTCGATGAGATCAAACGACTCGAAGTCCAGCTGAGCCACACACATGCGGCCTCGGAAGAAACCAGAACCCAACTAGCAACTGCACAGTTGAAATGCGAAAGCCTCAGCGAAAGACTCGCCGCCTTCCAAAAGGAGGCCGAAGCTCATTCTTCAGAAACTAAAACCAAACTACACGAACTCCAACAAACAATGGAGAGCTCGAAAGCCTCCCAGCAAAATGCAGAACGAGAGGCTGCAATTGCTGAGGAAAAATTCAAAGCACAATACGAAAAAGCTATCGATCTGAAATCGCAGCTTGATGATTTACGAGCTCAACTACTAGAGTCGAGAAAGGAGATTCAAGATCTTCGCAGCGAACTTAAAGAAACCTATCAAAACCACGCGCAAGATTCCGATAAGTTGAGAGAGCAGATCGCACTTGAACGAGAACGCAATGCGGAACTGGAACGGGATGCGCTCGTTGCTCAAATCTCACCGGCAGGGCCGCGAGCGCCAAAACTAATACCTAATTTAGCGGAAGAAGTATCCGCAGACGCCAATACTCGACAGTAATCAACGACCACAACCATTGCGCTTTGGTTCCAGCACAGAATTGAGACGAAGCCAATGGCTGAGTCGATAACTGAGCGACTAGGCTCCGCCTAGTCGTGAAGGGAGGCCTAAGGCCGGAAGCAAGGGCCGTAGGCCCGCCACGCGATACCACTCAAGACCCGGCGACAATCATTTCCATTTCACTCAGCCACCTACCTGAAGCCGTGCTCCGATCTAAAAGAAGCAGTTAAAGACTGTGGCACCGATCACTTGGTTCAATCGATGAATATAAAAGTTATCCACAGGTGTGGTCCACCCTGGTCCACCCTGGTCCTCACTGGTCCTCACTGGCCCTTACTGGTCCTCACTGGCCCTTACTAGCCCTGGCTGGGCCCCATCGTCTCGACTGGCCCAAGCTCTGCCAGTGCAGAGTTGTGGCTCCCCGATCCTATGACAAACTAAAAGCCAAGTTTCAGAAACATCACCAACAATCATGCTGAACAACGCCCTGGGCATTCCCAATGCGAAATGCTTACGATTAAATTTGGTTTCAAAGGTTAAGTGGATTAGGATTGTTCTGCGCAATCTGTGTGGCTCATAGCGGCCTTACCAACCGCTCTGGCAAAGCGGCTATCTCACCAGCGAGATAGCCCCCTCCACCACATCGGTCCCACCAGAGCATCCGCCCATCAAACTATTCCATCACCTGCCACACGTTTGTTTTAGAAAGATTACTGGCTCGGTCTCCGCAGACCACATTTGCCCCAATTTTGTTGAGTGAAGCTCTGCTATTAGAGTGGGTCGATCAGAGAACTCCCATTGTTATCAGGACTAGACCGGTTAACGTCTGTTGAGACCGGCCAGTAAGCCAGGCTATCCCCTGAGGTCCTCCTTATTTTCCCCCTCAGTTCATCAGCCGTTTGGGCGGGGTCGAGCCACTGACTCAAGGAGCCTGGATGGACAAGCGTTGGCTGTCGGTCGTGTATGTGATGAATCTTCTTCGTTGCTGGCTCAGTGATGATTGCCACCCGAAGGGAAGTACCCTCCCCTGTTGGCGTATAGATGCCAGCAAAGAATAGGGCTTCACCTCTTTCAAGATCTGAGCACGTGATGTAGTAGGGTTGTTTCTGGCCATTCTCCAATCGCTTCCATTCATACCAGCCGTTGGCCGGAATCACGCAGCGTTGGTGGTTGAAAGCTTCTTGGAAGTAGCGGGACGTTTTGATTGATTCGATGCGAGCATTGATAGGCGCTGGCGCCTTCTTATCGGCCCAGGAAGGTCGAAATCCCCACCAGGCATAGTCAAAACGAGGCTCCCCAGATGGAGTCTGTCGAATGCTCGCAATCTGGGTACCTGGAGCAATGTTGTAACGGGCCACCATATTCCCGGTAGCCATTTGGTAATCCCAATATCGCCTGGCAATGAGATTTAGGGGTGTATGAAACACAAAACGTCCGCACATATTGAGTCTTTGCCCGCCTGATATCCTACCGGCAGCCTTCTAGAAACCTTGTCGCCCACGCCTTTTCATCGGGTGTGGGGGATAGCTCATATTTTTTCACAACCCGCACAAATCTTGCCACATATCCACACTGGCCTGACGGCGGCAACCATTCATCTGGCCCGCGATGTTGTTTGCTGCTTAGTGGAATAGAAAAAATATCCTAAAAAGCATCAAAAACCTATGCCAGAAATCGAAATCTGTTTTTTTTTGAGCATACATGCATATATAGTGGAATTACGAACATACTATTTTACCAATTGGAAATTGCGTGCTGAACAGCGTCTGCATAGAGGCAAATATCAAAGTAGACAACACGGGGACGAAGATAAGTCTTCCGGTGATCGTCACCCAAGATGGTTTGCTGAAAAGTTATTTGGATTATTTGATCGTTCATCGATACAAATCTCGGAGCTGGAAAGACAGGAGCGCGTTTGCGGTTCGACTCCTCATCGATTACACGAATCAGAATAAAGACTGCTTTGAAACTCCTCACCAACTGTTTCAGGAGTTTTCAAACAGCCTCTACACCGGAACGATTGGCGAGGGCGGTAGCGATCCGAGTTGGCTGCGGTGGAAACCACGCGAGGATAAGGACGCGAACTTTCTAATCAGCCTGATAACACAATACACAGACTGGCTCTCTGAGCAGTATGAAGAGAAAAAGCTTCAGATAAACCCAACGGTGAAACCTACTCGTTACGAGGAGTGGATGGGCCTCGCAGCCTTCTACCAAAAGAAACGGCGGGCTTTTCTTTCCCACCTTTGGGCTAACAAACCAGCCCCTGCTTATTTCCGGAAGGTTATGCCCAGGAGGGTGTCGCGTTCTAACGGCAATGAGGGTAAGAAAAGCTTTCCTCCTGGACGAATTGACGACCTCTTGTGGAATGGCCTTACGCGATATGGCTTTGAAATGAGCGACGTAGTTCATGAGCGCCTGGACCTGAAGAATGTGCTCATTACCATGCTGATGCATTACGGCGGACTCAGGCTCAGCGAGTGCTTTCACCTTTGGGTAGAAGATGTCGTGCCGTGGGAGGACGGAACCGCACTGGTCAAAATTTTTCATCCCGATAAAGGGCGGCCCCGTCCAAACGGCCCCAGCAGGCGCGAAGAGTTGCTCAACAAGTATGGGATGCAACCGCGATTTGAATATTCGAAATCCCATACGCTGCATGCAGGTTGGAAAGCGCCCAAAGAGGACAATGAAAGTCGCCACTTTCTTCAGGTTTGGTGGTTTCCAAGAAGTGCTGGTGAAACCTTTAACGACCTTTGGCGGCTTTACCTGACCTACCAGCGATACCCCGATGGCGGTAAACATCCGTTTGCATTCACGACGCAATCAGGCGCTCCGCACTCAATCAAAGGCTATAACCAATCGCTTAAAAGAGCCGTTGAAAGAATTGGTTTACCGTTTTCAAAAGAAGCGGGAACGACAGCACACGCCCACCGACACTCGTATGGGCAAGCTCTGGCTGATGCAAACGCTGATTCTCTGATCATTAAATGCGTATTCCGGCGAACGTG